>RFZB01000021.1 GCA_009920915.1 Sphingomonadaceae bacterium | reverse complement strand
CCCGCCAAGGCTCGCCACCTTGGCCGCGCCAATCACATTCGACAGCAGTAGGATGGCAACAAAAGCGGCCATCACCACATCAAAGCTGCGGAAGTGGTGGATGCTTTGGGCCTTGACGGCGCGTAACGGAGCAGTGGTCATCTCAGCAGATTAGCTGGTCTCGCGATTTTCGCAAATCTGAGGGCCTCTTGCTGGCGCCTATTGCTTGGGCGTGCAGGCCAAGGTGCCAATCCAACGGGTTGTTTCCAATTGGCAATCGCGCCCATGCCACAGCAACGGCACAGGCGGGCGGTGTCGCGCCGCCGAGGCGCGGGCGCGATTATAGATCCAAATTACCCCAGCATCGCTTGGGCTCGCCCGTTGCAACACGGCATTGCCATCACGCCCCGGCGGCAAGACAATGGCTGTTACCGGCATATCGCGCCCGGCGCGGTTGACGAAAAAGCCGCCCAGCTGCGCCAGCGACTGGGTATCCAAGATGCGCGCGGCAGGATGATCCCATGTAAAGACAAGGCGTTTGGCTGGGCTGTCTGCAATAAAGCTACTGGCCGGCGCAAAACCATAGTCGGTTTTTTCGACTCGCTTGGCGCGCAGATCAGATGGGGTGATCGTCACTCCAAAGGCGATCACTAGGGCCGCAAGACTTGCCAGATAATAACGCGATTGGCCAATGGCGATCACCAGCCCCAGCAAGATGCCCGGCACCAGCGGCACCAAATATCGATCCGTCAGCATGGGCCGGAACGTGCCCAGTGCCAGTTCAATCATCAGGCCAATCAGACTGGCCATCACGGCCCAGTGCAGCGCGCGGCGCGCTTCGGCCATGGGGGCGATGGGCGCGGCTGGCCACCGCCAAGCCATGGCCTGGCTCAGCACGATAAGGCCCGCCAAAATGCCTATATGGAGCCAGCCTGCCCCCCCCAGAACATAGCGGATAAACCCAGCGGCCAAGCTGGGTGTCATGGGCTCATACCACGCCACATCTGGCCGGGCATAATCTGCCAGCCGCGGGGCATGAACGGCCAGCCATGCAAAGGCCGGCACAAAGGCAAAGGCCACCGGCCAGAGCTGCAGCGCGCGTCCGCGGTGGACATAAAGCAGCGCCAAACCCTGCAGGCCTGAAACGAGAAGCGCATGATAATGGGTTAGGCCCGCAAGGCTGGCGAGGCTGGCCCAGACCCATGCCGTGCGCCTGTCTGGCGCCGTCATAAGCCGGATATAGGCAAAGAGTTGCCCAACAGACAGGGCCAGCACCAAGGCATAGCTGCGGGCATCGACGCTGATGTCAAAACCCGGCTGCCACAGCGCCAGCACGGCGGCAAAACACATTGCCGCTGCGCGCGACAGGCCCGGCACGCGCAGACCCAGCGGCAGGGCAATCATCAGCAGCGCAAAGATCAGGCTGGGTGCGCGCAAGGCAAGGTCAGACGCGCCAAACACGCCCGTCCATATTGCCATTACGGCATAATAAAGCGGTGGATTGCAATCGAGCCAAACTTCACGCCAAAAACGTGCCCAATTGGGCTGAGTTGCAATCATCGCCGTCCAGCTTTCATCCAGCCAGAGTGGCAGGCCCTGCCCTAGCCAGAGGCGCAGGCCAAACGCGGCCATCAGCACCCCGGCAAGGACAGGCCACGCAAAGGCGGGCAGACGGGCAGCATCCCTCTTCATCCTTATCATCTGCCTGCAAAAGCCGCGGCTGTCACGCCCCTGTGGGACAGAGGTTCCCGGGCGCGCCATTTACGAACAAAACCACGAACATTGGCCGAGGGCATGTTTTGCGCGGCGAGTGCTGCTGCAAGCACTGGCTTTTCGCCAATGACCCGGATTGTGTCGTCATCCACTTCGATCCTGGAGATAACTGATCCCAGCCACGCTTTGCGTGTTTGGGTGTCACCTGAGCGGATCTTCTCGCGCATCAGCTTGGAGAACGCTGTCACCTTGTCAGGGGTTACGTTCTTCTGAACGGTTGTTTGTTCTACAAGCCGCTCAAGTGATGCGAGAGCGAGATCACGCTCCTGCTTCAGTCGCTCAATACGGTCTTTAAGATCGCCATCTTGGTTACCTCGCCCTCAAGCTTGTACCGGCGCTCGGCGACCGCAAGGTCTTTTGCACTGGCCCGCTCAATCAGTTCGCCAAGGATCTTCTCAAGGCGCTTGGGAGAAAGGAGTTTGTTGGCCACTCCCTCGAGCACGATCTCATCGAGCTTCTCCAACCGAATGTGCCGACCTTTGCAGACACTCTTGCCCTTCTGGTGGCAACCAGCGCAGCTATAATAGTTGTAAGCCTTGTCTCCACGCCGTGTGCCCGTCCGAGACATGCCTGAGCCGCACGAGGCGCAGACGGCAAGGCCAGTGAGAAGGGTAGGCCCGTTCACTACACGTGGTGGGGTCACGCGAGGGTTGCACATCGCAAGCCTAGCCTGCACCTGCTCAAAGAGCTCCATTGAGATAATCGGGGGGATTGGGATCTCGATGATGTTAGACGGATCATGCATGCCACCGGTACGAGAGTCCCTGCGTCCATAAGGCCATTTGCCAGTTGCATAGCAGGGGTTCTTTAGGATCCGGTGGAGTGGCCCAATCCCAAAGGTCGCCCCTTTGCGCGTGCGATACCCGTTCCCATTGAGCCAAGTGGTGACCGCTTTGACGCCCATGGGCCCAGAGGTGTCGTCGCCTTCAAGGTAAAGCTGGAAGATGAGCCTCACGAGCTCTGCTTCAACTGGATCAACGTCCAGCTTCTTCTTGATCTTAGAGCCGCGTCGTTCGGCTTCTACGATGCGATACCCCAGAGGGGGAGTGGCGCCATTCCAAAAGCCTTGCTTGGCAGACTCTCGCATGACCCGGACAACGTTCTTGCCGTTCTCCCGTGACGTATACTCGTCAAAGATACCAATGATCTGCCGCATCAGTTCCTGCGACGGGTCGTGTCCTGTTGGCTGTGTTGTCGAGACAACCTCAACGCCATGCTTGCGCAACTGGCGGATAGTGAGCTCCATCTCTGCGCCATTGCGATAGAAGCGTGAGAAGGAATGCACACAGATAATATCGAACCGGCGCTCATGAGAGCGCGCATCTTCAAGCATCCTCTGGAAAACAGGACGCTTATCATCGGTGGCGGATGCGCCTGGCTCCACATATTCTTCCGTGACCAACCAGCCTTGGGCTTCGCAGTACCGACGGGTCAGTTCGCGCTGTGATGGCAGTGACACCTCGCCCGCTGCCTGACGACCGGTGCTCACGCGCAAATAGAGCGCAGCTCGCTTTGGAGCTTCAGGCGCAGTTGGGCTTGAACCAAATGACATATGAGCCTCTCAAGTGCTGGGCTTACCAGCCACAGAGAGGGCTGGTGCATTATTGAAGAAAGTGGCGAAGGTCCGATCCGAGCAAGCGCTCAAGTGCGACCAGTTCTGCGTCTGATATCTCGGTCTCTGATGTGACCTCGACAAACACGAGGACTGGAGAGCAGTTCTGCTGCTCCTGTCTTTTGTTCTCGTCGAGGTCCACATGGTTTGACATGCCGCCTTATTGACGGGCGACGACCGCGCTTGAGAGAGTATTACCTCTCGAAGTTTTGGCGAACTATTGCATTTGACAATGCCGGTCATTTCAATCCTGCCCGGGCGCTGTCAGGGGAGAAAGCCTGCTCCATGCTAACCATTCGTTGTATTTTTCAAGGCATCGATCAACCGCCTCCTCATAACCAACTTCATCGAATTTGCAGGCGTTCAGCACTACTGTGCACAAGTTGAAGAACTTACTCCGCACGTTATTTGATGGTTGATCGTCAATGATCAGTTCTGCATCTCTGGCAAGAAGAAATATAACCCATTCTCGGTCACTTTTTGGCTGACGCCCGCCCTTATTCTGTTTTGCTTGCATCAGCCAACTTGTTATCGGGGCGCGTAAATGTTCAATCGCCAGCGACATGCCGTCCATCATGGAATGATGCAGCAGTCGTTGGCGGTCAGCTAAACAAAGCCTGTCAAGTTCTGAATGGAGGACCGCCTGACCAAGGTGCCGTTTTTGATTAATTAGTCTATTCAGCTCCAGCGTCGAAACGGCAGGATCCTTTATGCCCTCCAGCTGTTTGATGGCTGAAGAAGATAAAAGAAAGCCGATCGCACCGCCATTCTCGATGGCCGCTAGTGCGTCTTGAATATCTTTGCGGCCAAGTTGAAGCGTCAGTCTTTCAAAAGCCTTATCTAGTGATTTCAAGGCAGACTTGATGTCTTTGTCAGGCAGATCGCTTTTTTTCTTAAGCTCTTCACAGCGGTCTGCGGCTTCCGCCAAGGTGCTTTCCAAGGCATTAATTTGCGCCTTTTTGAGTTTACATAGGCGTTTAATGTCAGCCCAACCCTTTTGATCGGGTAACGTGAATTCTAATTCGGCGAGATCATCCATGAGCTCTCCTCCTTATGCTCTCTAGGGTTGCAACATATCGTCTCTGCCCCTCTTGGGCGCGGGCGATCCGGTAGTGTTTCTCAGTTGTTCGAAGACTGGCGTGGCCGAGCAGCGGTGTCGCTGCATGGATATGCTCAGGCGCATGGCTCGCGATGGTGGAAGCCAAGATGTCCCTGAACCGATGCGGGCTGATGGGTTCGCCAAATGCAATGCACGTCCGCTCAGTCACCCGATCATAAAGTGCCATCTGGGTCATCGGAGACCCATGGGTTGAGACCCAGATTTCGCCATGCGTTGGTCTGTACCAGCGTCCGCGGCACTCAAGAAGAAGCGGCCTGTGAACCGCCAGATACGTCTCAAGCCATGGCACAAGTCTTGGGTCTACCTGCGCTTCGAACCAAGCATGGGTCTTTGTTTGCTGAGGGGTTAGTTGGACGAACCATTGGCCCTCACGGAACACAAGGCTCTCACCGATGGAGAGATCGGTGAAGTTCTTGCGGCGCAGAGGTAAGTGCACCAACAGCAACAAGATCAGGCCATCGCGGTACTGGATGGCTGCATCCAATGGGTCAGTGTTGGATGCCGTATCCATCAGATCATAAGCAAGGTCGGCGATCTCATCACCGAAGATGGTCACACGCTTCTCCCGCGCCGGCTTGTGCCGCGCACGCACATGGGAAGCGATCCTATTGATAAACGCAAAGTCATCGTCAGGCGCAAAGACCCGCAACGCGTCTCGGATCTCCTGCAAGCGGCACAGGATCGTTGCCGTGTTGTTGCCGAGCGCCTCAAGGCCCCGAACATAGGCTTTGACCCGGCTAGGGGTAACTCTCGCTTGCGCAGGAATGAGGAGCGCGCTCGGTTCTGCAATACTAAGGAAGGTCAAGAACCTACCCCAACCCTTTGCGGTCTTGGTCCGGCTGATGGGTGCCAGATGGGCCATCTCTCCGCCAACATCTTCGAGGATGCTGGTAGGGGTGTGGCTCAGGTCCCAACGTGCGCGATCCTCTGCTGGCCATGCCTCAACGGGCATGCAGCGTCGCTCAGGGGTCTTGCGGGGACCATAACGACCGCCACTCATGCGCGCCTCCGTTTCAGACTGGGACGATGCGCCTTTCGAAGATCCTCGATCAGGTTGGCATGAAGCAGTCCGGCACGCCTGGTTTCGGCGCCTGAGTAAGAGCTCGTGGTCGTGCTGATGGATCGATGGCGCAGGAGCTGGCGGACGACTTCGTAATTACCCGGATTTGCATCAAGGAAGATCTTGCCAGCAACGTGACGGAAGAGGTGCGGGTTAAAGTCTAGTCCTGTGAATGTCTTGATCGCCGTGCAGATCTGCGCACCCAGTGTCGCTGAGGATTTGCAACTGCCGTTTCGTCCGGGGAACAGCGCCGAGCTCGGTCCATCCAGCAGATATGGCCGATACTCGCTAATGTACCAGCGAATGACATCGAGCGCGAAGTTCGGGATCTGGAAGTTAACTGCTTCCCGGTTCTTCACCTCAGCTTCGGGAATGACGAGGTAGACACCGTTCCTGTTGGAAACAAAATGCGTATCGATGTCGAGGGCGGCAAGGTTACCTTTACGTAAAGGGACAACCAGTTGCAGCGCAATCGCGGCCGCAGATTGTGCAAGAAGCGCACGCCGCTTGTCCGGCGCCTTGCTTCGTTCGACATGTTTGCGGATCGTGTCTGGTAGGCACACAAACTCGGCAACAACCTGATGATCGTCAAATGGGCGCAGACGCTCTCGGTTCTTTGCAGTCATGCCATGTTCTTGAACCGCAACTCTTGCAGCGATGCGTTTCAAGCGCAGATGATCTGTGGGATCTACCTTGACCCAATACAGAGCAACTTTGGTCAGGAAGCTGGCCATTTGTGCGACACCACCTGAAGGCTGGCCGCCGCGTCGTTCCAGGAGAAAGTTCAGGATGCGTTTGACGTTCTGCACCTCAACCAGGACCCCGATACTCGTAATCGTCTCTGGCGCGATCCCGGAGCGCACAAGGCAAGAAGCAGCGGCTCGCATCTGATGGCGGCGTGTCTTGATCGTTGCCGGACGTACGGGCTTAACTGGTCCGAAGTCATCGCTGTCATCATCTTCGTCAAGAAGCGCACCTTGGCTCAGACGGTTGAGATATGCTGCGACATCAGCCGCGAATGACGCAGGGAAATACTCAAAAGGGTAAGAGTAGCTGTCGCGCTTGCTTTGGCGCTCAAGAGCGATCCCTGGCCACTCTGGGCAAGTCCGCACTGCCCGCTGCCAGCACCAAATAACTCGGTCCGATGCCTTCTCTGCATGTGCACGCATGCGGCCCTCGAAGATGGCCTCTGTGTAAGCCTTCAAATCTTCGGCAGTTACTGTCGACGGAGTTACACCCGACGAGCTCAGCCATCGGGTCGCTGCCGACAATCCGCGAGACAAGCTTACAGGCAGCAGGTCGAGCTTGCTCTGCCAATCGGGGTGGATGGGGGCTGTGTTCCGGCTGGGCATTAGGTCGCGGACCAGCTCAAGTGACTTTGCCAAACCAGAACAGATGTTGGCCCAGCGGCGTTCAGAGATGCCGATCGCTAGCGGTGCGATGCCTTCCCGCAGAGGCCTGATCTCTTTTGGATGAGCCAGTAGATGCTCAGGCGACTTGCCAACCGCCTTGCAGAACGACGATACGGCGCTCTTCAGGTCTCGTTTGCGCGTGCCTGGTTCCAAACGTTCAATGGCGTCGAGTACGTCCTTGAGGGTTGGCAGTGTTGGACTTCGGTTCATCGGTAATGACCATTCTTTGTCGTGAGGACAGACGAGGACAGGAGCGGCGATTCGTGAAAGCATATACGATTAATCCAACCCCATCGCTGGCCGGACCTAATCACGATACTGCTCTATGCTATTGAACTGACTGGCCCCGCCATCTCGAAGCAGCTGAGCAATTGCGGCCCGGGGGATGCGGACGCTTCGTCCAATCCGAACCGCTTCGATCCGTCCTCGCGCGATCAGCCGCCGCACGGTCCGCTGTGAGACGCGCAGCTCTGCTGCGGCATCTGCGATGGTCAGAATGAGAGACGATGGCTCAGTCGCGGTCGGCGAGGGCGGGAGGGGTTCAGCAACCCCAAAAACCCAACCGGGAAGGCCGCCGGTGTAGGGTATTGAGAAAGCAGGATCCGAAGAAGGGCTTGGACTGCCGAAAGGGAGGGTTTTTCGCGTTTGCACGCAGAAATGGTGCAGTAAGTGTGGCTAACAATGCAGCGCATAACCTCGAGTTTTTTTCTGCCAGTTGCGCCCTGTTTTGACGCAATAGATCCTCTGCGTTCATTGTTATCCGCGATTCTCTTTACCTTGGCTTCCTCCAGGCGGGACGAACTTGCGGATCAGAAGCTCTATTCGAAGACCGCATGCGGCACCGTCGTGCAGGCGGGCTTTGGTAATCTGACCTCGGCCATGGTCGGGACCGCGCTCTGATTCAGACCCCATAATTCGAGCAACCCCTGGGGCAACATCACGGCCAGCGGCTCGACCGGCTCCTGCACGTGCCATGCGGCCACTGTAACCAAGTGGGCGACTGGGTGCCCCATTGCGCCGACCGGCGATGTGGCCGGGGCAACGCGGCGCGGCGGAAATCCTTTATGAATGCAGCAAGAGCAGCACCGCGCCGCTCGCCTGGCTGCAAGGCCTGCTTGAGGAAAGTGCTTACTTCGCCACGAAAGCTCTCAGCTTCGGCTCCGTAGCTCAGGTCCATAGCATGTGACTTTCGAGGGAACTGGTTCGAGTGAACCCGATCTTCTTTTGCATTGCGATCAGGTCTCGCTTCGAGTGGCCATGATCGAACGTACGGAAGGCAAAGCCACCCAGAAGGCCAAGGCGCCGAGCGGCAGGATCACAACTGAACACAGCAACAGCGATTGTCCAACTGTCTGGCTGCCACCGAGCGCTTCGGTGACGGCCGCCACAAGTAGCGGCGCACCGCCAAGCGACAGGACGCCGTTGATGGCAATCAGGACTGATCCTGCCTTACCGCGCATCTCCCCTGGCATGACGATCTGCAGGATCGTGACCGGCAAGCTGAGGTAGCCGGAGACGATAAGAAAATAGAGTCCCGTCAGTGCCAGCGACAAGATTGGATCCGGAACAAGGAAGATCCCGACCGCAACCGGAACGGCCGCAAGCGTGGCAGCTGCAGTATAGCAAAGGTGCGCGTCACTCTTGCCCTTGGCAAACCAACTGTCAGCGAGCTTGCCGTGCAAGGGAAGACCGATGATTGTTCCAACGGAAATCGCCAATCCCAAAGACGGCCCGATCTGAGAGGCGGAGAGACCGTGCACGCGCTCGTAAAATGCAGGCATCCAAGCCTGAAGACCAACTGAAACGGTCGTGACCAGCAGCAGGCCGATGTGATGCGGCACGACAAATCGCCAATTTGCCTTCACTATCCGAAGATAATCGCCGTAGCCCGCCTTTTGGATCATCTGGCCCTGGCTGGCGCGCGGATCACGTATCGCAAAGGCTAGAAAAGCGAGCAGCAACCCGGGCGCCCCGACGATCAAGAAAATCGCCTGCCAGCCCCGCAAGGTAACGAGCCCTAGTAGGTCGTAGCTAGCGTCCGGCGAGATGAACATGGTGAGAGCCCCACCGATTGCAAAAGAAACTCCCGCGCCCACCTTGATGCTTGTCGAAAAGATCGACATCGGAAATCCGAGCCTTTCGGGCGGGAAGAATTCGGGCAGAAGTGACTGCGAACCAGGGCCCATTACGGCTTCGCCAGCCCCGATCGTGGCTCTTGCCGCAAAAAACGACCAGAAGTTCTGTGCCATGCCGCAGGCCATCGTTCCAATGCTCCAAACCGTCACACCCGCCCAGATCACCAAGGGGCGGCTGAATCGGTCTAGGGCCCAGCCGATCGGCAATGCGCCCAGGCAGAAAAAAAGGCCGAAGGCGATCCCCATCAGCGCGCCCATCTGGATTTCGCTGAGGCCCAAATCTGCTTGAATCGGAATGACAAGCAGCGAAAGCAGGTTGCGGTCGAGCACAGAAAGAGTCGTTAGAACAGTGAGGACCGCGACTGTGAACCAGCCACGCCTCTCTGGTGGGTAGGCCGGCTGGTTGCCTGGTAAATTCGGAACGCCGGGGGCAGTGGGACCCGCCGCCGGGTGTGATGCCCGCGCCAAGGCTACTTCGGAGCCATACGAATCGCGCCGTCGAGGCGGATGCATTGGCCGTTGAAGTAGGTGTTGCGGTTGAGCTCGGTCACCAGACTGCCGAATTCCTCGGGCTTGCCAAGGCGCTTGGGGAAGGGAACCGATGCACCAAGGGCGTCGATCACATTCTGCGGCATGTTGCTGACCAGCGGCGTTGCGAAAATTCCCGGCATGATCGAATTGCAGCGGATGCCGAGGTCCATCAGGTCTCGGGCGATCGGCAGAACCAGTCCGTTCACGCCGGCCTTGGCCGAGCCGTAGATGACCTGACCGATCTGCGCGTCCTGGGCGGCGACCGAAGCGGTCAGGGTAATGCAGCCCCGTTCGCCATCTTCGAGCGGCTCAAGCTCGCTCATGCCAAGCGCCGAGAGCGATGCCATGCGGTAAGACGCGACGAGGATGCCCTGGACCCCGAATTCATAGTCTTCGGTGGACGTCCGCTTGAACCTGCCGGTTTCCTTGTCGAAAGCCAGAGTCTTGCCGCGCCGTGATGCCATTGCACAATGGACCAGGATGCGTTCCTGGCCATGCGCCGCACGTGCTTTGGCGAAACCTGCGACCGCGCTTTCCTCGCTCATGATGTTGACGTTGCAGAAGACACCGCCGATCGCCTTGGCGATCGCCTCGCCGCGTTCTTCGTTGATGTCGAAGATGGCGACTTTCACCCCTTGGGCTGCCAGCGCTTCGGCCGCTGCCTGACCGAGCCCCGAGGCGCCACCTGTGACCACGGCGGAAATGGAATTGTTGAGCTTCATGGTTCTTATCTGCCTTCCTTGAATATGTCCGATTTACGATTGGCTGGCCGGCACCTCAGACAATTGTCGTCTCGCCCTTGCCCCAATAGCTGTCGCGAAGGAGCCGCTTGTAGAGCTTGCCATTGGGGTGCCGGGGCAGTTCCTGCATGAAATCCAGCCGACGCGGGGTCTTGACGTGTGAGAGGTTGGCCTTGGCATAGGCAAGCAGTTCGTCGCGCAGCGCCGGGCCGGCATCGTTCCAGTCC
Organism: Sphingomonadaceae bacterium; assembly: GCA_009920915.1. Classification (GTDB taxonomy): domain Bacteria; phylum Pseudomonadota; class Alphaproteobacteria; order Sphingomonadales; family Sphingomonadaceae; genus Aquisediminimonas. The sequence goes on along the minus strand of RFZB01000021.1, from coordinate 18,260 downwards.
TGTGGCTGGATCACCGCCGCCACTTCCTCGCCCATATCTTCGTTGGGGGCACCAACGACCGCCGCATCGGCGACCTTGGGGTGCATGATCAGAAGATTTTCGATCTCTTGTGGGTAGATGTTGACCCCGCCGGATATGATCATGAAACTTCTGCGGTCTGTGAGGTAGAGGTAGCCTTCCTCGTCCACCCAACCCACATCTCCCAAGGTGGTCCAGCCATACTTGTTGCTGTTCTCGGCGACCTTTTCGGGCGCATTGTGATAGCTCAGCGGCGGTCCATCTGAGAAATGGACGACACCTTCTCTGCGCGGCGGTAGCGGTTCTCCATCTTCGTCACAGATCTGGATCTTGCCAACGATCGCGCGCCCGACCGAGCCTTTGTGAGCAAGCCATTCTTCCGAAGTGAGATGGCAGAACCCGATACCTTCCGAGCCGGAATAGTATTCATGGATGATCGGCCCGAACCAGCCGATCATCTGTTCCTTGACCGGGATGGGGCAGGGCGCGGCGGCATGTATAACCGACACCAGGCTTGAGACATCGTACTTCTCGGCCGTGCCGGCAGGAAGCTTGAGCATCCGCACGAAATGGGTCGGCACGAATTGGGCGACTTCGATCTGGTAGCGTTCGATCAGTTGTAGGACATGCTCGGGATCGAACTTTTCCATTACGATAACCGTGCCGCCCAGGCGGTGAATTCCAAGTGCCCAGCCAAGGGGCGCAGCGTGGTAGAGCGGAGCCGGTGAAAGGTAGGTGCGCGCTTCGCCTATAGCGAAAGGCCCCTGCATAAGGTGATCGAGGAAAGTCTTGTCGAGGATCGAGCCACCTGTCAGTGGTCGCTTGATTCCCTTGGGCTTTCCGGTCGTTCCGGAGGAATAGAGGATCGATCCGCCAGCGGTCCCGTCGGACACGGCGGTTGTCGGAAACACATCGCGCGCTTTTTGCCAACTGGTATAAGGAGCGCTGGCCGCACCGGTCATGAACAGTTTGACATCACCGGGCAAGACACCGGGCAGCTCGTCTGCAGCAGCACCGATTCCGGGTGAAACTACCAAGGCCCGAGCACCGCAATCCCGCACGATGTAGTCGATCTCCCCCGCCGAGAGCTTGGACGAGATGCAAGCATAATAGAGACCTGAACGCTGCGCGCCCCAGACGACCTCGAAGAAGCGCGGGTTGTTGTCCATGCACACGGCAACTACGTCACCGGTCTTCAGTCCAAGCGAATGCAGCAGATGCGCGGCCTGGTTCGAGCGCTCATCAAGGTCGCGATACGTGACCACCTCGCCAGAGGTCGCCATGACATACGCGGCTCTATCCGGGTGAGACTTGGCGTAGACAGACGGATGCATTGAACCTCCGAGAGTGAAACGGTTTTCAACTGGCGCAGCTCCAGGTGCCGATCCACGAATGATGACGACCTGCTGCTATAAAGCAATCAACGATAGCAGGCAGTGTCGAGTTGGGCATCGGAACGGGAAACCCTTCACTATTTCACAAGCGCCGCGCAGCCTCAGTCCCGCCATCTTTGATGTAAAACTAACTGGTAAGTTTTTCTTGTCAAGTGCAGGTCGTTATGGGAGGGCGCAGACGATTTGAGCGAACGAGATTGGAGGCCGCAAATGCAATCAGTGACTTCAACGCGTGATGGCGAAGTTCTGATCCTCACGGTCGACAACCCACCCGTTAACGCTTTGAGCTGGCGTGTCCGCAACGGGATCGGAGAAGAGATTGACAAGGCGGTAGCGGACGACAGCATCAAGGCGATTGTCCTGATCTGCGCGGGCCGCACCTTTATCGCCGGCGCCGATATTTCGGAGATGGGAAATCCCAACATCCCGAGCGGACTGAGCTTCCTGGAAGTGTTTGATACCTTTGAATATGCCAGCAAGCCGATCGTGGCCGCCATCCACGGAACGGCGCTGGGCGGAGGCTTGGAACTCGCTCTGGTCTGCCATTATCGGATCGCGGTTTCTTCCGCCCAACTGGGGCTGCCCGAGGTCAAGCTTGGGCTGGTGCCGGGCGCCGGCGGCACGCAACGCCTCCCGCGCATCGTTGGGATCGAGCAGGCCGCGAAGATGGTGTCGCTTGGTGAACCGATTTCCGCAATAGAAGGGAAAGAGCGCGGGCTTATCGATCAATTGGCTGGAGGGGCCAGCCTAAAGGCCGACGCCATTGCCTTCGCTCGCGAATGCATTGCTAAGGGGCCGCGTTCGACCCGTAATCTGCCTGTCACCGGGGATCTAGGATCGATCGAGAGGCTCAAGGCTGAAAATGCCCGCAGGTGGAGAGGTTTCGACGCTCCTTATTCCGCGCTCAGGTGTGTGGAAATTGCGGCCAGTGTAGACGATCCTGAAGATGGCTTGCGCTTCGAGCGTGAGGAGTTCGTACGCCTTCGCCAAGGGGCGCAGACCAGGGCCCAACGCCACTTGTTCTTTGCCGAGCGGCAGGCGGCCAAGGTCGATGGCTTGCCCAAGGACACTCCGTTGCGCGAGATCCGCCGGGTCGGGGTGATCGGGGCGGGAACCATGGGCGGCGGCATCGCGATGAACTTCCTGCAGCAGGGAATTGCGGTCACGCTGGTCGAGCAGGCAAAGGACAGTCTCGATCGCGGAGTTGCTGCGATCCGGAGGAATTACGAGGCATCGACCAGTAAGGGCCGCTTCAGCACTGCGCAGGTCGAGCAAATGATGAATCTCCTGACTCCGTCGCTCAGTCTTGAAGACCTTGCGGACTGCGATCTGGTGATCGAAGCCGTCTATGAGGCGATGGACGTCAAGCAAGAGGTTTTCGCCAAGCTTGACCGGATCTGCAAGCCAGGCGCAGTCCTTGCCACCAACACCAGTTATCTTGACGTGAACGAAATCGCTTCGGTGACATTGCGGCCACAGGACGTGCTGGGAATGCATTTCTTTTCGCCCGCCAACGTGATGAAACTGCTGGAAGTGGTGCGCGGCGATTTAACGGCGGACGATGCGCTCGCGACCGTAATGGTCCTGGCCAAGCGGATCAGCAAGATCGCGGTGGTGGCCGGTGTGTGCCAGGGCTTTATCGGCAACCGCATGCTTGCCCAGCGGCAGCAAGCGGCGCTGCAACTGCTGCTTGAAGGTGCTTCGCCCGAGCAGATCGACCGCGCCCATTACGAGTTCGGCATGCCGATGGGGCCATTCCAGATGAGCGATCTGGCAGGGCTCGATGTGGGCTGGCACCGCGATCCTTCGCGGGTCGAAACGATGCGCGATGCCCTTTGCGCAGCGGGTCGGCTTGGCCAGAAAAACGGGAAGGGGTTCTACGACTACAACGACCGGCAAAATGGCACGCCTTCGCCTGAAGCTCTCACGATCATCGAACACTTCCGTTCACGATCAAACCTCCCCAAACGCGAAATCACCGACGAGGAGATTATCGAGCGCTCGCTCTATCCGATGGTCAACGAAGGGTACCGGATCCTTGAAGAGGGCAAGGCCCAGCGCGCGTCTGACATCGATGTGGTCTGGGTTCATGGCTACGGCTGGCCTGCCTATCGCGGCGGCCCAATGTTCTGGGGCCAACAGGAGGGCGCGAGCAAAATCGCGGCGGCATTGGATAAGCAGGGCATCCCCGTCGCTGCAAGTCTGAAGGCCATAGAGGTTTAGACCCACATTTGACGAGCCCAGCCTCCGATCAAGGCTGGTGTAGATCACATGCTGGCAATGCGGGTTCTCAATCAATGCACTGGTCGCCGTCTGGGACCGCTATCTATTGAATTCCTTGTGGTAGCGGGGAATGAACTGCTTCTTGCCTTTGATCTTGCTGGTAACCCAATTCCCGACAGTCATTCCTTTTTTGCCCAGCGGGAGGACACTTACACCTAGTTTGGGGCCGAGCGGGACTAGGATCGGTGGGATGCGCCAGCCCTTGTAAGGCGGCAATCTTTCGGCGTTTTTCCCATTGGCGAGGCCAAGCAGGGCCTTTTTCAGCCACGGCACATGTTTGGCAGTGGCAACCACCGTCATACCGTCGCCGGTTGCCGCAAGATCGCCCATGACGAAGACATTGGGCAGTTTCGACGGGCGCAACCAGGCATCAACCGCCAATTGCCCGTTGGGCTGGGGCCGGGAGCCGGGCAAATCATGTGCCGGGCTCGAAACAACGCGCGCGCCAATCGCCGGAACAATCAGGCCGGACAGCACGGTGCCATCTCCCAGCGTGACCTCTCCTTCAAAAGGCGCATTCGTCTGTTTGAGACCACTCACTGGGCAATTGAGGCGGAGCGCAACCCCGATAGCAGCAAGGCGTTTGGTCAGTTCCTGATGCAGTCGTTCCGTATATATCGGAAACAGTTGCGGCTGATCGCCAACCAAGGTTACGGACTTGCCGGGATAGACGGTCTTGATTTCTCCGGCGAGTTCCACCCCTACTGCGCCGGTGCCTACGATGACCACATTGTCAGACTGAGTGATCTGCCTCGACGCGTTCAAGAGCGCCTCCTTAAAAGCGGCAATGCTGTCGTCCTGGGGCTTGAACGGCGCGGCATAATGCGAGCCAGTGGCAACGACGATGGCTTCGGCTTCGACCCGGGTGCCATCGACCAACATGACTCCGCCTTCGTCGATCACAGTTGCGCGCCCGCGCACTACCCGTCCCCTTTTCAGCAACCGGTCGTAGGGGATCACAATCCTGTCGAACAGTGCAGGTTCGACCAACACGCGCGGCGTCGCGGGTGTCATGACGAATGCCTCGCGTGCCTCGATCAATGTCACATTGACATGAGGGTCGAGCTCTCGCGCCAGGGTAAAACCCGCATAGCCGCCGCCCACAATTGCGACCCGGTATTGGCCTGTCACACCCACGCTTCAGGCCTCCGCCACCATGGGGCCTTCGATATGGCCCAATCCGTCAATCTCGCAGCGCACGACATCGCCGGGCTTGAGGAACTTGGGTGGCAGGTTAGCAACCCCGACGCCGGCTGGCGTGCCGGTAAAAATGAGATCGCCGGGCTCCAGGGTCATGCCAACCGACAGGTGCTCGATCTGGGCATCGACCGGAAAGACCATGTCGCTAGTGCTGTTGTCCTGGCGAAGTTCGCCGTTCACGAAGCAACGCATTCCCAGCGCCTGCGGATCGCCCACCTCATCAGCGGTCACGATCCACGGGCCGATCGGAGCGTGCGTGTCGAAGCTCTTGCCGAGCGACCATTGCGGGCTGGCAATCTGCCAGGTGCGCTCGGTTACCTCGTTGCCCACGCAGTAGCCGAAGACAGCACCAAGCGCGTCGCCCCGGGCGATGTGCTTTCCGCCCTTGCCGATTACTGCGACAAGTTCAATCTCGTAGTCCGTGCTGGATTCGGCGATAGCGAAGATTGCTTTGATCTTGTCAGGAAAGTGGCCGACGTGCTCTTCGGGAACCTTGGTTCCTTTGGTGATGATAATCGGATCATAGGGACCGTTAATGCTAGTTTGAGCCTTGGTGAAAAAGCCAGGACGACTGGGTGCATCACCTCCGCCAAACTTCTTTCCCTCTTCGACGTGTGAATGGTAATTGAGCGTTGCCCCGAAGATCTTGCCCGGCCGCTGTATCGGTGCCTCGAGCTTCACTGATCCAAGCGGTACACCCCCGCCCGCAGCTGCCTTCGCTTCGAGACCAGCCTTCAGGCTATCCCACTCGCGGATGAGGTCGATCATGGTTCCGGGAACACCTGTGTCGATGACTGCGTCTCCAACGACAATGCCCGTACGGGTCTGGCCATTGGCGGTGTAGGTGCAAAGCTTCATGCGTTTGGTCCTTCGGGCTGGGTAGAGAATCGGCGTTTCGAGCGAACGAATAGCGAAAGCAGTCGTTTCACGAGGCCAACGGGGATCCCGCCAATTGGGATGGGCGGTCCCCATTGGGCCTTAAAGAGGGTATCGATCGACTCTACCGTTGGTGGTCGCTCGGCGGTGTAGACATCACCGTCGGTCCAGTGCTCCAGTTCGTTGCCAAACGGATCCTTCCAGTAGTCGAAATACTGGCTGCCAAGCACGTGCCTCCCAAGGCTCCAGAACGACTTTCGCTTCTTTGATTTGAGGTAGTCGTGCCCAAGCAGCAGGTCGTCGACACTGGGCACTTCGAAGGCCGCATGCAGATTGCGACGTCCGCCAGGCAGTTGAAGCAATGCCAGCGTGTGATGGTCCGTTGGCTGGTCACCCAGGTTGCAACGCAGGAATGCGCCCAGTGGAACATCTTTGGCAGCTTCGATCTCGTTGGTAGTCAGAAATCCGAAGCGGTCCTTGTACCATTTCTCGCTCGCGCGGTAATCACTGACCGCAAGTCCGGTGTGTCCGATGCGGTGCGGATGCGATGGCCCGGGTGTCAGCCGGACCTCCCGGTTGAGCCGAGGTTTGGCAGCCGGAGTATTGAACACTTCACCGATCAGCGGAAACGATTGCTCGCCATTTGCTTGTCCGGCTACTACTTCAATTCGGTAGCCGTCGGGATCACGCAGTCGCAAAATCTTGCCGCCGCCCGGCTCGGCCGAGTCCTCAACCGCAACGCCTTCGTGCATTGCGAGAGCTTCCAGATCCTCTACCGACTTGGCAATGAACCCGACCGCAAGAAACTCGGCTTTGCCCGGTTCGGTCACGTGAAAGAAGGGTCTGCCGTCGGTGCCCTTGCCATAGAGGCGCCCACTGGCTTCGAAGCATTGCATTCCGAAGTCCTCGAGGAACGAACGCATCACCGAAAGGTCCGGCGCCGCATAGCGGACGTGGGCGATGTCACGCACGGTGATTACCGACATTGTCAATACTCCTGGGCTGCGCGCAACTTTGGTCAGCGCGAGTCCTAATGCAAACGAATAAAACTTACCAGTTAGTTTTGTCTTGTCAAACGCATGGAAAGTCGGTAGCTGGAACTGATATGACTTCGACCATTTGGAATGTCCAATTTAGACTGATTTGCCTCGTTCGGACGCTTTCTGACCGGGCGCCCGCCGCCAGCGAAGGATGGAGATAGATGACGTTACACCAGTCACTAGCCGACGCCATTGTTGATGGTCGGGCTTATGCTGATGGAGACAGGATCGATGCGGTCTTCCGTCAGGTTCGAGCCGAGGCGCCGCTCGATGTGGCTGAGCCTGAGGGCTATGATCCCTTCTGGGTGGTGAGCCGCCATGCCGACATCAAGGAAATCGAGCGTCAGCCAGACCTGTTCCACAACGCTGATCGGGCGGTCGTTGTCCAGACAAGGGCGAACGCCGCCAAGATTCGACAAATGACCGGCGGGGAAGCGAATATGGTTCGCAGCGTCGTGTCCGTCGATGGGAAGGAGCACAAGGATCTTCGGGGGGTTTTGTTCCCGCATCTAACCCCTCGTTCGGTTCGACCGATGGAAGAGCAGGTGAGGAAGATTGCCTGCGAGTTCGTCAACCAGATGCTTGAACTTGGAGGCGAATGCGATTTTGCCAAGCAGGTCGCCTTCCTTTATCCGCTACGGGTCTTGATGGCATTCATGGGCGTCCCGCTAGAGGACGAGCCAATGATGCTCAAGCTGACTCAGGAGATTTTCTCGGGCAACGATCCGGAGTTGAATCGCTCTGGAAAGCAGCAGACGCCGGAGGAGGTGCTTCAGGCAACCCTTGCCAGCATTGCCGAGTTGGAAAACTACTTTCTCGGCGTAACCGCGCGGCTTCGTGAGACGCCGGACGACGGCCTGAACAGCCTAATTGCGAACGCCAGGATCGACGGAGAATATCTGACCCGACGGCAACTGCTCGGTTATTATATCACGGCCGCGACTGCGGGCCATGACACGACGTCGAATACAACCGCTGGAATCATGTGGGCTTTGGCTGAGCGGCCGCAGCTCTTCGAGCAGGTCCGGCAGGATCGATCACTGATCCCGGCCCTGGTCGATGAAGGTGTGCGCTGGGTAACACCGGTCAAACATTTCATGCGCACGGCCACTGCGGATTGCGAATTGGCTGGGCAGAAGATCGCGAAGGGTGACTGGTTGATGCTCTGCTACAGCTCGGCCAATCGCGACGAACTGGTCTTTGACGATCCTTTCGAATTCAAGATCGATCGCAAGGATAATGCGCAGCTTGGCTTCGGTTATGGTGTCCACGTCTGCCTGGGGCAGCACCTAGCTCGGCTCGAAATGCGTGTTCTGATGGAAGAACTATTCGACCGGGTGGCATCGGTAGAACTCTCGGGAGCGCCTGCCCGGACGATCTCTAACTTTGTCTGTGGGCCGAAGCGGGTGCCGATCCGCTTCAAGCCGTGTTGATAAGGCGGTCGCGATGAGTGGTTTGTCGCGAAAGTGGCGCTGCCGGAGCTGCGGCTACATCTATGATGAGGCCCTAGGCTTGCCAGAGGAAGGTATTGCGCCGGGGACGCCGTTCGAAACCATCCCGGAAGACGTCTTCTTTTGCCCAGTCTGCGGTACGGAGAAGCAGGATTTCGAGCTGGTGGACTATTGATCTGCAAACGCAGGAAGGATGAGATGAGTGCCATGACCGCGCAGTATGTCCGGATTGAACGGCTGGGGGCCATCGAGCGGATCACGCTGGCGCGGCCCGAAAAGCGCAATGCTCAGAACAAGGCAATGCTGGAAAGCCTTGACGCCGCTCTGAAGCGTGCCGGGTCTGACGATGAAGTGCGGGCTGTCATTGTCGCGGCTGACGGGCCAGATTTTTCCGCAGGCCATGACCAAAAGGAACTGGGTGATGATTACCTGCAACGGCCAACGGTCGAACGATACCAGTTCGAGGATCGCTACTACCTGGAGATAGCGCTCAGCATGCGTAACCTCGCCAAGCCGGTAATCGTCCAGGCCCAGGGCGCGTGTATTGCTGGCGGTTTCATGATCGCGGCGATGGCGGACATCCTGATTGCGTCGGAGGACGCCTACTTTTCCGATCCCACCGTTCTGCTGGGATCTGCCGCGGTTGAAGTCTTGTTCCACCCATGGGCGCTTGGCGACCGTCTGGCGCGTGATATCCTGTTCACGGGGCGCAAGCTGACGGCGATAGAGGCGCACCAACGCGGCTTTGTTGCCCGGCTGGTGGTGCGTGACGAGCTGGAATCGACTGCGCTGGTTATCGCCGAAACAATCGCCAAGGCCCCGCCTTTTGCTGTGCAGATGATGAAACGCTCGCTCAACCGAAACCTCGATGCCCAAGGCTTCAGTGTGATGATGAGCGCGCACTTTGACACCCACCAGCTCGTCCACACCGCCTCGAAGAGCAGCGCAAGCGCGCCCGATCGGCTGGCCAATTTCAAGAACCTCGTCGCGGGCAGCTGACCGGGCTGCATACCCGCTGACATGAGACTGGAGTAATCTGCTTGCCCGATTCCATCGACCTGGACCTGCTCGACGAAAGCTTTGCCGAAATGCTGGGCGCCGAATGGCGCCGCGAACGTTCGGTCGCCTATGCCCAGTCCGGCAATCTGATTGCAGAGGATCTTTGGTCGCAGATGGCGGGCCTTGGCTGGACTGCGCTGACTGTTCCTGAGCAATATGGCGGGCTCGGCCTAGGAATCGATGCGGCCTCTCGCCTCCATGCGGCGCTGGGGGCAGTGTCGGCGCCGGTTCCGATGTTGGGAACAACGATGGCTGCTGCGCTGATCGCTCACGCTGGGAGCGACAGCCAACGCGCGGCCTGGCTGCCCGCACTTGCCGATGGCTCGATGCGGGTCGGCTTTGCACAGCCATCGGGTGCCAAACTGAACTTCGAGGATACGAGCGTTAACGGCATTGCAGCCGACGTACTCGACGCTCCATCTGCGACGCATTTCGTGTTAAGCGGCAGGCGCGAAGGCAAGAGCAGCTGGATCGTCTTGGCCGCCGATAGCCCCGGCGTGACGGTCGAAGTCCACCCCTTGAATGACACTAGCCGAACGCTTGGCAGCGTGACCCTTTCGCAAGTGGCACTTGCCGAAGACGCAGTCATCTTGTCAGCAGACGACCGGCGAGTTACCGATCTCCTCGAACACTGGGGCTGTATCGCCTTGGCCTCTGACTCGCTTGGGATCGGTGAGGCCGTACTGGACCTGACGATCGAGTACCTCAAGGTTAGGGAGCAGTTCGGCAAGGTGATCGGTAGTTTCCAGGCGCTCAAGCACCGGGTGGCCGATCACAAGACCGCCCTGGTTGGCGCGCGCGAGCTTCTTTCGCATGTGGCTTTGCTTGATCCGGGCGATCATGCCGGGCTAATTGATGCCCTGTCTGCCAAGGCGCATATCACCCGGGTTGCAGCCGAGGTCGCGCGTGACTGCATACAGTTGCATGGCGGTGTGGGTTTCACTGCCGAATTCCAGCCGCATGTCTTCCTGAAACGGGCCAAGCTCAATGAAGCACTCTATCTGACCCGCAACGAAGCGCTCGATCGGGTGGCCGATCTGCTGGAGGCAGCGTGATGACCAGGACTTTCGATATTCTCTCAAAGGTCGGCGATGAGCAAGCCTTCCGGCAAGAGATCCGTGACTGGCTTGCTGCTGCGATGCCCAGGAACTGGCGCGTTGAATGGCAGGGGCTGGAAAACGAAACGCTCAAGCCCAAGATGATCGCCTGGCTTGAGGAGCGCCGTAAAGTGGGCCTTGCCACCCCTCATTGGCCCAAGGAATGGGGCGGGCCAGGGCTGCCATTCGGTTATCAGATCATCGTTTACGAGGAGCTGACCCGCGCCGACGCGCCCGAGCTTCACATGTACATGGTTTCTCTGTTCCACACCCCGGCAACGCTGTTCGAGCATGGCAGCGCTGCGCAGAAGGAAAGGTACCTTTCCGGGATCACTCAAGGCACCGACATCTGGTGCCAGGGTTTCTCTGAACCGGGGGCTGGATCGGACCTTGCCGCGCTACGGACCAGTGCGCGCCGCGAAGGCGATCACTATGTCGTCAACGGGCAGAAGATCTGGTCCTCAGGGGCGATCAATGCGCAGTATTGCCTTCTGCTGGCCCGCACAGAGCAGAACGTCAAGAGCAAGCATGAAGGCATTTCCTACTTCATCATGGATATGCAGGCGCCCGGCGTCGAAGTCCGGCCAATCAGGTCGATTACCGGTGAGCAGGAGTTCTGCGAGATCTTCATGGACGATGTGAAGATCCCAGTCGAGAACCTGATTGGCGAGGAAGGCAATGGTTGGAATATCGCTCAGTCGACACTTTCGGCCGAACGGGGTTTGCTGATTTTTGGCGGGACGGAACGGCTTGCCCGCTCGTTCGAACGCGACCGGGTTGATGGCAAGGATAGCTGGATGCGCGATCCACAGCTGCGCCGTGAATATGCGGCGTTCCATGCCGAGCTTCAGGTCATCCGCCTTTTGATACGCAAGCTGTTAAAGGAGCTCGAGGCGAGCCCTGACAAGGCTTCGTCAAACCTGTCAACCTTCATCAAGCTGAGCTGGGGGCCGTTCCTGCAGCGTTATACCGAGTTTTTGGTGCGCGCCGAAGGCCTGGAGGCGCACAAATGGAAAGCGCCTATCCCGGCTACGGCCCATACCAGCCGGATCAAGTTCTCCGACTTCCTCAAGAGTTTTGCCTGGACGATCGCCGGGGGATCGAACGAGATCATGCGCAACATCATCGCCGAGCGATACCTCGGGCTGCCTCGCTAGAACGCAGCCGCTTATTGGCCTGCAATGAGTTCCTGCACCGCCTGCGCAACCGTGTCGATCGACCAGTCTGCGACTGAAACGCCTGGCAGAATGGGCTTGGGCTGGGCCACCAAGGACAGTTGGCCGCTGGCGATCCTGATGATCTGGCCATTGACATGGGCTGATCGATCGGAGGCGAGGAAGCAGACCGTCTCAGCGGTATGTTGCGGGTCTTGAAACGGCCGGGGCTCACCTTCGGTGCCCTTGAACTCCTGCATCGCGGCAACCATCCGGGTCGTCGCATTGGGCGAGACCGCGTTTACCCGCACCCCCGAGCCGGCAAGATCCAGTGCCCAGCCATAAGTCATTGATGAGACTGCCCCTTTGGTTGCGCCATAAGCGCTCATCTCGGCAATCCCGCTGGCGGCACCCGAAGTGACATTGATGATCGAACCACCCCTGGCGGCGCGCATTCTTGGAATGGCATGCATGGCACAATTGGCGGTGCCCAAGACATTGACAGAAAGCATGGCCTGAAGATCAGCCGACTTCAGATCCCAGGCCGGCCCCATGCGGAAGAGACCGGCGTTGTTCACCAGTGCATCGATCTGGCCGCGTTCGGCCATGCAGGCTTCGATCAACGTACCGCAATAGTCGGGATCACTGATATCGCCGCAGTGCGCGATCGCCGATCCGCCGATCCGCTCGATCCTGGCGACGGTTTCGTTAGCTACATCGGCATCGAGATCGTTCACGACAACAAAAGCGCCCAAACCGGCCGCTGTCTGCGCGACAACGGCGCCAATTCCTCGACCGGCTCCGGTGATCACTATTGCTTTGCCGGCAAGACTGTAGGGACTGTTCATTAGCGTACCTGCGTTCCTGAGTTCTGCCTAGAGGGACCGGCTTAGCTTTTCCGCGACCAATGCCTGAAGCTCCGGCTTCTTGACCTTGTGGGAATGGGTGCGTGGAATCTCGTCGCTAGGCAGGAAGACAAATTCCGATGGGATCTTGTACTGGGATAGCGCTCGCTTGGTCACTTCGCGCAGCGCCTCGGCAGTGACGGAGGCTCTGGCGGACTTGACGACGACTGCGACAACGATCTCTCCGCGTTGCGGGTCGGGCAAGCCCAGCACGATAGCTTCGGCAACATCCGGATGGCGCATCAGCACGACTTCGATCTCGGCCGGCGAGACATTGGCACCACCTGCCTTGATCATGTCGTTGCGACGGCCCTTAAAGTAGAAGTAGCCATCCTCATCGATTAGGCCGGTATCCCCTGTCGGAAAGAAGCCGTCCCGGGTCAGGTACTCGTGGCGCTCCTTCTTGTAGTATTCGCGCATCAATGTGTAGCCGCGCACCCACAGCTCACCGACCTGGCCTGCAGGAAGCGGATTGCCGCTCTCCGGATCGATGATCAGCCGTTCCATTCCAGGCAGGTTGCGGCCCAGATTGCCGCCCTTGCCGACCGGCGCGGGGGTGCCGTAGCGGTTGATGCTATGGGGACCGAAGGTTTCCGTCATTCCGATCCAGCTCTGGATGCGCTCGGGAGAAATCGGCTGACCCGTAATGGCGTCAACCGGCGGTGCCAGACCTGTGATGTGCGAAACTTCCAGGCCTTCCGCTGCTGCCGCCTGACGCAATTCTGCCCCTTGGGTCGACCAGGCCGAAAAGCGGGTGATGCCTTCTTCCTTCACGACCCTGAATAGCTCGGCGGAAGTCGGGTTGTCGGGGAAGCACAGGGTTCCCCCCACATGGAGCGCGGGCATCAGGTTGAAATTGATGCCGCCCAGCCAGAACAGGTTCATGACATGCAGGGTCCGGTTGCCCGGCTTTGCATCGAAATAGTCGAGGAAGTTGAAGGTGGCTCGCACCACCGTGCCGTGGGTATGAACCACTGACTTGGGCCGAGCGGTGCTACCCGAGGTGCAGATGATCAGCGCCGGATCCGAAGGGTGGACTGAGTCCTCGATCTTGGCGAGGAACTTGCCGTCGATCTGGGGTCTGGCGGTTGCCGCATCCAGCACGTTTTGTGGCCCGGTCAACGCCCAGTTCCGGCTATGATCGCCCCAGACGATAATGCGCCGCAGATAGGGGTGCTCGGAAAGATAGAGTTCCGGTCCCACCTGTCCGGCCAAGCCGGGCAATGCCGCCTCGATCCGCTCGACATAGTCGTTCTTGAGATAGCGCGGCTCGATGATCAGCGTATCGATGTCATGGAACTCTACCGCCCAGTTGACTTCGGGCGGTTGGTAGAAGGTACTCATCGTGACGACGAGGGCTCCGATCCGGGTGGCGGCAAGGAAGATCACCACCCAGTCGGGTTTGTTGGACATCAGCAGGCCGACTCGGGTCCCTTTGCCGATGCCCATGGCCAGCAGTCCTTTTGCCAGCTTAGCCGATTCTTCCTCAGTCTGCCGGAACGTCAGGCGCCGCGTACCCTGAACCAGAAATTCGGTATCCGGGAAACGTTCGACGGCCGATTTAAGCGTGTTGGCAAGCGAGGGGACATAGGCTGGTCCGGGCAGCTGCATATCCTTCATATCCCGTCCTCCCAATGCTACCCGATCGCAGGTTTTTACTTAAATCGTGCGCGCGTCGAACTCGAGCGGCAACGACTTGAGCGAACCCAACTGACCGGAATAGGGAAGGGTCACGAGGGGGCCGTTGAACCGGACATTCTCGAGCCGCTCGGTCAGTACCCGCAAGGCCTCGATCATCTCGGTCTTGGCCAAGACATGGCCGAGACAGTGATGGATGCCGTGCCCGAAGGCGGTGTTGTAACTCTCGATCGGCCGGGTGGTGTCGTAGATGTTCGGGTTGTCGAAGCGTTCTGGATCACGGCTGGCGGACAGCGTGTTGAGGTAGATCAGCTGGCCAGGCTCGGCGCGGAAGCCCTCGAACTCGATTGGCTCGCGCACAATGCGCCGGTTGGCCTGAACGGTGGGATAATAGCGGATCGATTCGTGCATCACGAAGGGAATCCGTTCGTGATTGTCCCGGATGTCTTCCCATGTGCCCGGGTGTTCGAGAATGGCCCGGACGCAGTTTGCAAGCTGGCTGCGCGTGGTGTCGTGACCGGCGAAGAGCAGGTTGGTGAGACCCCAGATTACTTCCTCCTTGCTGAGCTTGCCTTGGGTCTGTTGCGCTTCAACCAGTGCGGAAATGAAGTCTTCCCTAGGTTCTTGCGTCCTGCTCTCCACCAGAGGCTCCAGGAAACTCCATAGAGTCTCTAGCGCTGCCTCGATCGCCGGCACGTGCGGTGCTAGGGGGTTCGAAAACATGTGCATCATGGTCGCGGTGGCGTGCTGGAAGGACGGGACATCCTTGATGTCGACCCCGAACAGCAGGCAGGCCACCGTGATTGAGTAATGGTGGGTGAAGTCCGCGATAAAATCGCACTCGCCACGCTCTACAAATCTGTCGATCAGGCCATTGGCCACCTCAGCCATCAGATCCCGTCTTTCGCCGATTCTGCGCAGGGCGAATGCCTGGCCCATCACCCGGCGAATCCGGGCGTGCTGCTCGCGCGGGAGCGCAGGCAAGCGCCCGTAGCGGTCAAAGGATTCCTGCAGCGGCCCGCCACCCATGCTTACGTTGAGATCGGCACCGGGAATATCGAAGTGATTGTCAGCAAGCATCCAGTTGAGAGTCTCGTATCGTAATACTTCAAAGCCGCGCTGACTTTTGGCAACCGGAGACTGGTGACGAAGCCGTTCGAGCACCAAGTGGGGGGTGGTGTTATACTCCTCGCCGTGGAGGTCGAGCTCGGGCAAATCGGCGAGGCTTAGCAACTGTGCTTCCATGGGTCGCCTCCTAGAAATGAACTTACCAGTTAGTTTTTTAAATGATGAATCGAGGTTGAGCAAGTCGCTTTTCGTCAGAGCGGTTGCACCGAGGGAATCGGAGCAACCAGTTCTCGAGCGGAAAAATTGCCTAGCTAAATCACTGCTCACGCTTGGCATCGGCTGCTTGCTGCAGCAGTGGCTTCAACTCCTTCTTGACGATCTTGCCGGTCGGATTGAGCGGCAAGGTATCGAGAATGAGCAGCGTGCGCGGAACCTTGTTGTCGGCAAGATGCTCGCGGCAAAAAGCTGCAATTTCAACGGGAAGGGCTGTGCAGCCGGGCCGCAAGGAAACCGCCGCCGAGATGTCTTCGCCAAGCACCGGGTGGTCGACCCCTACCACGGCCGCCTGTTGCACTGCCGGGTGCTGGTAAAGCACGGTTTCGATCTCGAGCGGTGTGATGTTGTAGCCGCCCCGAATGATCAACTCCTTGGAACGACCGGAGATGATAAGGTCGCCATCGCCATCGACAAAACCGAGGTCACCGGTCTTGGTCCAGCCGCCGACGAAGCTGGCTGCTGTGGCTACGGGATCGTTCCAGTACCGGCGCGGGTGCTTCTGGATCCCATAGATCTCGCCGATGACGCCAATTTCGGTGATGACCTGTCCATCTTCGCCGCGCAGTTGCATGTGTTCGGGCATCTTGCCGACACAACCTGGCTTGAGAGCCTGGGCGGCACTTGTGGTGCCAACCACGACGCCGCCTTCAGACATTCCGTAATTGTTGCGGATCCTCAGGTGCGGCCAATTGGCCATGGCTCTAACCACCGAGTCGTGCGGCAGGGGCGCAGTCCCAGTCATGAGGTACTTCACGCCGGCAAAGTCATAGTCGCCAGCGTCAGGGTGATCGAGGATGAGCCGCAGCATTGAAGGAACAAGATAGACCAGGTCCGGCTGCTTCTCCCTGACCAGTTCGAGGAAGCCCTTGGGGTCGAATTTGCGCTGAGTGATCGCGGTTGCGCCCCCGCGGACCGGCAGCATGACAATCCCGAGATTTCCAGCGGAACCCGTCAGGGGCAGCGCATTCAGCGTTGACCGGGTGCTGTCCATGTTGACCCCGGTCACCCCTCGCGAGATCAGGTCTGGATGGCTGACGACAACGCCCTTGATCTTGCCGGTGGTGCCGCTCGTTCCAAGGATCTCTGCATCCGCATCGGCATCAAGGCTGTCCTGATCGGGCAATGCCGAGATGTCGCGCGGCATCTGGTCGACCGTCCAGCATCCATCGAACTTCAGGTCTTTTACAAGGTCCGGCCCATCGGCGATGCACCAGCGCGGTTCGCACAGATCCTTGTAGTCGAAGACTTCCGCTGGACTGAGCCGTGGATTGATCGGGCAGACAATGCCGCCGGCCCGGAAAATCGCGAAGACCGCGATTGCCATTTCCACGGCATAGGCATTGCTGATCGGGAGGAAGACCCGGTCGCCAGGCTTCAGGCCGGCTGCGGCTAAGCCTCCGCCGATCTCGTTTGCTTCGCGGTCCCACTGGGCGAAAGTGATCTGGCGGCGGGTATCGTCATGGGCGATCTGGTCGCGCTGGTGCTCGGCGCGTATCTTCAGGGCATCGCTAATCCGCCGCACAGTGGTCATGCCAAGGCTCCCGTGATCGTACCTTTGGAAAAGTGACGACCTTTTCTCACAGGGTGTTTCGCTTGACAAGAAAAACTTACGGGTTAGTTTTATCCAACCTCCGGGGAGCGATGTCATGACGTCCAAGAAGGCTGATATTAAGCAGAGTGAGGAATGGCAGAAGGCCACGTCCTATCAGATCTTGGACAGCGATATCGAACGGCAGCGCAAGCTTATCGGATACTGGGAGGCAATGAGGCGGGCCGACTATATCCAGACGGCTTCGGAAGACTCGATCCGCAACTGGGCCTATGGCAGCGGTGACGACAATCCGCTGTTTACTGACCCTGCCTACGCCAGGAAGACGCGCTGGGGTGGCGTCATCGCGCCGGGTATGATGGTGGGTCAGATCAGCAAGCCGATGCTCGGCGATCCGCCCTCGGACGAGATTCGGGCGCTACGCAAAAGCCTGTTCAAAGGCATTCATGTCTTCGTCTCTGGGGCGGACTTCACTTTCTATCGGCCGGTCCGCCCTGGGGACTCGATCTACGCCTACGAAGGCGAGGTTTCGTGTGAGGTCAAACAGTCGGAATTTGCCGGCAGGTCGATCGTCAATGTCACGCGGCGGGTCAAGGTCAACCAACGGGGCGAAGTGGTTGCGACCTACGATCTGCTGCGGATCCTGACCGAGCGCAAAGCTGCAGCCAAAAAGGGCAAGAACGCGGCTATCGAACCTGCGACCTACACCGATGAGGAAATGCAGGCGATCGAGGACATCTACGCCGCCGAAAAGGTCAGAGGCCCCGAGAAGCGGTGGTTTGAGAGTGTCGAAGTTGGCGACAGCTTGGGGTTGCAGGCCAAGGGGCCACTCGCGGTGACCGACATCATCTGTTTCCACGCCGCCGGCTATGGCTTCACTCCATATGCCCCGACCACCAACCGACGCGCGCACAAGAATCGACAGCGGATCCCGGCCTTCTACGTCAAGAACGAACAGGGCATTCCCGATGTTGCGCAGCGCTTACACTGGGACCCGTTGTGGGCTCAGGCGATCGGCAATCCGATGGCCTATGATTATGGGGTGATGCGCGAAAACTATCTGTGGCATTATCTCAGCGACTGGGCCGGCGATGATGGGATCATCATCCAGCTCCACGACGAGGTGCGCAAGTTCGCCTACATGGGCGATTTGCAACGGGTGACCGGCGAGGTTCTGGGCAAGCGCGTTGAGAACGGCCAGAACCTGGTGGACGTGGCGGTGAAGTTCGTGAACCAGCGCGACGAGGAAACT
>RFZB01000003.1 GCA_009920915.1 Sphingomonadaceae bacterium | reverse complement strand
TCTCCCACAAATGCGCGCGCTTATTGCCTGCGTGCATCAGCTTGCGGATCGACGTGGCAGCCGTTGCAACAACGCTGGGCGGCAGCGATGCAGTAAAGACATAGGGCCGGCAGACGAGGCGCATAATCTCAAACTTCGGGTGGTTAGAGACGCAGAAGCCGCCCACCGTGCCCACGCTTTTTGAAAAAGTGCCAATGACGAAATCGACATCGTCCAGCACGTCTTGTTCTTCGGCAACACCGCGACCATTGGGGCCAATAAAGCCCATGGAATGCGCTTCATCGACCAGCACCATCGCGCCATGCGCCTTGGAAACGGCAATCATTTCTTTCAGTGGCGCAATATCACCGAGCATGGAATAAACGCCTTCCAGCACCACCAATTTGCCAGCGTCTTCCGGCAGGCGCTTCAGCCGTTTTTCAAGCGCTTCAACATCATTATGCTTGAAGGGGACAACTTCGGCATCGCCCATTTTGCAGCCATCCCAAATCGAGGCGTGGCTATCAATATCCAGGATGATGTAATCGCCCTTACCGGCAATCGTCGAGATAATGCCAAGGTTCGCCTGATAGCCTGTCGAAAAGACCATCGCATGGTCCATCGCGTAAAAGTCTTTCAGCGCCTCTTCGACTTCACGATGGCCCTGATAGGTGCCATTGAGCACGCGGCTGCCGGTTGTGCCCGCGCCAAAGCGCTCTAGTGCCTCCTTGCCGGCCGTGATGACATCGTCATCAAAGGTCATGCCCATATAATTATAGGTGCCGAGCAAAATCGTCTCACGCCCGTTGCAGATGGCAACAGTGGGGGATTTCACTTCCTCCATCACCAGCGAGAAAGGATCACGCACGCCTGTGGCGAGAAGGCCTTCACGCTGCTGGATCAGCGGATCAAATTTGGAAAAAAGGTCAGTCATCGGTCCGTCTCTTCTGGCGATGGTCAGGGCCGTAAAAAGGCTTAGGCCTTGAGCTTGATCACAGCATCAACAAGCTGGCCGACAGTTTCAATTTCGGCCTGCATGTTCATCGTGATGATGATGTCGAATTCATCTTCTACGGCCGCCACAAAATCCATGACGGTCAGGCTATCCCATTCCAGATCATGCTGGAATGTGGTCGCGTCGCTCAACGCCACACCCTTTTTGTTAAAGGGCTCAATTTGGGCGGCAACTTGATCATAAACTGATTGGCGGTCTGTCATATCACTTCCTTAGCGCCTTTATGGGCCTTGCCAAGCAGGCTGGTCCAAAAAGGGGTCGCGCCGGGGGACAAGTCACCCGGCGCGCCAAATGTCATGTGCTGAGCGGCAAAGCGCCACCTAGGCTTAGTCGCCCTTGCCGGGTTCAGCCGAGAAATATTTGTCATATTTGCCGTCTTCACCTTTGTGATCATCGGCATCTGCTGGCGTCTGATCACCCTTGCGGGTGACATTGGGCCATTGGGCAGAGAAGCTGTTGTTTAGTTCCAGCCATTTTTCGAGGCCGCTTTCGGTGTCCGGCAAAATGGCCTCGGCGGGGCATTCCGGTTCGCAGACGCCGCAATCAATGCATTCATTGGGGTTGATGACGAGCATATTCTCGCCCTCATAGAAGCAATCAACCGGACACACTTCGACGCAATCCATATACTTGCACTTGATGCAGGCTTCGGTCACGACATAAGTCATTGCGGGTCCTTTCGGCGTTTTAATCTGCGTTTGAGCTGAATCGTTAGAATGCTGTTATCGCTGCGTCAATTGGCTGTGGTGGGGTAAGCGCGGTATAATGGCTGCGCGCCTCGGGTGCGGGGCCCCGCCGGCCCGGCAAGGCTTCAACGCGGATGACGTGCACCGCGCCATGCAAAGGCAAGGTTATGACCGATCCGGGCCGCACCTCAGCATGGGCGCGCGTCACGGCTTGGCCATCCATGCGGATATGGCCTTGTTCGACAATTTTCTGGGCAAGACTGCGGGTTTTCGTCAGGCGCGTGAAGAACAGGAACTTATCGAGCCGCACCTTGGGGCTACCGTTTCAGCTGGCTTAATGCGGCAAAGGCCGCGTTGGTGGGTTGGGGGCGTTCGGCCCGGCGCGGGCGGCCGCGCCAGCGCCAATCAAGGCCCGGCTCTTGCCCTGCCGGCAAAAAGCCCAAGGCGCGCATAATCCGGCTTAGCGTTGCCCCGCCCACACCCAAAGAGACGGCCAAAGCCGGATCCAGCTTGGCCATCCGATCTTTGCCTCTGGCCTCATGCGCGGCGCGCGCAATTTTTTCGACCAGATCAATTCGCAGCATCTGATCGCCAAAGCGTCGATAGCCGGCCTGTTCAGCGGCCAGTGCCAGTTCGGGGGCCGGCTTGTCGAGCAGGCCAAGCCCAGCCAGCGGCAATGGGCGCATGGCCTGCCCCGCCCGCACGGCCAACAGCGCCAGCCGCAATCGGCTGGCCTCAGGCTTAAGCAAGGCGGGCAGGAACAGGTCGAGCGTCCCGACCGTTACGCCGGTGCGCGACAGCGCGTGGCGGGCCGCGCGGTCCAGCGTGGCCAACGCGGCATCAACTTCGGCGCGACCCAGCACACCGCCTGCTTGCGCCAATTGCGCCAAAATGCCGCGCAGCGCCGGGGGCGTTTCGGGCAAGCGGGCAAGCCGGGCAATTTTGGCAAGCGGCGCAAGCCGCTGGCGGATGAGCTGGTCCAACCACATTGTGCAGCGCTGTTCCACCAGCTGGCGGGCCGGGGCGTCGAGCCGGGCAATTGTGGGGTCTAACACAAGGCGTGGCGCCAAAAGGTCACGACCTGCCTTCACATGGGCAAGCGCCATGCCCTGATAAGTCAACTGCACGGGAGCGCCCGGTTCGGTCAGCAGGTGAAACGCGCTGTCAGGCGCGTCGGCCAGCTTTTGGGCCCGCCGGGCCAGCTCTTTGGGAAGGCGCAGTTCGGCTGCAGCCAATAACCGTTTATGGTCTTGCCCGCGCGCGGCGGCATCTGGGGTAAAGCGAAAGCCATGCAGTGCGCCAATCATTTCCCCATCGACAGAAACGGCGCCTGCGTCATCCACCTCAACATCCAGCAAGGCCGGATCATGGCCAATCGATTTCATCAGCACCGATGTGCGCCGATCAACAAAGCGTTCGGTGAGTTTTTGGTGGAGCGCGTCAGACAATTTCAGCTCCAGCGCGCGCGTCTTTTCGGCCCAATGCGCCGGGTCTTGCAGCCAATCTGCGCGATGCGCGACATAGGCCCAGGTCCGCACCGCGGCAATGCGCGCTGCCACGGTTTCCACATCGCCCTGAATGCTATCGAGCCGAGCCAGTTCCTGCGCGAACCACGCCGCGGGAATGGTGCCATTGCCGTCGCTTAAAAAACCAAAAAGCTGGCTGACCAGCCGCGCGTGATGATCGGCGCCTGATTTGCGAAAATCAGGCAGACCGCAGGCTGACCAAAGCCGGGCAACCATCGCTGGCCCTCGCGCCCGATCTCGCACCGTGGCGTCGGCGTGCAACACGCGCAGCACAGCCATATCAATGGCCTCAGGCGCAGCGCGCAGCACAGGCCCGTCTGGCCGGACTTCCAGCGATTCAATCAGAGCATCGATGGAATGGAAATCCAAATCTGGGTTGCGCCACAAGAGATGATCGATGGGCGCAAAATGATGCTCCTCAATCCGCTCAATTTCCTGCTCGGTAAACTCGGCACTGTCTGGCCCACCGGCCAGGACGCCAAAGCTGCCATCGCGTTGGTGGCGGCCGGCACGCCCCGCAATTTGCGCCATTTCAGGCAGGCGCAGGCGGCGCTGGCGCTTGCCATCAAATTTGGTGAGGCTGGCAAAGGCAACATGGCCTACATCCATATTGAGGCCCATGCCAATCGCATCGGTGGCAACCAGATAATCCACTTCGCCTGCTTGATACATGGCGACTTGGGCATTGCGTGTGGCGGGGGAAAGGGCGCCCATCACCACGGCACAGCCGCCGCGCGTCCGGCGCAGCATCTCCGCCACGGCATAAACATGCTCAGCTGAAAAGGCGACGATCGCGGTGCGGGGCGGCAATCGAGATAATTTTTTGGGCCCGGAATAGCTTAACTGTGAAAAGCGTGGGCGCGAGATAATCTCGGCCTCAGGCACCAAGGCCCGAACCATGGGCGTCAAGCTGGCCGACCCCAAGATCATGGTTTCTTCCCGGCCTCGGGCGCGCAGCAGCCGATCTGTAAAAATATGCCCGCGTTCGTCATCCATGCCCAGTTGCGCTTCATCCAGCGCCACAAAGGCGACGTCACGGTCCACAGGCATCGATTCGGCGGTGCAGAGCAGCCAGCGGGCCTCAGGCGGCAAAATCTTTTCTTCGCCCGTAATCAGGCCCACATGGCGTTCACCCTTGATGCGGACCACACGATCATAAACTTCGCGCGCCAAAAGCCGCAGCGGAAAGCCCATAATGCCACTGGAATGGGCACAGAGCCGCTCCACAGCAAGGTGCGTCTTGCCGGTGTTGGTCGGCCCCAAGACTGCCGTGATCGCCGAACGCGCAAACTGGCCCATTGGCCATAGATTGCCTTTCCCTGGTGGCGAGGCAAGGGGCAATTTGGGTGTCGCACCTATGCTTTGGGCTGGCCTCGCGCTGCTGCGCATTTGGGTGGCTGGCAATGTGGCTTTAACCATTGGGCGCTATGCAGGCGCGATGGTGATACGCAGGCAACATCCCTTATTCTGGGGCTTGTGCGGGGCCTTGCTGCTGGCTGGCCCAGCGCTGGCGCTGCGGCTGACCCCTGCCCCCATGGTGCAAAGGCCTGCCCTGTCTGTGCCCAGGCTAGTGGTTCCGCCTGACCGCAGCTTGGACCAGCCAGTGCGCTTTTCTGGCCGTGTCACAAACGGCCTTTATGCCAGCTTAAGGGCTGCAGGCATGGGTATTTACCCCGCGCAGCAAAGCGTAAAAGCACTGGGCGCGCATATCGATTTTGCCACGGATATGATGGCGGATACGCAGTTTGATGTGGTGTTGGGCAATGGCGGGCGGCCTGAGGCCGCAGTCTTGTATATTGGCGTGTCGCAGCCGGGTCGTCGCGTCCAATTGGTGCCCATGTCGACGCAAGGCGAGACGCGCTGGCAAAATATTGCAGGGCCGGGCGAGAGTGCGACGGGCCTGATCCGCCCCGTGCCAGAGGCGCAGTTATCCTCAGGCTTTGGCGTGCGTTGGCATCCCTTGCTCGGCTATTCACGCTTTCACAAAGGGGTGGATTATGCCGCGGCGTGGGGCACGCCCATTCATGCTGTGGCAGATGGCCGTGTTTCACAGGCGGGGTGGGCGGGCGGCTATGGCCAAATGGTGCGGCTGGCGCATGCCGACCAAGTTGAGACAGGCTATGCGCATATGAGCCGCCTTGCAGTGGCGGCAGGCGCGCTAGTGCGGCAGAGCCAAGTCATTGGCTATGTTGGGTCAACGGGCCTGTCCACTGGCCCGCATTTGCATTTTGAAATCTCTCGTGCGGGTGTGGCTATGGATCCAGCAGAGGTGCGGCACATTGGCCAGCCGGGGCTTTACGTAGCGCAGCGTCAGGCTTTGCGTGGGCGTGTTCAGCGTCTTTTGGCGCAGGCGATCAGCGCACCGCCCCCTGGCGGATAAGCCGGGGCACCAAAACCAATGCCGCCAGCAACGGGTGCCGCCGCTGCCACGGCGTCAGCACGATGGCCGTGCCCGCATGGCGGTTAATTTTCCACGCCAGATAGTCAATGCCGCCGGCAAAGGTCAGGCTGGCTTTGGCCAGCCGCAGCACGCTCATCCATTTTCCGCGGCGGCGTAATTTGGCCCAGCGGCGTTCAGCGGCCGGACGTGTGAGCGTGGTTGAGAGGTGAACAGCAGCGCCAAAGCGCTGATAGCGCGCCAGATCAGCCTCGACGATGGCATCCGGCCGGGCAGTGCGCTCTGCCCGCAATTCGCACTGATAGGTGCGCGTAAAGGCGGCGCGCCAAATTTCAATTGGATCCGCGGAGTTTGCAACGGGTTGGGCCAAGGCAAAGGCCGTTGGCGCGGCCTGCGCCACAGCGTCCAAAGTGCGGTCCCGCGCAGCCGCATCTGCGGACCAAACCAGCCGCGTGGGTTGGGCAAAGCGCGCCCAAACCGACACAGTCTTTGCCTCGGGACGGTTGAGTGCGGCAAAATCCGCTTCGCTGAGCACCGCATATTTGGCCGCCAGCCCATTGTGCGCAAATGGAAAGACATTGGGGGGGATAAGCCGGTTGGCCAAGGCCAGCCATGATTTGGCATAGGCCGCGCGATAATCCGACACAAGGACGTAAAAATCGAGCATCAGCCCGTCCAGCTGGTCTTCGCGCAGGCAAGATCCGTAAAACAGCACGGCGCGCGCCGCAGGCCCATAGAGGGCCGCAAGTGCCTCGGCCATGGCGCTGACTTGCGGGTGAACGGGCTGCAATATTTCTTCTGCAACCAGCGCCTTTACATCATTCACGTGGCCAGCTTTACAAAATGCACGGGCGGGGTGGCGCGCAGCACAATTGGGCGGCCACGCGTCGCGTGGAACGTTTCCCCATCCAAAATAACGCGCGTATGATCACTCTCAATGCGAATGACATCGCCTTGCTGGACATGCACGCCCGAGACAGGCTCAACTCCCAATCGTCCGCCCAAGGCCGCAAAAAAGGCGCGCACCAAGGCGCGACCTGATTGTTCAATCGCCAAAAGCTTTAGGCCGACACGCCCTTGTTGACCCGTTCGGCCATTGAGCAACAGCTTTTCAAGCGTTGTCACAATCAAGAATGAAAAGCGGCGTGTGCCTTCGCCATCGCGGATCAACGAGACTGACACAGGATTGGGCCGGGGCGGCAGAAACCGTCCGCGAATGCCAGTGAGCATTGCAAAAATGGCCGCAAAGGCCGCAATGAAATGACACAGCCCATTGGGCAGGCCGGACGGGTAGAGCTTTTCGCGGCAATATAAAATGGTATCCGCAAGGCCCGCGCCGCCCAAAAACATCCCAAGCACGGGGCGGTTGCCATGTTCGCCTTCGCTCAGCGAGATCAACTCGCGCTCAACAATATGGGGCACCATATCTTGCCGGGCGATGTCCAAAAACTGGTCCAGCACGGCAATGGGGGCTGCATCTGCGCCAAGGTCGAGCGCAATTAAATTGGTTTTGCCATTGGGCAGCACCGCGAGCGGCGGAATATTCTTCCCAAAATATCCGCCATGGTAGATTTCGGTCAGCGCGGCTTGCACGGTGCCATCGCCACCATTGAGGACCAGCAATCGCGGCGCCACTTGCGCAATGGACCGCAGCGCTTCGCCAATCTGGCTTAGATCTTCGACTTCATAATGAAAAATTTCGGGACGCTCAGCGCAGTAGCACCGAATATCGGGCAAAAAGGCCCGATTGCCGGTTGAATTGGGGTTCGACAAAAGAGCCAGGGTTGTCATTGTTTACAGGTACCTGACGGTTATGGGCACAATCGTTGTGCCGCGGCCCACATTGACCTGCACTTGTTGTGCCGATGGCTTTTTGCCGAGCAAAATTGTCCAGAGCGAAAATTTGGGGTTGCCTGAGGCGCCAACGCCATCCGACCGATCGGTATCGCCATTGTTGTTCGCGTCGTGGCGCACATCGACGGCGTAAACCCCCGCCGCGCCTACGGGCACGCAAATATCGACCGAGCCTGCATTTGGCGTCGGGTACAGCAAGCGCTTTTGCGCAAATTTCTTGTTAAAATAGGTGCTTGGGTCCCCCGAAAAGGTGCGGACCCGGATTGTCCCGTCGCGGCTTTTCAGGCCCGTCACGCGCACCAAGATCGTCGGTTCCGCGCTGCCATCGCACAGGCTGGGGTCGGGGCCCAGCGTCTGTGCGGCAAGGGTTGAGGCAAAGCCCACCCCCATCAGCGCCAGCGCTGCAACCATTTTTATGGATTTACGTTTCATCACGACCATCCTGACCACCTCGAAAAATGTGCCCGGCTGTTTGCACTTGGGCGCGGACTCACCTAATCCTTGTTGGTAAGCCGCGTATGGAATTGATTTGCGGCCAAATCATGGTCAGCTGTCAGAATTCAGAAAAAGTGATGCTTAACTCGACCGATCGTTATCTTGCCCGGCTGATTGCCCTGCCGCTTTTTTCGACGCTGGTCATAGCGGCGATGCTGCTTGTGCTGGATAAGATGCTGCGTCTGTTCACTTTTGTGGCGCAGGAAGGCGGTCCGGTAAGCGTTGTCTGGCGGATGCTCGCCAATTTGCTGCCCGAATATTTATCGCTGGGCATCCCGATTGGTTTGATGCTGGGCATTTTGATGGCGTTCCGCAAAATTGCCTTGTCCTCAGAATTGGATGTCTATCGCGCCGTGGGGATGAGCTATGGTCGGCTGCTGCGCGTCCCCTATCTTTTTGCCATTGGGCTGGCCTTGGTGAATTTGGCAATTGTGGGCTTTGTCCAACCCTATGCGCGCTATGCCTATGAAGGCATTCGGTTTGAATTGCGCTCTGGCGCGCTGGGCGCTTCTATCAAAGTGGGCGAATTTGCGCGCTTTGGCAGCAAGATGACGATGCGGATTGAACGCAGTGAAGATGATGGCAAGCAGCTTCATGGCATTTTTGTGCGGGTCGCGGCCAAGGAAGGGCGCACCGTTTCGGTAACGGCGCAGCAAGGGACATTTCTGGCAACTGATGATCCCGATGTCATCATCCTGCGGCTGCGCAATGGGGTTTTGGTGCATGATGCCCCCAATTATCGCCAGCCGCGTGTCTTGTCCTTCACCGCGCATGATCTGCCAATTGATTTGCCCAAGATTGAGGCGTTTCGCAGCCGTGGCAATCTGGACCGGGAGTTGACCATTCCTGAACTGGTACGCGTGAGTGCCGCGCCAGAGACGCCCGTGGCGCAGCGATATGAATTGCGGGCCAATTTTCATTTCCGCTTGGTCGAAGTGGCGATGATGCTGTTGCTGCCGCTCTTGGCGGTGGCCTTGGCCGTGCCGCCCAAACGATCCACCTCGGCGCTGGGCGTATTCCTCTCAATTGTCTTGGTTGTGACCTATCATAAAGTGAATGAGTGGGCAGAAGGCATGGGTTCTTTGGGTCTGCTCAATCCAGCAATTGCCTTGTGGACGCCCTTTCTTTTGTTCTCAGCCCTCATCTGTTGGTTGTACTGGACATTGGCGCACAAGCCGGGCGGCCAGCCAATTGGGGCGTTGGAGCGCGGGTTTGAACATTTGGGCAAAGCTGTGCGGCGCCTATTGGTGCGCGTGCCGCAGCAAGAAGGACGGGCATAATGCAAACCCAGTTTTTCCCATCGCGGACCATGGCCTTTTACATGGCCAAGATGTTTTTGGTCCGCACTTTGGCTGTGTTGGCCGCGCTGGTCCTGGTGTTGCAGGCGCTTGACCTGTTGGGAGAGGCAGACAAGATTTTGGCCGCGCCGGGCAATGATAATGCGGATTTGTGGCGCTATGTTTCAATGCGGACACCGCAAATCATCCAGCGTTTCTTGCCCTTTTCGGTCTTGCTGGGGACGCTGATCACGATGGTCACGCTGAACCAAAATAGCGAGGTCATCTCGATGAAGGCATCGGGCCTGTCCGCACATCAAGTGTTGGCGCCCCTTATTTTGGCCAGCCTTGGCGTGGCTGCCTTTGCCTTTGCCTTTAACGAGCGGATTGTGACGCGCGCAACGGCCACGCTCAATCGCTGGCAAAAAGTGGATTATGCCAAAATCCCAATGGATAGCCGGATTCAAGCCGATATCTGGGTGCGCGATGGCACCCAGCTGATCAATGCCGGGGCCGTGCAAGGCCGCGGGCCCGCGACACGCCTTACCGATGTGAGCATTTATGTGCGCAAAGAGGGCGAGCTGCAGGCGATTATTCGGGCCAAGAGCGGCCAGCCTGAGCAAGGCGGTTGGCGCCTTCAAGACGCCAATCGTTTTGATGTGGCGCGCGGCACAAAGCAGGATTTGGGCAGCGCCTTGGTTGCCAAGGGCGTTGGGCCAGAGCGGTTTACGTTGGCCTCGGTCGACCCCGATGGCCTGTCCTTCATGCAGCTTTGGTCTGCCATTAATGATTTAGAGGCCGCAGGTCGGCCCACTCAATCGCTCAAAGCTTCAATGTGGCATAAGATTTCGGGGCCTTTGTCGACCTTGCTGATGCCCCTGCTGGCAGCTGTGGCGGCCTTTGGCGTTGCTCGATCTGGCCGGCTTTTCGTGCGCGCCATTATTGGCATGGCCTTGGGCTTTGCGTATTTTGTGGCGGATAATTTTGGCCTCGCCATGGGCGGGCTGGGCATTTACCCGCCCCTGCTGGCGGCGTGGGGGCCGTTTCTGCTCTTTTTGATGATTGGTGAATTTGTCCTCATCAAAACTGAGGAATAGCGAACCTCTTTACCGCGCCGTGGTCGAAAAACTGCTGCGCAGCAAACGGCCAACCAGCCCGGGCAGACCCTGATAGCTTGCCCCATGATAAGAGGAATTGGCAGGCAGTGCCGCGATTAACCGGCGGTGCGCCTCTCCCAGTGCGTGATAGGGCAGGCCTGGCAGCAAATGATGAAGCGCGTGATAGCGCAGTCCGACAGGCGCCCAGACGGCTGGCAAAAAGCCGGGCGGCGGCACGTTGACGCTGTCCAGATATTGGCCCGTCACGCTCATCACTTCGCCCTCATTTTCCCAAAGATGGGCAACCAGCGTGCGGATTTGGTTGATGACAACAATGCCAGAATGAATGCCAAGGCCAATCAGAAAAATACGCAGCGGGATGCGGCCGGTTGCGACCAGCGTCATCAGGCTGATTGCCCAAATTGAGGCGGCACTTTCTTGGGCAATCCACATCCGGCGAAACGCGCCTTCGGGCATCCGCCGCTGGAAATTGGGATTGATGGACAGACTGGAATAGCGCGCAACAATCACTCTGCGCAGCTTGGCAGAAAGGAGTGAGAGCGGCGATAGCAGGCCAAAGCGCAGCAACACCGCAATTGGGCCTAGCGCCGAAATCAGCACAAAGAGCGGCACAGTCCACGGCTTCATCCGTGCCAGTGGCAGATATTCTGGGTCTTCATCCGTGCCATAGCGCGTGCGGGCATGGTGCAGGCTATGGACCCCTTCATACATGAACGAAGGCGCCAGCAGGGGCACGCCAATAAGGGCATTCCACGCAAAGCGAAAACCGGGCAGCGCGGTGGGGCGAATATGCGTCAGCTCATGAATGAACAGCGCCGCGCGATACAGTGTCAGCACCGATGCAAGACCCCAGCCGAAAAGGGCAAAGGGTGACTGTGCCGTCATTGCCAATGCCATGGCGGCATAGCCCAACAGGGTACAGATCAAAAAATCTGGCCAATAAATTTCGGGCCGCGCCACGTTCAAATCGCGCGTCAGTTCCGCTGCAGCGCGGATCATGGCCGCATCATCTGGATGGCGTGCCAGCGGAATTTGGGCAGCCGTTAGGGGGGCTTCGGTTGCGCTGCTGGGCGTACTAGCTGTGCTCGACATATCCATTCCGATTCTCATCCGCACCTAAGCCTATTAACATGGCAGTATCATGGCGGACATGGCCTTTGCATACTGCCCGCCTTGACATCAGATCAAGAAGGCGGGACGGGCAAGCTGAGTCGCACAATAAGGGAAGTAGATCATTGACCAAAGTCAGCTTGTCGGTCCGCCCTGTGCAGTCAAAAGCCGATCTTGCGGCATTTGTCGATCTGCCCTTTCGGCTTTATGCAGATGATCCCAATTGGGTGCCTCCGCTGAAAGATGAAGTTTATGGCCTGCTGACACCGGGCAAAAACCCGTGGTTTGAACATGGCGAGGCACAGTTTTTTCTCGCCGAACGCGCCGGCCAGGTGGTGGGGCGTATTTCGGCCCATATTGATCATCTGGCGCTTGCTCAGCCGCCAGAACAGGGCATGGGCCCCGGCACGGGCAATTGGGGGCTGTTTGAAGCTGAAGATGCCGATAGTGCAGCCGCGCTCATTGCCGCGGCAGAAACATGGCTGCGCGCCAAGGGCATGGTGCGGGCCCTTGGCCCTTTGTCGATCTCAATCTGGGATGAGCCGGGGTTGCTGGTCAAAGGCTTTGATCATCCCCCCACAGTGATGATGGGCCATAATGCCGCCGCCTATCAGGACTGGATCGAGGGTGCAGGCTATCGCTTCGCCAAATCGCTCAGGACATGGGATTTGGATATTTCTAAGCCTTTTCCTGAGCTGGTTCAGCGCATTGTGGCCGCAGGGGAGCGCAATGCGCGCATCCGCATTCGCCGCGTGAATAAGGCCCGGTTCAATGAAGAGGCCGCCTTAATTCTGGGCATCTTAAATGATGCATGGAGCGAAAATTGGGGCTTTGTGCCTCTGACGGATGCCGAAATTGCCTATGTTGGCAAAAAGCTGAAACCCATTGTCTATGAAGACCTGATCATGGTGGCAGACTATGATGGCGAGCCTGTCGCCTTCATGATTGTGCTGCCCGATGTGAATGAAAAGCTGCGTGAATTTGGCGGGTCGCTGCTGCCGTTTAACTGGGCCAAGCTGCTCTGGTGGTTGCGCAAGCCCAAGGTGCGCACCATGCGCGTGCCGCTGATGGGGGTGGTCAAGCGGCTGCAATCCTCGCGCATGGCCAGCCAATTGGCGTTCATGATGATTGAGTTTATCCGCCGCAATGCCATTGCGCACTATGGCGCCAGCCGGGGTGAGATTGGCTGGATTTTGGATGATAATCAGGGGATGAACGCCATTGCGGACGCCATCCATAGTCACATCAACAAAGATTATTGGGTCTACGAAAAGACGTTGTAACGGCGCTGCGCCCCAAGATCGTTAGGGCGTGTCGAGCGGCACTTCACGCGCCTGGCCGGGCTCTGCCAGATTGTCGAGCAAAGTCGCAGACAGGCGGGCTGCAATGGCGTCATCGGGCCATTTTTTATCGCCTTCGCGCGTTTCCAGGCTGGATCGTCCCTCCCACAGCACGGCATTGCTTGCCCGGTCGCGAATGCGGATGCGCATTTGGGTGGACATAAGGGCTTTGCGCGGTTTGCTTAAATCAATGGCCAGCGCCATGCCAAAAAGCGACCCGCGGTTGGACACGCCAATTGTTGTCTCCCCGCTAATCGGATTGCGCTTTTTCTCTTCGGGGACCAGCGTGACGCGCGAAAGCTGGACTTCGGCCACTTGCCCGCCCGTGGCGCTGGGGTTGGCGACATCATAGCCCAGCTTTGCCAGTTGATCGACAATTGCGGCTGCCACCATGTCAGCTGAAAAGGGTGGCCCGTCCTGCTCGACGATTTTGACGTCTATTGGGCCTTGGCGCAGCTTGGCCGCTGCCCCTTGCGCAATGAAACGTGCTGTTTCAGTTTCGCCATTTTGTGGCTTGCGCTGCTCAGACCGCAGGCTGCTGGCCATAGAGGCGTTGCTTTGCGCGCCAAAGCCAGGGCCATAGGCGGGCCAATAGGGGCCTATGGTGCGCTGCGCCATTGCCGGTGCGGCCAGCCCAAGGGCCAATATCACTGAAATCGTGCCGGATAGGTGATGCCGGATGGCCATGCTCTGCTCCCTTGAGCGATGTGCGCTCGTATCTTGCGTGGCTTGGCGGATTGGGCCTTGCTGCACGATGAATATTGGGTCTGTGCCTGCTTAACTGTCGCGCAATAGGATCCATGTGGGCGCGTGATCACTCGCTTTTTCGCGCGCGCGATACTCTTTATCGACGCCCGCTGCTACCAACCGGTCGGCCACTTCGGGCGACAGCATAAGATGATCGATCCGAAAGCCGGCATCACGCTGCCATGCCCCGGCCTGATAATCCCAAAAGGTCCAAAGCCGTCCGCCGGGATGGCAGGCCTCAAGCGCATCTGTGAGGCCAAGCGCTGCAAGACGACGAAAAGCCGCCCGGCTTTCGGGCTGCATCAGGGCATCCTCTGCCATGGCGCGGGGGTTCGCAATGTCAGCGTCAGTTGGAATAACATTATAATCGCCCGCCAGAATAACGGGCATTTCCAGCGCCATCAGCGCCGCTGCGCGCGCGGTTAACCGATCAAACCAGCTAAGCTTATACTCAAATTTCGGCCCCGGTTGGGGGTTGCCATTGGGCAGGTAGAGCGAGGCAATACGCACGCCAAAAACATCGGCCTCAATATAGCGGCTTTGCGCATCCTCTGGATCGCCGCTAAGGCCGCGTTGGGTTTCAACGGGCCTTTCGCCGCGGGCCAATATGGCAACGCCATTAAAGCCTTTTTGCCCGTGCCACACGCCATGATAGCCAGCCGCTGCCACCTCCGCGATGGGCAAGGTGTCGTCGCTGGATTTCAGCTCTTGCAGGCACACAATATCAGGCTTTTGCTCATCCAGCCATTCGAGCAAGCGGGGCAAACGGGCTTTGATCCCGTTTACATTATAGGTGGCTATGCGCATCTGCTGGGTGATCAGACGGAAAAGCTGGCGCCGCAGCCACAGCCAGACGCAGCATTTGGGTTGGTCACGCGAAACGCCGCTCCGCCGAGGGATTCGACATAATCGACGGCAGACCCATCCAGCAGATCCAGCGACATGGGGTCAACCACCAGCTTTACGCCCGCGGTTTCAGTCACCAGATCTTCCCCCTCAACGGCGTCAGCCAAGCCAAAGCGATATTGGAAGCCAGAACAACCACCGCCTTCAACCGACAGCCGCAAAATTGCGGGCTTGCCTTGTTTTTCGGCGATAAGGGCGACACGCGCAGCCGCGCTGTCGGTCAGGTGAACTTTTTGCATAAGATGTCAGATAGGCCTTGCCGCCGACTGCGGCAAGATGCGCTTACTCAGCCTTGGCAGGGCCACCCAAGGCCACATTGCCCGAAGAGCGACGTTCCATGGCCAGCAAATAGCCATCTGTGCGCAGGAAAGGGGTCGGATTGACGGCACGGCCGCTCAGGCGCACTTCATAATGCAAGTGGCTGCCCGTGGAGCGACCTGTGGAGCCCATCAGGCCAATTAATTGGCCGCGCTTCACGCGTGTGCCGGGTGTCGCAATAATTTCCGACAAATGGCCATAACGGGTTTGAATGCCCTGGCCATGTTCCAGCTCAACCAGATTGCCATAGCCGCCCACCCAGCCAGTGCGGCCAACAACGCCATCTGCTGTCGCATAAATGGGCGTGCCAACAGGGCCAGGAATATCCACGCCTGAGTGCATGGCCGCGCCACCGCGGAACGGGTCAGACCGCACGCCAAAGCCGCTCGACAGCGAAATGCCAAGGTTCACAGGCTTGGAGGAGGGAATGGCAACGCTGCCCTGAGTCTGCGCGTCCAACCGCTTCCAGCTGTTGAACAGCGCACGGAAATGGGGGTCTGCCTTGTCGGGGCTGGGCACAGATTTAACGCTTGTGCTTTGCAGCGATTCAAACGGGCCACCCACAGCTGCGGCATCTGCTGCCACCGCTTGGCTGGGGACGGACGACAGAACAAAGCCTGCCAGAACCGTGAGGATAAGGGCGAAACGCGTCATGCCGCGCAAAACTGCACGGTCAGACGACTTGAAATTCGGGACATTTTGGCCACGAGCGCGCTCTACCATTTCGTGCGCTGTTGCGACCAACCCAAACGCCATTTTTTAAAACCCCCACATCGTCTTCCGGCCGCTGCAAGATCGCCCCGACTCACGGGGCCATGCGTGTGACCATTAGGTGTGAGCGTCCATGCTTAACGCTGCGTCAGCACGCAAGCGCGTCGTAGTAATCCCGCGTTAAACCGGCATTCATCCGCGCCGAGTCGTTGAATGGAGGCTTTAGCACCCCCCGAAAGTGCCGTTTGACGAGGCTTTGCCAGTGGAGGTTCGCCACCAGCCCCTGCGATTCGGCGATATGCTGAAACCATTTTGAGCCAAAGCCGACATGGCGAATTTCATCCGTGTAAATGCGCGTCAGGATGGCGGCACTTTTGGCATCCCCCATCCGCGCCAGCCGCTCAATTGTGGCTGGGCTGACATCCAGCCCGCGTGCTTCAAGGACCATGGGCACAATGGCCAGCCGCGCCAGCACATCGCCTGACGTGTCCGCTGCGGATTCCCAAAGGCCATCATGCGCGGGCAGGGCGCCATAATGGCTGCCAAATTGGTAAAGGCGGCGTTCGAGCAGCATGAAGTGCATAGCTTCTTCTGCGCCCACCAACAGCCAATCATCCACAAAGGCGCGCGGCATGCCTGCGCCAAATCGGCCCGCCATATCAAAGGCCAAATCAATGGCGGAAAATTCGATATGCGCAAAAGCGTGCAGCATTGCGATCCGCCCGGCCGTCGATCCTGCCCGGCGGCGGGCTGGCATGTGCGTGGGCGGCAGCAATTCAGGCCGTGCAGGTCGGGCCGGGCGATCGGGCATCCCGACATCAAAGTCATGACGCAATTGACCTAGCCGCCATTCACGCGCCACTTTGCGCGCGCGCATCACTTTGTCGCGCGGGTGGCTGGCCTCAAGGACGGACCGAATGGCGGTGGCAATGCTTGTCATGACCAAAAATGAGCTGCTTGGATAAGGTAGAAGAGGCCAATGGCGGTGACGATCCACGCCGTCCAGCGCTTAAAGTTCACATCGCTCATCCGGTCGAGCACCCAGCCGCCCGCTGCGGTTCCAACCATCGACACTGGAATGGCCAGCGCGAACACCCAGGGGGGCGGCAAGCTTGCTGTCTGCCCCGCGACAATCAGTGGCGCGCCATAGACAAGAATTTTGGCCAAATGGCTGAAGACCTGCGTTGCCGCCTTGGTTGCCACAATCTGGTGGCGGCTAAGCTTGGTGCGCACAAAAAACACATCGAGCAACGGGCCTGCCACGCCTGCTGTGAGGTTAAGGCTGGTGACCAAAAAGCCTGAAAGCAAGGCATGGGGCGCTTTGGCAGCATC
The DNA here is from genome assembly GCA_009920915.1 of Sphingomonadaceae bacterium. Taxonomy (GTDB): domain Bacteria; phylum Pseudomonadota; class Alphaproteobacteria; order Sphingomonadales; family Sphingomonadaceae; genus Aquisediminimonas. The sequence goes on along the minus strand of RFZB01000003.1, from coordinate 27,619 downwards.
CAAATGCAGCCAATTTTTTGGCAGCCAAACCAGCAGGGGGACAAGCCCCAACAGCAGAAAGACCAACGCTTGCGAGGGGGTAAAGGCAATGACGCTTAACAGCCCCGCTGCCAGCGCCGAGGCCAAGATATAGGATCGCAAAATTGGCCAGCTAATATGCTGGCGGTGCAATATGGCCCGCCAACCATTGGCCACCAATTGCAACACGCCATGCGTTACAAAGGCCGCTGACACGGGCAGCACCAGCGCCAGCGCCCCCATCAGCACCAATCCGCCTGCCATGCCAAATACGCCCGAAAGCGCGGCTGTCAGGATGGCAGAGGCAATGATGAAGGCCGCTGTCGCTCCCGGCATTCAAAGCGCCTGTGTCGCGTCCAGCACGGCTTGGGCGTGCCCCGGCACCTTCACCTTGCGCCAGATTTTGGCAATTTTGCCCTGCGCATCAATCAGGAAGGTGGATCGTTCAATTCCCATATAGCTGCGGCCATACATGGATTTTTCAACCCATGTGCCAAAGGCTTCGCACACCCCGCCCTCGGCATCGCTGCCCAAATCAACTTTCAAATCATATTTGGTTTGGAATTTGGCGTGGCTCGCCAAACTGTCTTTGGAAATGCCAATGATATGCGCGCCTGCAGCCGCGAACTCCGCAGCAAGAGCTGAAAATTCTTGCGCTTCCTTGGTGCATCCTGACGTATCATCTTTGGGATAAAAATAGACGATCAACTTGCGTCCGGCATAATCTTTGACAGACGCTTGGCCAGTGGCTGTTGCAAAGCGCACATCTGGTGCGCTGTCGCCTTCGTTTAGCATGATGTTAGTCCCCAGTGGTTGAAATACGCCCCCACTCTCGCGCCACGCTTTGCCGTGTTCGGTCCAGCTCTGCAAGCAGGCTGTCCCAATCGGCCAGGCCACAGGCGCGCGCAATCACGGGTCGTGTCGTCACCGGGGGGTCTTGCAAATTGGGGGCCATGAGCCGCACGGCCACCAGCATCCGGGTCAACAGCGCATGGGCTGCGGGCATTTTGGCATCCAGCAGGCCTTTGTCGGCTAGCGCTGCAATAGCTTCAGATAAAAAGGGCGTCAGTCCCTGCGCTTCGCGCAATTGGGTGACGTGCGTTAAAAATTCTAAGTCCACCAGCCCGCCTTGGGCCAATTTGACATCCAACGGGCCCTTTGGCGGCTTATGCGTAGCCATATCTGCGCGCATCTTTGCGGCATCCGCGGTCAGGGCGGCGGCATTGCGCGGGCGGCAGAGCACCTGATCGATAATCGCCTGGGTTTCGGCACGCGCCGCGGCAGACCCATAAACAGGCCGCGCGCGCGTGAGCGCCATATGCTCCCACGTCCACGCATCTTCGGCCTGATAGCGGGCAAAGCCATCAAGCGAGACGGCCAATGGCCCATCGCTGCCCGAAGGGCGCAGCCGTGTGTCCACATCATAAAGCGGGCCTGCAGCTGTCGGCACAGATAGGCCATTGGTCACGCGCTGGCTGAGGCGGTTGAAATAATGCACAGCGCCCAAGGGCTTTGCCCCATCTGACTCGCCTGAAAAATCGCCCGTGAACAGATAGATTAAGTCAAGGTCAGAGGCATGGGTCAGCTCTGCTCCGCCCATCCGGCCCAAGGCCAGAATAACCAATTCTCCGCCCGGCACCTTGCCATGCGCCCGCTCATATTCCGCAATGGTGGCATCGGTCACCACCAAGATGGCGGCCTCAGCAATACGGGCATAGCCTGCCGCCACCTCCAACGGATCGCGCGCGCCACTGACCAATTGGACGCCAAGGGCAAAGCGCATTTCCCCCACCACCCGGCGGACATGGTCCAGCTGGTCTTCCAGCGTGTCTCCCCCGCGCAACTGGGCCGCAATGTCTGCGACACTGCCCGGCGGATCAAAGGCAGAGGCATCAATCAGCCGGTCTAACATGGCAGGCCGCTGGCCCAATTGTTCTGCCAATGTCGGCGCATGGCAGAGAATATCAGCCAGCATCGCCAGCAAGCCGGGGCGGGCCTCAAGCAGGCGGAACAAGTTGATGGCGCTGGGCAGCCGTTCCACAATTGTGGAAAATTGGTTGATGGCCATCAGGGGGTCTGGCGCATGGCCCAGCCCCTCAATCAGCTTGGGCAAGACAGATTCCAAAGCCTCCCGCGCGGCGGGGGTGCGCACCGCGCGCACCGTGCCAGACCGCCAATGCTGGATGCGCTGGCGTGCTGGGCCGGGGTCGGCAAAGCCTGCCGCCCGCAAGGCAACATCCAGCCCTTCTTCCTGTTGCGGAAGCGAGGATTGGGCTGGGCCATCCAGCCCATCATAGAGCTGGCTGACAGCCGCAATATGCGGCGCGAGCAGGTCCAGCAAAGCTGCGCCATCTGCAATGCCATCCAGCGCCGCGACTGTGCTCAGCGCCTCGCTTTGCCGGGGTAGGCTGTGTGTTTGTTGGTCATCCACCATCTGCAAGCGATGTTCGATGCGGCGATAGAGCCGATAGGCATCGGCCAAGATAGTGGCGTCCTCCCGCGCAATATGGCCGGCCTCGGCCAGGGCGTGCAAAGCCGGCATGGTGGCGGCAATCCGCAAGTCTTGATCTCGCCCGCCATGAATAAGCTGATGGATTTGAGCAAAAAATTCACATTCTCGAATGCCGCCGCGGCCGCGCTTTAAATCAAAGCCGGGGCCAAAGGCTTGGCCTTGGGCATAATGATCTCGAATACGATGCGAGATGGATCGGATTTCACGGATTGCCCCAAAATCAAGCCCCCGCCGCCAGACAAAGGGGCGCAGCGCCTGCGTAAAATATTGGCCAAGGCTGGCATCTCCCGCACAAGCGCGGGCGCGGATAAAGGCGGCGCGTTCCCACGCCAGGGCCTGCGATTCATAATAGCCAATGGCCGCTTCAACAGGCATCACAATCGGCGTGACTTCGGGCGTCGGCCGCAATCGCAAATCAATGCGAAAGACATAGCCATGCTCGGTCCGGGCCTGCATTAATTCTACCACGCGGCGGCCAATGCGCACGGCAGCCTCCACCGGCTCATCGCGCTCACGACAGGGCAGAACGCGCGGCTCAAAAATCAAAATCGGGTCAATATCAGAAGAATAGTTGAGTTCGCGGCTGCCATGTTTGCCCAGCGCAATCGCCGCTAGACCAAGCGGCTCTGCCCCGGGGCGATATTCAGTAATGGCAGCTTTAATGGCACGATCCAGCGCCAGATCCGCAAAGTCGGACAACAGGCCAGTTACGGTTTCCAAATCAAGCAGCCCGGCAAGGTCGCCAATGGCCACGGCCAGCGCCAGCGCGCCTTTCGCCTGCCGCAGCGCCGCGCCAATGGGCAAATCGGCATCAACGGCTTGACTATGGCAGGCCAGCGCCGCTGCCAAATCGCCACTGGCCAAAAAGTCACGCACGTCCGGGTGGCGCTGCATCAACAGGCGGAGATGTGGGGCATGGCGATCGGCCCGGTCGAGCGCGTCGTTCAGCTTGGCGACAGACATAATCGACATTCTACTGATTGGGGGCCAACAGGGAAGACGCAAGGAGAGGCCCTATGAAACGCAGCTTCATGGTGCTGATGTTGGCCAGCCTCAGCTTAGTGGTCACGGCTTGCAACACCGTAAAGGGCCTTGGCCGTGATATTGAATCGGTGGGTGAGGCCGGCGGCAAAGCAATTGGCTAGGTGTCCGCGCTGTCCGTCGCGGGATCATTGCTCGATGCAGATTTTTGGCCTGTCAGGCGGATGGCAATAATGGCCAGTTCGTACAGCAGATACATGGGCACCAGCAGCAGGATTTGCGACAAAATATCAGGCGGTGTCAGCACTGCCGAGACTGCAGCAATGCCGACCACGGCATAGCGGCGGCCCGCCTTCAATTGGGCCAGCGTGACAATGCCTGCACGTTCCAGCAGCATCAGCAGCACGGGCAATAAAAAGGCAACACCAAAGCCAAAAAGAAACTTCATGACAAAGCCCAGATAATTGCCAACGCCGGGCAGGGCTTCTTGCTGAATGCCGCCCACATCGCCGGAAAACCCGAGTAAAAATTTAAGCGCAACGGGCATCGCGACATAATAGGCCATGGCCGCGCCTGCCGTGAACAGCACGGGTGTCATCAGCAGAAATGGCAGAAAGGCCCTTTTTTCATTGGCATAGAGGCCGGGGGCAACAAAGCGCCAAATTTGCGTGGCAATCACGGGAAAGGCCAGCATCATCGCTGAGAAAAAGGCGACTTTAATCTCAACAAAAAAGGCTTCGAAAATATCTGTGTAGATGATCTTGCCTTGCCCGGCCTTCAGCAGCGGCTGGGCCAGAAAGGCAAAAATATCGCGCGCAAAATACAAGCAGATGAAAAATCCAATGGCCAGCGCCACCACGCTCCACAACAGGCGACGGCGCAGCTCAATCAAATGGTCGAGCAGCGGCATTTTGGTGTCATCAATATCTTGGATCACAGCAGCTTGCCCTGTGCATCATCTGCTGGTGGTGCGGTTTGGGCAGGTGCCTCTGGCCCAGGGTTTGCCTCTGGCCCAGGGTCCGCCTCTGGCGTTGCGGCAGAGGCAAGCGGCGTTGGCGCCATGGGGGGCGTGATGGCCGGGTGTTCGCGCATAATCCGCTCATTTTCGGCGCGCCACTTTGCTTCCATCTCGCGCAATTCAGACTCGCGAACCATCTCGTCAAACCCGGCGCGGAATTGGCGGGCAACGCCACGGGCTTTGCCCACCCATTTGCCCACTGCGCGCATCACGCGCGGCAAATCCTTAGGCCCAATCACGACCAGCGCGATTACAGCCACCAACAAAAATTCGCTGGGTGCAACGTCAAACATGGGGGCTGGGGTTAGCCCTGCTTATCCGTGTGCTTTTCAGCCTCAATCGTGGTTTGCGATGTGGGGGCCTCAATGCGCGGGGCAGGCTTGGCCTCTTCATCTTCGGCCATGCCTTTTTTAAAGCTCTTAATGCCCTTGGCGACATCGCCCATCATGTCTGAAAAGCGGCCCTTGCCGAACAGGAGCATGACGAGAAGGCCGACGACCAGCCAATGCCAAATGCTAAAACTACCCATAACATCTCCTCTGGAGGACCCATGCCCTAGCCAAGCAAGCGCCTGACGGACAGACTCAATTTAAGCTTCATCCTCATCGTTTTCTAGGTCTGGGTCGTCGCGATCGCCATCTATTTCGGCGCGCGCTTCAAAATCCATCGATTCAAAGGCCAAGTCCACGGGGTCTAACAGCCCTGCCGCGCGCAGATCATCAATGCCCGGCAAGTCGCGGCGGCTGGCAAGGCCAAAATGCGCCAAAAAGGCTGGCGTGGTGGCAAAAGTGAGGGGGCGGCCCGGTGTTTCACGTCGCCCGGCGGGGCGCACCCAGCCTGCCTCCATCAGGACATCCAGCGTGCCCTTAGAAATCTGGACACCACGAATCGCTTCTATTTCGGCGCGGCTTACAGGTTCATGATAGGCAATAATGGCCAGCGTCTCGATGGCCGCACGGCTCAGCTTGCGGTTTTCCTCGCGCTCGCGCCGTAAAATATGCGCCAAATCACCCGCGGTTTGGAAATGCCATTTGCCGCCACGTTCCACCAGCTCAATGCCGCGCGTGGCATATAGCTCTTGCAGCAGTTTTAACGCGCCTTTGATATCAATATCTTCGCCTACATAGGCTGCAACATCCTGCACCGAGAGTGGCTCGGCTGCCGCAAACAGCGTCGCTTCCACCGCGCGGCTGGCATCGGCTGTTGGGTCCAGATCGGGCGTCATATCTTCAGTCATGCGGCACGCACATATAGTGGGGCAAAGGCATCATCTTGCTTCAGGGCAATCTTGCCCTGTCGCGCCAGCTCTAATGTTGCCAAAAAGCTTGAAGCAAGTGCTGATTTGCGGAATTGCGGATCATCACTTTCTGGCAGAAACCGCTGAATAACTGTCCATTCGACCAGTGAGCCAACCAGCCGCGAGACACGATCAATGGCTTCCTCCAAGGTCAGGACATTGCGCTGATGCACAATGTGCAAAGGCGGTTCCGCCCGCGCCTTAACATGGCCATAGGCTTGGATCAGCTCAAACAAATTGGCATCCCACAAGGCCTTGCGCACCACACGCAGCCCTTCTGGCGCGCCGCGCATAAACACATCCCGGCCCAGCCGATCGCGGGCCATCAGCCGGGCCCCAGCGTCGCGCATGGCGTTTAACCGCTCCAGTCGCAATTGCAGGCGCAGCGCCAATTCTTCGGGGCTGGGTTCAATTTCAGGGTCTTTGGGCAGCAAAAGGCCGGATTTCAGATAGGCAAGCCACGCCGCCATCACCAGATAATCAGCAGCGATTTCCAGCTTTAGCGCCCGCGCATCGTTAATATAGGCCAGATATTGGTCGACCAAGGCGAGGATTGAAATCTCGCGCAAATCCACCTTTTGCGATCGGGCGAGCATCAGCAGGAGGTCAAGCGGGCCTTCCCAACTGCCCACATCAACTGTCAGCCGTTCGTCCTCGGCCGGGGGTGCCGTTTCAAAGCTGTCGAGTTCAAGCTGCTCCCCCGACATCGGCCCTTATCCTGCCAAAGCCAACAATGTATCGCGTTTGGACATCAACGCTGCCATCTGCGCCATATGGTCGACGGGCCGTATCGTCGCCATGGCCGCATCCAGACGCGCCCGCGCCTCGGGCGTTATATCAGGCAACATATTGGCAATGCCGACCATTTCATCAAACCGGCCCCAGCAGTTGAGTGCCACATCGCACCCCGCTGCCACGCACTGCGCCGCCAATTCGGGCACACTGCCTTTGAGCGCTTTCATATCCAGATCATCGCTCATCAACAGGCCCGTAAAGCCAATTTTCTTGCGGATGATATCCTGTAGGATCGTCGGCGACAGGGTGGCGCAGCGGTCTTTGTCCCACGCGGTGAACACGATGTGCCCGGTCATCCCCATGGGCGCGTCCCTCAGCGCTGCAAAGGGGGCCAGATCTTGCTCAAGTGCGGCGGCATCCGCCGTCACCGTCGGCAATTCCAAATGGCTGTCTACAACGGCCCGGCCTTGGCCCGGCATATGCTTCACAATGCCCACGACACCGCCCGCTCGCAGCCCTTCAATCACGGCACGGCCAAGTGCGGCCACCCGCATTGGGTCACGGCCCAAAGCGCGGTCGCCAATGGCGTCATGCGTTTCGGGCACGCGCACATCCAGCAGTGGCAGGCAATCGACGGTAATGCCAACTTCAGCCAGCATCAGGCCCAGCGCCTCGCCATTGGCACGGGCTGCCTCAATGGCGGACATAGGGGCCACATCATAAAGCCGGTCAAACGCTGCCCCTGCGGGAAAGGCTGGCCATTCGGGCGGCTGCATCCGGGCGACACGCCCGCCTTCTTGATCAATCAGGATGGCCAGATCTTCCCGGCCCGCCAGCGCTTTCAGATCATCCGTCAGCGCGCGCAGTTGGGCGCGGTCGACAATATTGCGCTTGAAAAGAATATAGCCCGCCGGGTCCGCCTCCCGAAAAAAGGCGCGTTCCTCGGGGCTGATACGGTCCCCAGCCAGACCAAAAATGACGGGTTTCATGACAAAAATCTAGCGGTCGCAGCGCGATATGTCGAAGGGCAGGGGCGAGGCCAAGCCATTTACTGGGGATTATTTAATCATCATGCAGGTGGCCCCGCCCGCGCGCAATTGCGCACAAATTTGCGGGGCATCTGCACCGGCTGTTAGCCGCAGCCGAAAATAGGTTGTGCCGCCGACTTCGGTTTTTGAAATGAGGCGCGGCAATCCCGCTAGTTGCGGGTAGCGCCGCACCATCTGGCCATGCGCCTGTCGTGCCGCCGCGTCAGAGCCAAACGCCCCCAATTGAATCAGCCCTTGGCTTGGGTTTTCCGTTGTAGCGTCAGTGATGGGGCGAGGCCCAGGTATTGTGGGTTTGGCGGGAACCAGCTTGCCGCCCACTGCGACCGGGGCACTGGCTTTTTTGCTCGCAGCAACAGAGCTTGTGGCCCCTGCATCGGCAACGCGCTGGTCCGTCACAGGGGCTTCGGGTTGGGCTGTGAGGTCGAGCTTACCTTGCGCGTCTGCGCCTTCGGATGCGGCAAAAGTTGCATCGCCTTGGCCGTCAACATCCATGCCACCCGCTTCGCTGGGCTTTACTTTATAGGGTGTGGCGGGGGCGGCAATCAGCGCGCCCGTGCCATTGGGCTCGGTTTGGCGGGTGCGGAACCACCAAACGGCTCTTCAGCTGCTGGGTCGTCCACGGGCTCCAGCCAGGGGAGGCGTTCTCCCTTGCCAAGCGACAATTCCTCATTGTCAGCCATCGGCCTTACATCTCCTCAGCGGCTGCGACCCCCATGATCGACAGGCCATTGGCAATTACTTGCCCGATTGCTGTCGCCAAGAAAAGACGGGCGGCGGTGATTTCTGCCGAATTGGTCAGAAAAATGCGTCGTTCCGGATCATCATTGCCGGCATTCCAATAGGCATGGAAGGCAGCCGCCAGATCATAGAGGTAAAAAGCAATACGATGCGGCTCACGCGCGGCGGCAGCTGATTCGACAATCCGGGGGAATTGGGCGGCCAGCTTGGCCAGTTCCAAATCCGTTGCATCCAGCAGCGCCGGGTTGGGCTGGCTGGCATCCATACCCGCTTCCGCCACTTTGCGCTTTAAGGAGCAAATCCGCGCATGGGCATATTGCACATAGAAAACCGGATTGTCTTTTGAGGCTTCCACCACCTTGGCAAAGTCAAAGTCCATTTGGGCATCGGCCTTGCGCGTCAGCATGGTGAAGCGCACAACATCCTTGCCCACTTCGCGCACGACATCGGCCAATGTCACAAAATTGCCCGCGCGCTTTGACATTTTTACAGGCTCACCGCCGCGCAACAGGCGCACCATTTGCACCAGCTTGACGTCAAAAGGCTTGGTTCCGCCCGTCAGCGCGGCAACGGCAGCCTTGATCCGCTTGACCGTGCCCGCATGGTCGGCACCCCAAATATCAATCAGCGCATCGGCATTTTGGGCCTTTTGAAAGTGATAGGCGGCCATGTCAGCGCCAAAATAGGTCCAGCTGCCATTGGATTTTTTAATGGGCCGGTCCTGATCATCCCCAAATTGGGTTGAGCGGAACAGAGGCAGCGTAACAGGTTCCCAATCTGGGTCCACCTCGCCCTTGGGCGCTTCCAAAACGCCGTCATAGACAAGGCCCTTTTCGCGCAGAAAGGCTTCGGCAGCCTCGGGCTTCTTTTCCCGCTGCACAACGGCTTCGGACGCAAAGACATCATGATGGATGCCCAGCAGTGCGAGGTCTGCCCGAATCATATCCATCATCTTGGCAACGGCTGTTTCGCGGAACAGGATCAGCCAATCCTGCTCGGGCGCGCCAACAAAGCGGTCGCCATAGTCAGCGGCGAGGGCTTGGCCCACCGGGACCAGATAATCACCGGGATAAAGCCCTTCAGGAATCTCGCCAATGGCTTCGCCCAACGCCTCGCGGTAGCGCAAATGGACGGAGCGGGCGAGCACATCAACTTGGCCGCCTGCATCATTCACATAATATTCGCGAATGACCTTATGGCCGGCATATTGCAGCAAAGAGGCCAGCGCATCGCCGACAACGGCACCTCGGCAATGGCCCATATGCATCGGCCCTGTGGGGTTGGCTGAGACATATTCCACATTCACGGTCGTGCCCGCGCCTTGGGTGGACCGGCCATAGCTGTCGCCTGCTGCTGCGATCAGCGATAATTCAGTGCGCCACGCCTCTTGCGTCAGCCGCAAATTGATAAAGCCTGGCCCCGCCACGTCGACAGACGCGACCTCGCCCAGCGCGCCCAATTTGGCCGACAAGGCCTCAGCCAGCGCGCGCGGGTTCATGCCCGCAGGCTTTGCCAAGACCATTGCGGCATTGGTGGCCAAATCGCCATGGCTGGCATCCCGGGGAGGTTCTACCGTCACATTGCGTCGGTCGACACCCGCCGTCAAAACCCCTTCGGTTTCAAGAGCGTTTAGCGCATCCTCAATATGCGCGGCAAAGCGGGCGTAAAGCGTGGTCACGGGCAATCCATCCAGACTGTGCAGGAAAGCGGGCGCTTTAGCGGCCTGTGCGCCATCCGGCAACCTGCGCGCGCACGCCCCTGCTTGCCCATGCGCTCAAAGGCGCTAAACCGCCCTTATGGTCAAACGCGCAAAGCCTTTTCCCTCTGGTGGCTGGCTTGTCCTGTTGGGCAAGGCCATTTTGGGCTTTGTCATTTTGTCGGTTCTATGGGTGGTTGTGTATCGCTTTATTCCCCCACCCATTACTGCCACAATGGCGGGCGACCTGGTCTCGGGCCGTGGCGTCACGAAAGATTGGATGCCACTTCGCGATATGGACCCCGATATGGCACGCGCGGCGATTGCGGGCGAAGATGGCAAATTTTGCCTCCATGATGGCTTTGACCGCGAGGCAATTGCCGCTGCCTTTCGTCGCAATCAACAAGGCGGCCGTATTCGCGGTGGGTCTACGATCAGCCAGCAAACAGCGAAGAATGCGTTTTTGTGGCAGGGCGGCGGCTATGTCCGCAAGGGCCTTGAAGCGTGGTTTACGGTGCTGATCGAAAACATCTGGGGCAAGCGCCGGATTATGGAAGTTTATCTGAATATCGCGGAAACTGGCATTGGGACCTATGGCGCCAATGCCGGCGCACAACGTTATTTTGGGCATGATGCTTCCCGCCTGACGAATGTGGAAGCCGCACGGATTGCCGCGGTTCTGCCCCTTCCCAAAAAGCGCGAGGCAACCGACCCCAACGGCTTTACGCGCCGCCATGGCAACCGGATTGCAGCCAATATTGGCGTGGTGAAGCGCGACCGGCTGGACGCCTGCCTTGATTAGATCGCCAGCAGGCGGCGGGCTTAGAATGGCAGTTTAAAGCCGGGCGGCAGGGGGATGCTGCTCTTCATTTTGCCCATTTCTTCGGTTGAGACAGCATCGGCCTTGGCGCGCGCATCGTTAAATGCCGCCGTCACCAAATCTTCCAGAATCTGCTTTTCGCTGGGCTGCAACAGGCTGTCATCAATGGCAACGCCAATGATCCGGCCCTTGGCCGAGGCGCGGACCTTGACGAGGCCGCCGCCAGCAGCGCCCTCGACCTCAATCGTATCGAGATTGGCTTGGGCTTTCTCAAGTTCGGCCTGCACATTTTGGGCCATCTTCAAAATATCGTCGATCGATTTCATGATGCGATGCTCCGGTGCGCGTGGTCGTCAGGGGTCGCCCCATAATCGATCAACTCGGCATCAGGAAAGGCCTCAAATGCAGCTTTGACCAAAGGCGTGTCCAAAATATGTTGCCGGGCCTCAGCCGCTTGTGCCTGTTCTTGCTGCAGCAGGGAGGGTTGGGCTGCGCCATCTTTGGTTGCCACATCCCAGACTAAGCCCGTCAGCGCTTTAAGCGATGCGGCCACATCCCGCGCGAAATCGCTGGGCAGGGGCTTTACGGGGCGGAATGTCAGCACGCCGGGGGCATAGTCAATCAACCCCGCATAATCATGCAATTGCTGCGCCATATGGGCGCGGCCATTGTCGGCCAGATACTCAATCAGCGCTGGAAAATCAGCCGGCACAGCGGGGGCTGTGTCGACCGCCGGGGTCGCTGCAGGAATTGGGGCTGGGGCTGGGGCTGGGACTACCGCTGCCGCCTGTGGCCCTGCAGCAGGCGGAGCTGGGGCAGGAGTGGTGCTTGACGGTGTCAGCGGCGTGCCCTGTTCCAGCTTGCGGGCCAATTCACCGGGATCAGGCAATTGGCTGGCATGGATGATCCGCAACACCGCCATATCAGCCGCCTCGCCGGGGTCAGCCGCGCGGACCACCTCTTCATGGCCCTTGAGCAGCAATTGCCATATCCGGTGGAGCAAGGGGAAGCTCAGATTGGCGGCCCACAGTTCATAATCCGCGCGCTCTTCAACCGACTGGGCCGGGTCAGTCGGGGTGCCAACTTTGGCCAATGTGGTGCCATGGCAGGTTTCCAGCAGGCCTTTGAAAATGGCGGCAGGCTCCACGCCCAGATCATGCTGATCGGCCAGTGCGGCCAGCGCGGCCTGCGCATCGCCGGACAAGAGTATGCCAAACAAGCGCCGCACCGCCCCACGGTCTGACAGGCCCAGCATGGCGCGGACCTGCTCACCCGTCACACGGCCTGCCCCGTCCATATCGGCATGGGCAATTGCCTGATCGAGAATCGACAGGCCATCGCGCACAGAGCCTTCGGCCGCGCGCGCAATCAAAGCGAGTGCTTCAGCATCTGCTGTCACGCCCTCAGCTTCGCAGACTTTGCCAAAATGCTGGGCCAGCAAATCGGCCGCAATGCGCCGCAAGTCAAAGCGTTGGCAGCGCGAGAGAACGGTCACGGGGACTTTTTGAATTTCTGTCGTCGCAAACAGGAATTTGACGTGCGGCGGCGGCTCTTCCAGCGTCTTCAACAGGCCGTTAAAGGCCGCCTTAGACAGCATATGGACTTCGTCGATAATGTAGATTTTGAAGCGCGCTGACACCGAGGCATAGCGCACGGCATCAATAATTTCACGAATGTCATCAATGCCGGTGTTGGACGCGGCATCCATTTCAATCACATCAATATGTCGGCCTTCGGCAATGGCGCGACACGGCTCACACTGGCCGCATGGGTCAATTGTCGGGCCGCCTTGGCCATCTGGCCCAATACAGTTGAGCGCCTTGGCCACCAGCCGCGCTGTTGAGGTTTTGCCAACGCCGCGGACGCCCGTCAGCAAAAAGGCATGGGCCAGCCGACCGCGCTTAATGGCATTGCCCAGCGTGGTGACCATCGCGTCTTGGCCAATCAGCTCAGAAAAACGCTGTGGACGATATTTGCGGGCCAGCACGCGATAGGCCTGGCCATCGTGCGCGGCCGCAGCTGTGGCGGGCGATGCTGCTATTGGGGCAATAGGCGCAGGGGTGGCAGGGGCCGCTTGGGGCGGCGCGCCCAGATCAAAGCCGGGGCCCATATCATCCTGCGCGTCAATATCATCAGACATACGACTGTCTTAAGCTGTCTCAGATCGAATGTCGAAGGGATAGTCGCATCGCCGCCAATGCGGGCGAGCACTGCAGTAGGAGCCGGAACGACCCGCGGCGAATTCGTTGTGGCTGCTTCCTTCCGGACCTGACCAGGTTGGCGAAGACCACGTCCGCCCGACTCCCGAGCCGGCATATGGCGATGCAGGCATCAAAGGGCAAGGGGCAGGGCATTTATGCCCGACTTAGCGGCCTTGCATATTATGGCTTTCAGCGGGCAGGCGCACCGTAAGGCCATCCATGTCATCGGCTAAAATAATCTGGCAAGACAAGCGGCTATGCCGTGTTGCACCAGCGGCCAGATCAATCATATCTTCTTCATCTTCGCTCGCGCCGGGCAAGCGACCAAACCATTCTGCATCGACAATGACATGGCAGGTAGAGCAGGCCATTTGACCTTCGCACGTGCCTTCCAGCGGAAGCCCCGCGGCTTGGCCAATATCGAGCAATGTCTGGCCGGGTTCGGCCAGGGCCTCAATGTCTTGGCCATTGGCCGTTTGGAAGCGGACCCGAATCATTGAAACGCCTGCCTTTGCTGATCTGCGGCTAGGAATATCTGGTTGAGCGCAAAGCGCAAATCATCTTCAGTCGTATATCTGCCAAATCCAATCCGCACTGAGCTGCGGGCCTCTTGATCGCTCAGGCCCAAGCTGCGCAGCACATGGCTGGGCCGTCCTGATCCGCTGGCACAGGCCGACCCGGCAGAAAAGGCAATGTCGCGCACGGCCGAGATAAGGCGTGCAACATCAAGCCCCGCCCGCCGGATATTCAGATTGCCGTGATAGCGCGCATCTGCGGCGCCATTCAGCACCCAGCCTTGGGGCAGCATATCCATCGCCATGTGCCAGAGCCGGCTGACATGGGCGGCATCCTCGCCCATGCGGTCTGCGGCAACTTTGGCCGCCGCGCCAAAGCCCGCGCACAAGGCAGGAGACAATGTACCGGACCGCAAGCCCCCTTCCTGCCCACCCCCATGAATCAAAGGCTCCAGCGTCACGCCCTCGCGCACCCACAAAGCGCCAATGCCCTTGGGGCCATGGATTTTATGGGCGCTCAGCGCAATCAAATCTGGTCCATCTGGCATGGGCAATCGGCCAAAGCCTTGGACAGCATCGCACAGCAAAAGGGCGCCGGCGCGATGGGCGCGGTCGGCCAATGCAGAAATCGGCTGAATCACGCCAATTTCATTGTTGACCAGCATGGTCGCCACCATCGCTGTGCCGGGGGCAAGATTTGGCAACGCGTCAATCACGCCATCGCGGTTGACGGGCAGATCCGTGAGGGTGCGGCCGGATCGGGTGAGCCATGCCGCTGTATCCCGCACGGCCGCGTGTTCTGTGGCCGCAATCGCCAGCCCGCCATGCAGGTCGCCAGCGCAGTGCAACGCCCAGTTAAGCGCCTCAGTGGCCCCGCTGGTGAAATAGAGCCTGCCGCCCTTGGGCAGCAGCGCTGTTATCTGGTCCCGCGCCACTTCAATGGCGGCAGCTGCCTCGCGGCCCAGTTTGTGAGACGAATGGGGGTTGGCATATTTTTCATCGAGCCACGGCGCCATCGCGGCGCGCGCTTCGGGCGCCAAGGGCGTTGTCGCTTGATAGTCGAGATAGATGCTCATCCGCGAATGCGCTGCCAGGCCTCAACAAAGCGATAAATGTCAGCGCGGCTGGTGTCTGGGCCAAAGCTTACTCGGATCACTTCGCCAGCCTCCTCCTCGGCCAAGCCCATCGCTTTTAAAACATGACTGGTTTTGAGTGTGCCAGAAGAACAGGCACTGCCCGCCGAAACGGCAATGCCGGCCAAATCAAATTGGATAAGCTGGGCAGAGCTGGCTTTGCCGGGCATCCGATAGCTGGCAATGGTTGGCAGGCGCGGGGCAGCCGCCGCAATAATCTCGCCGCCGGCCGCTTCCAGCGAGGCTTCCAAATGCTGGCGCAAGTCCGCTGCCCGGCCCAGCCAACCCCGCGTCGCCTCTGCAGCGGCCGCCATCGCCATAATTGCAGGAAGAGGTTCAGTGCCGCCACGATAGCCCTTTTCCTGCCCGCCACTGGGGCTCAACTGGCCCAAATCTCTCACCAATAGGGCGCCAATGCCCGGCGGCCCGCCAAATTTATGCGCGGATATGGCAATCATATCTGCATCGGGCAGCGGCATTTTGACGGCACTTTGCGCGCAATCCGCAAAGACGATGCCACCACGCGCACGCACCACGGGGATAAGCGCATCTAGCGGCTGGATGACACCCGTTTCGTTATTAACCTGTTGAATGGCCACCAGGGGCAGCGGGGCATTATGGGCTGCAAGCTGCTGGTCGAGCGTCTCGGGTGTGACAATCCCGTCAGCAGTCACTGGCAAGGCCACGGCCTTGGGTGCGCTGCGTGTTACGGCATCATGCTCAACAGCCGAGACAAAAAGCGCGTCCGCCCGATTGCGCGTCAACGCCATGGCAATGGCTTCGGTCGCGCCGCTGGTGAACACAATGTCGTGCGGCCAATTGAGCGCGGCGGCCATGCGCGCGCGCGCTGATTCGAGTGCGGCTTTGGCCGCGCGTCCCTCGGCGTGCGGCGACGACGGGTTGGCCCATTGGGCCAAGGCTTCCGCCATTGCGGCGCGTGCTGGGGCGATCACAGGCGTGGTCGCTGCATGGTCCAGATAAAGGCGTTCCGGCACGGTTGGTCCCAAATGATTGCGAAATGATGGCCTCTTCCTATATAGGCCAAGTCCGTGGCGCAAAGCCTGCGCCTCTTTCCTGTCACGAATTTTTTAGCGAGACCTATGCCTGAAGTCATTTTTCCTGGACCCGAAGGCCGTCTTGAGGGCCGATTCAACCCTGGCCCCCGTCCGCGTGCGCCCGTTGCGATGATTCTGCATCCGCACCCCAAAGCGGGTGGGACGATGAACAATCGGATCGTGCAGGCGCTGTACCAGACCTTTGTCCGCCGTGGCTTTGCCACGCTGCGGTTCAATTTCCGCGGCGTTGGCCGCAGTGAAGGCACGTTTGACAATGCCATTGGTGAATTGTCGGATGCCGCCGCCGCCTTGGATTGGGTGCAGTCCATTCACCCCGAAGCCCAGCAAACATGGGTGGCAGGCTATAGCTTTGGCGCGCTCATTGGCATGCAATTGCTGATGCGTCGGCCCGAAATTCGCGGGTTCATTTCCATTGCCCCGCCCGCCAATATGTATGATTTCAGCTTTTTGGCGCCATGCCCCTCGTCGGGCATTTTGATCCAGGGCACGTCAGATGAAGTCGTGACGCCAAGTGCCGTTCAAAAGCTGGTCGATAAACTGCGGACGCAACGCCACATCACCATCCATCATGACGAAATCAAAGGAGCTAACCACTTCTTTGAGAATGAAATGACGGATTTGATGGGTTCAGTTGACAAATATCTCGATTTCCGGCTCGATCCGGCCTGCACAATTCGCTAATTTTGCAGCAGGACGGTCAGTGAAATAGGCCGAGTGAGGGTCATGCAAACGCAGACGGACGAGAAGACAATCCTCCATCTCTTTACCGAGATTGCGATGGTGGAGCATTTGTTGCGCAACCGCTATGACCAGTCCTCGCCCGCGGGCATGAGCACCCGTCAATTCGGCATTCTCACCCATTTCATCCGCAACGGTAAGTCGGAAGAAACTTTGGCGCTGTTGGCCTGGGCATTTCAGGATAGCGACGACTATATGGCTGAAAAAGTGGCCTCGCTGGTCCAAAAGGGCCTGCTGACCACGCGCCCGGGCGATGTTGGTGACCATGTGATTGTCACCATTACGGATCAAGGCCGCGCTGCGCATGCCCAAGCGCTGGAGGAAATTCGCCCTGAAGTGGAGCAGTTGTTAGAGGGCATTGAGCTGGAAGATTTGAAAACCAGCTTGCGCGTGGTTCAGGAAATCCGCCGCACGCTGGATAATCTGCCAGATAGATAAGGCGGTTGAGTGCGGATGGGCTTAATAGCCCATCAGGCTCATCACTTCTTTCCGGCTTCTGGAATCATCCAAAAAGCAGCCGAGCAGGCGGCTGGTGGTCATCCCCACGCCCGGTGTGCGTACGCCGCGCCCCGTCATGCAGCCATGCGTCGCTTCAATCACCACAGCCACGCCATGCGGCTGGAGATTATCCCAAATGCATTTGGCGACTTCTGCGGTCAGCCGCTCTTGAACCTGCAAGCGGCGGGCATAGCCGTGCAGCACACGCGCCAGCTTTGAAATGCCGACCACGCGGTTCTTGGGCAGATAGGCAATCGAGGCTTTGCCAACAATCGGCGCCATATGGTGCTCGCAGTGCGATTGAAACGGAATGTCGCGCAGCAGCACGACTTCGTCATAGCCGCCCACTTCTTCAAAGGTGCGGGATAAGTGCAGGCCGGGATCTTCCTCATATCCGGCGCAATATTCCCGCCAAGCACGGGCCACGCGCTTTGGCGTGTCTAATAGGCCCTCGCGGCTCGGGTCATCCCCGGCCCAGCTAATCAGCGTGCGGATGGCGTTGGCCACCTCATCGGGAACGGGGATTTTGTTATCATCTGCCATAATAGACAGCCTTTTAAGCCAAATGCTTCGCAAAGCCCATACGCCCTAAAGGCCCATCCTTGTGTAAATGCTTTCATCCTGGTGCAGAATGGCAACACAGCTTGGCAAGTCCCAATTTCCCTTACGTCTCCCAGTCAAAACCCAGGCGGAACGTCCTTGTGGACGGTGCTGTGGGAAATTTCCTGTCATTTCGGCCATTGACGGACAGACAATCGCAACGCAGGATGGCATCAACGCGCAAACATAATTACGCGCGACAGGCCGGCTTGCCGGTAAATTGATGGGAGATGGGGAAAATGAAACAAGTCTACATCACAGGTGTCTCTGCTTTTGCCATGCTTATGGCGACACCTGCACTCGCTCAGAGCGCACAGGATGACGCGCCGGGCGCAGATGAAATTATCGTGACGGCACAGCGCCAGGCGCAGAGCCTGCAAGAAGTGCCGATCGCTGTCTCCGCCTTCTCGGCTGAAACACTTGAGCGTCAGCAGATTAAGAACGCCAGCGATCTTCAGCTGACATTGCCGAACGTGACGTTTACCAAGGGTAACTTTACCGGCTCTAGCTTCACGATCCGCGGCATTGGCGATTTGTGCGTCGGCGTGACCTGCGATTCGGCAACCGCTATTCACTTGGATGGCACGCCGCTGCTTGCGACGCGTCTTTTCGAAACCGAATATTTTGACCTTGAGCGTGTTGAGGTGCTGCGTGGCCCGCAGGGTACGCTGTTCGGCCGCAACGCCACTTCAGGTGTGGTCAACTTCGTTCCAGTCCGCCCGGACCTGACAGGCTTTAAGGCGTCTGGTGAAGTTGAATATGGCAATTACAACTCCGTCAAAGCCAAGGGGATGCTCAATGTGGCCCTCAACGACACGCTGGGTGTCCGTGTCGCTGGCTTCTACCTGAACCGTGATGGCTATACGCAAAATATTTTTGACGGCAGCCGGATGGATGACCGCAACATGTATGCGGTGCGTGGCTCTGTGCGTTGGGAGCCGTCAGAAAGCACCACAGTTGATCTGATGGGCTATTATTTCCGCGAAAATGACAACCGTATGCGCATCCAAAAGCAGATGTGTCAGCGCGACCCCACGGGCGTTCTCGGCTGCCTTCCGAATTCACGACAATATGGCATGACCAATGCGAACTCGACATTTGTGGGTACGCTTAGTTCGCGCGAGTTCCTGACCCTCAACCGTATCCCCGTTCCCGCGCTTGGATTGGGAAGCGTGTATGGGCCAGATGTCTATGCAGGTGTTTTGAACCCGGCTGATCCACGCGTGGTAAATACAGACCACAAGCCAACCTATTTCACGTCGGAACAGCAGTTCCAGGCTCGCATCAATCAAGAGCTAGGTAAACTCAATCTGCAATTGACGGGCTTTTACCACACGTCGAAGGTTGACTCGTCCCAAGATTACAACTTGTCAGTGCAAAACCGTAATGTAATGGCCACCGGCTTGGGCACGCTTGCAGCACTCGCGACGACGGCTGGGCCTCTGCAAGGCCTATTGAAGCCTATTTATGACGCCCTTACGCCAAATGGTCCGAGTGGCAGCCTCTGCACCTCGCTCCCTGAAACGACGGGCACAGGGTCTTACGGAGGTTATAAGGTCTGTTCCGCTACGCCCCAAGATTTTGACCGCTCAAACCAGTCGAGCAAGGACTGGTCGGTGGAAGGCATTTTGACGTCAGACCTCGATGGCAAACTCAACTTCCTGCTCGGCGGCATTTATGCTGACTATAAGATGACCGAGAACAGCTACTACGTGAACTCCTTCGGCATCGATTACGTTACGGGCATCCTTGGAACATTTACGGCCGCGGGTGCGGGCCTACCGCCTTCTTACCTGGCAACGCCATATTATCGTAACAACAGCGATGATTTGCATATTAAGTCTTATGGCCTTTTTGGCGAAGCTTATTATGAGTTTAACGATGACGTGAAGCTAACGTTTGGGGTTCGCTACAACAATGACAAGAAGGCCATTAAGGCTCGAACGACTCTTGCAAGCTTTTTGACGCCGTTTGGGTCGGCCAACGCGTATGCGTCTCCATTCTTCGCAGCCTATGATGCTGATCCAGGCAAAGTTGGCCCACAACCATTCCAAGAGCGCAATGTAGGTTTCAATGAGACAACCGGTCGCGTTGTTCTGGACTGGAAGCTGAGCGAAGATAATCTGATTTATATCTCGGCGTCACGCGGCTATAAGTCGGGCGGTATCAATCCACCATTAACTGCCGAAATCCAGTCGGCATTTAATGTGCCGGAAGCCTTCAAACCTGAGACAGTGAACGCTTTCGAAATTGGATCGAAGAACGTGTTCGCCAATGGCATGTTTACGCTGAATGCGACTGCATTCTACTACCAGTACAAAGGTCTGCAGCTAAGCCGCATCGTGGCCCGCACCTCGGTGAACGACAATGTCGATGCAGACATCTACGGCGTGGAACTGGAAAGCCTGATCCGCCCGTCGCGCGACTGGTTGTTCAATTTGAATGCCAGCTATCTGCACACCAAGGCAGGCGACACGGGTGCGCGTCTGTTCAATCCACGTGATCCGTCGGGCGGCCGTGCTGATGCCGTTATCATTAAGGACATCACCAACGGTGCTAACTGCGTTGCGCTGTCAACGTCGGGCAGCGCTGCCGGCGTGAATTCCTTCGTGACCACCATCAACTCGGCTGTAGGCCTGAAGGCGCCCACCGACTTTGGCCCGAACAGCGGCGTCAAGGCCAATGGTGCTTTTGGCATCTGCAGTGCCTTGACGGCACAGGCAAAGGCCGTTGGCGCTGCCTTTGGTGGCGTCGAAGTTCTGGCGGGCGTGCCTGTCAACATCAAGGGCAATAAACTGCCACAGGCCCCGAACTACAAGTTCTCGATCGGTGGCCAGTATACCGCAGAAATGTCTAATGGCATGACGATCGTCCCACGTGCTGACCTGACTTACACGGGTGAGAGCTATGGCAACATCTTCAACGGCCCGATCAATAAGATTCAGGGCTACACACAGGCCAATGCTCAAGTTCAGTTGAATGGTCCGGATGGCCGCTGGTTTGTCCGTGGCTATATCCAGAACATCTTTGATAGCGCCTCAATCACCGGTCTGTACGTTACTGACCAGTCGTCGGGTAACTACACCAACATCTTCACACTTGAACCACGCCGCTACGGTTTGGCTGCTGGCTTCAAGTTCTGACCGAAACCTCAAGGGGAGGTTGCCTGACCCCGGTGTGCCCAGCACACCGGGGTTCTTTTTTATCTCATCCCCAATTTGGCCCGCCTGACCACAATCCCTAGTGGCAATCTTGGATATGCTCCCCTAAAGGGCGGACATCTGAGTCAATTCACTAAAGGGTGCAGGCGATTATCATGCGCATTGCAATCGCGTCCGACCATGCCGCACTGGACCTAAAGGCCGCGCTTGTCGCGTGGCTTCAAGACTTGGGGCACGCGGTGCATGATCTTGGCCCGCATGACGCCAGCAGCGTCGATTATCCTGATTATGGCTATGCGCTGGCGCGCGCTGTGGCTGATGGTGCGGCGGACCGCGGCCTGGCGCTTTGCGGATCGGGTATTGGTATTTCTATCGCCGTTAACCGCCACCCGGCGTGCCGCTGTGCGCTGGTTTCTGAGCCGCTGTCCGCCCAACTCGCGCGCGAACATAATGATGCCAATGTGCTGGCCATGGGCGCGCGGCTGATTGGCATTGAAATGGCCAAGGCCTGTGTCACAGCCTTTCTTGCCACTGAATTTGGCGGAGATCGTCATCAACGCCGCGTTACCAAATTGTCCAACCCTGTTCTTTCCAAGGACCCAGCATGAGCACCAACCCCGCCGCCAGCTATTCTGTTACTGATGGATTTTTCTCGCGCAGCATTGCGGAAAATGATCCTGAAATTGCGGGTTGGATCAGCAAAGAGCTGGGCCGCCAGCGCGACAAGATTGAGCTAATTGCTTCGGAAAACATTTGTTCGCGCGCGGTGCTGGAGGCGCAAGGCTCCATCCTGACCAACAAATATGCCGAAGGCTATCCGGGGCGCCGTTATTATGGCGGCTGCGAATATGTGGATGAAATTGAGACGCTGGCCATTGAGCGCGCGAAAAAGCTGTTCGGATCCAATTTTGCCAATGTGCAGCCCAATTCGGGCAGCCAAATGAACCAAGCCGTTTTCTTGGCGCTGTTGCAGCCGGGCGATAGCTTTATGGGGCTGGATTTGGCGGCGGGTGGGCATTTGACGCATGGCTCGCCTGTCAACATGTCCGGCAAATGGTTTAAGCCCGTGCCTTATGGCGTGCGCCGCGAAGACCAAGTGATTGATATGGATGAAGTCGCTCGGCTCGCGCGGGAGAATCGGCCCAAGCTGATTATCTGCGGCGGCACGGCCTATTCACGCTTTTGGGATTGGGCCCGCTTCCGTGAGATCGCTGATGAGGTGGGCGCGTTTTTGCTGGCGGATATGTCGCATATTTCGGGCCTTGTGGCGGGCGGCGTTCACCCCAGCCCTGTTCCCCATGCGCATGTGACGACCACTACAACGCACAAATCGCTGCGTGGCCCGCGTTCAGGCATCATTTTGTCGAATGACGAAGCCATTGCGAAGAAGATGAACAGCGCCATCTTCCCCGGCCTGCAAGGTGGCCCGTTGATGCACGTTGTGGCGGCCAAGGCCATTGCCTTTGCCGAAGCCATGAAGCCAGAGTTTAAGGCCTATGCGCAGGCAATTGTTGATAATGCCAAGGCATTGGCGTCCGCGCTTCAGGAACAGGGCTTGGATATTGTCTCGGGCGGGACGGACAATCACCTGATGCTGGTTGATCTGCGGCCCAAACAGGCCAAGGGCAAGCATGCGGAACACGCGCTCGACCGGGCGTCGATCACCTGCAACAAGAACAACATCCCCTATGATGATGAAAAACCGGCTCTCACCTCGGGCATTCGTTTGGGCACGCCCGCAGGCACAACGCGCGGCTTTGGTCCGGCAGAATTCCGCCAGATTGGCCAGATGATTGCTGAAGTGGTCGACGGCCTGCGCAAAAATGGCGAAGCAGGCGACGCGCAAGTCGAGGCGCATGTCCGCCAGCGCGTGGAAGACCTCTGTGCCCGCTTCCCGATTTACGAAGGGCTCTGATCCTTGCGGTGTCCCTTCTGCGCCCATGAAGACAGCCAGGTAAAGGACTCGCGTCCTACCGAAGATAATTCGGCCATTCGGCGGCGGCGTCAGTGCGAAGCGTGCGGCGCGCGCTTCACCACGTTTGAACGCATCCAGCTGCGCGAATTGACGGTGGTAAAGTCTGAAGGGCGGCGGGAAGCCTTTGAGCGGGAAAAGCTGGAACGGTCTGTCACCATTGCCTGCCGCAAGCGGCCCATTGACCCCGCCAAGATTGAACGGCTCGTCTCGGGCATTCAGCGGCAGCTGGAAACGTCGGGCGAAAGCGAAGTGAGCGCTGCGACCATTGGGGAATTGGTGATGGAAGGGCTGAAAGGTCTGGATGGCGTTGCCTATATCCGCTTTGCCTCAGTGTATCGCGATTTTACCGAACCGCGCGATTTTGAAGATTTTGCAGGCAGCGTGGCGGAAGCTGCGCGGAGCTGACCGTGCAGCCTGTTTTCGTGCTTGTCCGCCCGCAATTGGGCGAAAATATTGGCAAGGCCGCGCGCGCCATGCTCAATTTCGGCCTCACTGAAATGCGGCTGGTTGCCCCGCGTGATGGCTGGCCCAATCCTGCCGCCGGACCTGCAGCCTCAGGCGCGGATATTGTGCTGGAACAGGCCCAAGTGTTTGAAACGGTGGCAGACGCGCTGGCAGATTGCACGCAAGTTTATGCCACCACAGTGCGCAAGCGAGGGCTGGTAAAGCCTGTTGTCACGCCGGAAGAAGCCGCGCGGGAAATTCATGCAGAACCGGGCCGTACGGCCATTCTTTTTGGTCCAGAGCGTTCCGGCCTCGAAACCGATGATGTGGCAATTGCCCGCAAAATCCTGACGGTTCCCATTAATCCAGATTTTGGTTCGCTCAATTTGGCGCAAGCCGTGATTTTGGTGGCTTATGAATGGTCAAAGCATGTCGCCTTGGCCAGCCCGCCACAGGTTGATCTTGATCCCCCCGCCGATCAGCAAGAACTGGACGGCCTGATTGATCATCTTGAATCCATGTTAGAGCCGGCAGGCTATTTCTTTCCGCCTGATCGCGTGCCTGCCACCAAGCGCACCTTGCGCTCCGTGCTGACCAAGCCCGCATGGAATGCCAATGAAGTGCGCACTTTGCGCGGCGTCTTGAGCACGCTGGAACGGGGTGCAAAGGCCGAATCCGATTGACTCTTTGGCCCGCTGCGCTAAACGCGCGGCCTTCCGCAATTGACCCTGCACTCCGGTGAAGCAGGTGTCCGGCAGGGAAATCCTGTCGCGCGGCTCCGGAAACTGTAACGAAACGCAATTGGAGAAATATCATGTCGAAGCGCCAAAGCGCCAAGCATAAGCTCGATCGCCGCATGGGCGAAAACATCTGGGGCCGTCCGAAGTCGCCAGTGAACAAGCGGGAATATGGCCCCGGTCAGCACGGCCAGCGCCGCAAGGGCAAGATGTCGGATTACGGCATTCAGCTGCGCGCCAAGCAGAAGCTGAAGGGCTATTATGGCGACGTGACGGAAAAGCAGTTCAAGCGCGCCTATCAAGAAGCCGACCGCATGAAGGGCGATACCTCGCAGAACCTGATTGGTCTGCTTGAGCGTCGTCTGGACGCCATTGTGTATCGCGCCAAGTTTGCGCCGACGATTTTCGCCGCGCGTCAGCTGGTGTCGCACGGTCACGTTCGCGTGAATGGCGAAAAGTGCAACATTGCCTCGCGTCAGGTGAAGCCGGGTGACGTTGTCAGCCTGGGCAACAAGGCGCAGGAAATGGCTTTGGTTATCGAAGCGCAGAGCCTCGCTGAGCGCGACATTCCTGATTACATCGCGCCCGATGGTCAGGCGAAGGTCACCTTCACGCGCGTCCCGACGCTTGATGAAGTCCCCTATCCGGTGAAGATGGAACCGAACCTGGTCGTCGAATTCTATTCGCGCTAATGGGCGGTTTATCGAAAAATTCAAAGGGCGGTCCCGCGGGGCCGCCCTTTTTCGTTGTCGCCGGGCGCGCGCTTTGCCATGACCCGGCGATTATTGAGTTCGGAGAGTCTTATGGGTCGCAAGCTTCTTATCCTGTCTTCGCTTCTGGTAGCGCCTGCCGCGCTGATGGCCGCCACGCCTGAGATTTCGGTGGGCACGCTGAAAGAAGTCACCAAAACCTTGTCATCAGACATGTTTGAAGGCCGGGCGCCGACATCTCCGGGTGAAGATAAGACAATTGGCTATTTGGCTGGGCGCTTTGCCGCCATTGGCCTAAAGCCTGCCAATAAGGACAGCTGGTTTCAGGACGTGCCGATGGTGCGGATGACCGCCAGCCCATCGATGCGGCTGCAATTCTCAGGCGGCAAAGCGCCGCTCGATTTTGCGTATAAGACTGATTTTGTGGCTTCCAGCTATCGCATCACACCCCAGACAGACATCAAGAACAGCGATGTCGTTTTTGTCGGCTTTGGCATCAACGCGCCCGAGCGCGGTTGGAATGATTATGCCGGCCTCGACGTAAAGGGCAAAACGGTCATCATCCTCGTCAATGATCCAGACTATGAAAAGAAGGATCTGAAAGGCCCCTTTGGTGGGCGTGCGATGACCTATTATGGCCGCTGGACGTATAAATATGAGGAAGCCGCCCGTCAGGGCGCTGCGGCCGCCATTATCGTTCATGATACCTTCCCAGCGGCGTATCCCTGGGGCGTTGTCGTCTCGAGCTGGAGCGGCGCGCAAATCCGCATGGATGCAGCCGACAATCATATGGGCGACACGCAGGCCAATGGCTGGATGACGCAGGATGCCGCGCAAAAGCTGATTGCGTCTGCCGGGCTGGATTTGGCCAAGCTCACGGCGGCGGCCAAGAAAAAGGGTTTCAAGGCTGTACCTTTGGGCATCAAGGCCAATCTCTCGTTCTCAACTGACATTAAGCGCCAGACCTCACACAATGTGGTTGGCATTTTGCCGGGCACAACCAAGCCTGACGAATATGTCCTTTATTCGGCGCACTGGGACCATTTGGGCATTTGTGAGCCGGTAAAGGGCGACAATATCTGCAACGGCGCGCTGGACAATGCGACGGGGACTGCCGGGCTGGTCGCGCTGGCGGAGGCGCATGTAAAGGCAGGCGCTGCGGGTCGGTCGATCATCTTTGCGGCTGTCACGGCCGAAGAATCGGGCCTGCTGGGGTCGGATTATTACGCCGCCAACCCGCTGGTGCCCCTCGCTAAGACAGTCGGCGGCATCAATATGGATGGCCTCAACATTTTGGGCCGCACCAAGGATGTGGTCGTGATTGGCCCGGGCAAGTCAGAGCTGGAGCCGATGCTTGAACGGCTCGCCAAAGCGCAGGGCCGAGTTGTTGTGGGTGAACCGACGCCCGAAAAAGGCAGCTTCTACCGCTCTGACCATTTCAGCCTCGCCAAGCGTGGCGTGCCGATGATCTATTTTGATTCAGGCGAAGATTTGGTGAATGGCGGCAAGGCAGCGGGGGCTGCGGCGGCGGAAGATTACACCACCAACCGCTATCACAAGCCGCAGGATGAATATCGCGACGATTGGAATTGGGAGGGCGCTGTCGAAGACCTTGCGCTCAACTATCACATTGGGCGCGAATTGGCCGATGGCAATGCTTGGCCCAATTGGTATCCAACTGCTGAATTCCGCGCTGCCCGCGATGCGAGCCGGAGCGGTAAATGAGCCGTATCCAGCCAGCAGAATGGGCGCCGCATGACAGCGTCTGGATCGGCTTTCCAAGCGCCGCTGACCTCTGGCTGGAGGATTTAGAGGGCGCTCAAGCCGAAGTCGCGGCTTTTGCCAATGCCGTCTACGCAGGCGGCAAAGGTGAGGCGGTGCGCCTTGTCTGCGCCAACCCTGAGGCCGAGGCGGCGGCGCGGGCGCTGGCATCACCGGGCATAGAGATTGTCGCTGCGCCTTTTTTTGACATTTGGCTGCGGGATACCGGGCCGATTATCGTGTCGGACAATGGCAAACCCTTGGCGCTCGATTATCCCGGCAATGGCTGGGGCGGCAAATATCCCTCACCCTTGGATGATGATCTTGCACGCCTGCTGTGCGATCAGGCGGGTCTTCCCCGCCAGCCGCGCGATTGGATTTTGGAAGGCGGGGCAATTGATGTCGATGGCGCCGGGCTGTGCGTCACCACCGGCCAATGTCTGCTCAACCCCAATCGCAATCCCAAGCTGTCGCGCCGGGACATTGAAGATCAGTTGCGCGCGGATTTAGGCCTGAAAGAGGTGCTGTGGCTGGGCGTTGGTCTGTTGAACGACCATACGGATGGCCATGTCGATAATCTCGCCCGCTTTGTTGCGCCGGGCGTTTTGGCGCTGCCCGAAGCCTTTGGCGATGATGATCCCAATGCCGACATCTTTGCCGATGCCTTGGCACGGGCAAAAGACTGGCCGGTTGAGATTGCGCTTATTCCCTCTGCCGGGCTGCACGCCGATGAAGATGGCGAACCTATCCCCGCCAGCCATATGAATTTCTACATTGGCAATGCCACAGTTGTTGTGCCGACCTATGGCGGACCGAGCGACGACGCGGCAGTTGCGGCCATTGCGAAACTCTTCCCCGATCGCGAGACGATTGGCCTGCCTGCCAATCACATCTTGACGGGCGGCGGCAGCTTCCACTGCATCAGCCAGCAGGTGCCGAAGATTTAGGGGTGGCCTGGGCGGCGGCCTTTAACACCGCCACCCCTTCGCCACAGGCCCGGGCTCCAGCATGCGATAGGCGTGATCCACAAATTCGCAGAGCAGGGGCCGCGTGTCGCGCGGGTCGATAATGTCTTCGATCCCGAATTTCTCAGCTGTGCGGAACGGGCTGCGGACATCGTTGAGGCGCTTTTGAATGTCTTTGAGCAAGGCCTTGGGGTTGTCACTGGCCTCCAGATCAGACTTATAGGCGGCTTCCAGCCCGCCC
>RFZB01000200.1 GCA_009920915.1 Sphingomonadaceae bacterium | reverse complement strand
GGGCTTCAATGCCCCTTGGCCATGGATGTCGCTCTTCTGGGCATTACAGATCACAGTGGGGCTGACTGTTCTACAGGCAACGCTGTATCTCATGAGTAGAGCTGACCAAAGGGGGCGAATGCCTTTGTGGTCACTTGTTGTGATGAGTGGTTTCATGGGCGCAGCAATGTTGACGCCGATCTACTGGCTGATCGGCGAGGGGCTGATGCAGCGGGTGTTGGGATTTGCTGAAACGTTTGACACCGATGAGCTGATCAGCCTGCAGCAGAAATCCGGATGGGCAGAGTTGCTTGACGAATGGCTGGAAATTTCAGGCCCGGTGATCGCAGCTTGGGCGCTGATATCCTGGCCTCGCCTTCCAGGTCTGTTGCCGCCGTTGGTTCAAACCACCAACGAGGGTGTCGATGAAATGCTGGAGCTCAAGTCACAAGCACTTGAGGACATCGCGCTCAGCATTGAGCGGAACTGGCGTAAAGCGCTGCCTCTAGAACTGGGTCACGATGTAATAGCTGTTAAGTCCGAGCTTCAATACCTGCGTGTCTGGACCACCCGAGGCTCTGCGTTGGTCCTGGGCAGTTTGCAAGAGGTGGAAGATGCTGAAGGCAGTGCAGGTATGCGGGTGCATCGCTCATGGTGGGTGAATGCCAGGCATGTTCGGATCTTAAGGCGCCGTGGTGAGGCTGCAATCTGTGAGTTGAGCGACGGCCGCGAAGTCCCCGTCAGCCGTCGACGAAAAGCGGATGTATTGGCGCGTTTTGGCGATGGAGCGCGTCTCGAAGATATGCCCTCCACATCCCATGGCGCTCAAGGTCTTCCTGATCAAAACGCTCGTCGTAATCCCACTTGAACAGAGACAGGGTTGTAGCGAGGTTGAGACAGTCGACCCGTCACCCCTTCTTCTGCTGGCAATTCAACCTTGCCTACGCGCAGTAGCCGAACATCTGCGGCCAGCCTCCAGGCATTGCCGAGCGGGATCTCGGTGCCACCAATCAGTTGCAGAGCGGCCTTGCCTGTCTTGGACCATGCGCGGTCTGTACCGCCGGAGTTGATGTCAAAATCAATCTCCTGAACCCACCCCAGACCAGCGCCCACGTAGGGTGTCCAGCCTCCAGCTTGGCCGATGAAGCGCCTGAGGCCGTTCACGAAGATGATGTTGGAAGCAAAGTCACCACTCGATGCGAGCGTAGATCCACTGCGATTGAGCGACTTGAGGTCATGCCGGCGCCAGTTCCATTCCAGTTCGGATGCCCAACCATTGCCGTAGCGAAACCCGATATCGCCGCCAAGGCCCAATCCGCTGCCAAAAGTGGCCTTCAAACCAGAGCCGAAGCCCGCGTTGCCAACCTCATCGAAAGTGGTCGAACCGAGATTGCTTGCTTGCGCGTAGACCGTGGCATAAAAGCCGCGCGCTTCGGTTTGGGCCAAGGAGGTGCTGGTCATGCCGATCATCATGAAAGATGCGGCAATTGCACAAAAAGAGCGAGTATTTATCATCAAAAATCTCCAGTGATGAATTTGAGGAATAGTCGGAACGATTCTTCTGCAGGAGCTCATGCCAACCGACGCTCAATGTTGGGATAAGTTCGAGCGTTCAGCCAGCGTTTTTGAACGAACGGTGTTTCGGGTGAACGAACGGCTCAAATGACCCTGGGCAAAGCCTCCGACAAAAAGTCATAGACCGCCCTGATTCGTTTGCTGGTCCTTATATCCTTGTGAACAACCAGCCAGAGCGGTAGTGGATCAATCTTTAGCTTAGGCAGCAAAGGAACAACCGCAGGCTCTGTCCGGATCAGGTGCTCGCTGACAAAGCCTATCCCCAACCCGGCGCGCACTGCCTGCCATACGACGATCAAGTCGTCGGTTCGAAACGCGAAGTTTTCCCGGTCAACCTTCAGACCCCGTGCGGCAAAGCCTTTGAGGACCTCTTCATTGCGGTCGCCACCAATAAGGTCATGGGACAGCAGATCTGTCGGTTGGCGCGGTATGCCGCGCCGACGCAGATAATCCTGATGGGCACATGCCTTGAGCGCCACTTTTCCCACGCGTCGCGCAATTACCGTGGCCTGCTCC
>RFZB01000199.1 GCA_009920915.1 Sphingomonadaceae bacterium | reverse complement strand
GCGTCGGGGCGCCCTGGTAGACGTCGGGGATCCAGGTGTGGAAGGGGAAGGCGCCGAGCTTGAAGGCGGCGCCCGCGAACACCAGGGCCACGCCCACGAGCGTGAGCGGGTTGACGTTGCCTTGGGCGGCCTGCAGGGCCGCGGCGATGTCGGCGAAGCCGAGCGAGTCGTTGGTCGGGGTGGCCAGGGAACCGTAGATCAGGACGATGCCCATCAGCAGCAGCGCGGAGCTGAGCCCGCCCGCGACGAGGTACTTGACGCCGGCCTCGAGCGACGCGGCGCTGCGGCGCAGGTTGCCCACGAGCACGTAGAGGCCGACGGCGGCGGTCTCCAGGGCCATGAAGAAGACCACGAAGTGGTTGGCGCGGGCGAGGAGCATGAACGCCGCGGTCACGATCAGCAGCACGTGGTGGTAGTCCGCCACCGAGACGCCGCGGTCGCGCAGGAACCGGCCGGCCAGGAGGCTCGTGCCGAGCGCGCAGGCGAGGAAGACCAGCCGGACCGACTCGCTGTTCTCGAGCTGCACGCGCAGCAAGCCGCGGAAGGCCGGGAGGCCGTCCGCGCCGGTGAAGAAGCTGGCCGGGAAGTTCTCGGCGCCGTGGGGCAGGTTCCAGGCCGTCCCGGACGTCAGCGACATCACGAGGACGAGCAGCAGGCCGACGCGCGCCGTGGCGGGCTGGAGCCAGCGTTGGGCGGGCGGCAGCAGCAGCGCCTGGAGGAGGCACAGCAGGGCGAGGCCGGCGACGGCGATCTCGGGGAGGATCGACAGCCAATCCGCCGCGCGCGGGGCGAGCGTCTTGAAGGCGGGGTCGATGTTGGCGAGCAGGGAAGTCATCGAGCGGAAGGGGCGGGGGCGGCGGGCAAGGTCTCAGCCACGTTCTTGGCGATGTCCTTGCAGTAGTCCTGGGTCTGCGAGGTCACGAGGCCCGGCTGGAAGCCGATGAGGAGCGAGGCGCCCAGCAGGAGGAGGGCGGCGAGGCGCTCGGCCCAGCCCAGGTCGGCGACCGGGGCGACGGCGAGGCGCTGCTGCAGCGCGGCGGTGGGCTCGCCGTAGAAGGTCGCGGCCACGGCGCGGAGCGCGTACACGGCGGAGATGACCACGGTCGAGGCGACGGCGGCCTGGAGCCACAGGGACTGGTCGCGCAGGGCGAGGAACACGCCGATCTCGCCCCAGAAGTTGCCGAAGCCGGGCAGGCCGATCGAGGCCATCGTCGCGGCGACGAAGAGCGCGGCGAGCACGGGCGCCTGCTTGGCCAGGCCGCCGAGCTCGTCGAGCCGGTAGGTGCCGGCGCGGGCCCGCACGCCGTTGGCGAGCAGGAAGAGCGCGGCGCAGGAGAGGCCGTGGGCCACCATCAGGAAGAGCGCGGCGGCGACGCCGTCGGGGCGGCCGGTCACGCCCGTCACCCAGAGGCCGAGGAAGATCGGGCCCATGTGGGCGACGGAGCTCCAGGAGAGCAGTTCCTTCAGGTCGCGCTGGGCCAGGCAGATCAGGCCGACGAGCACGACGTTCGCGAGGGCGGCGACGAGGAACCAGTCCGCCAGCGCGCCGTGGGCGCCGCCGAGGGTGTTGAGGGTGACGAGGATGATGCCGTACAGGCCGAACTTCTTGAGGGCGCCGGCGTGCAGCATCGAGGCGGGCGTGGGCGCGGCGGTGTAACCGGGGGCGGCCCAGGAATGGAACGGGAAGAGCGACGCGAGCACGCCGAAGCCGAAGAGCGTGAGGCCGACCGCGGCGGCGGGGACGACGCGCAGGTCGAGGGTGTTGAGCAGTTCGCTCCAGGTGGAGGTGTAGCCCGTCTTGGCGGCGCCCAGCACGAGGAGGAGGCCGGCGAGCGAGACCATCGCGCCGACGGTGAGGTAGATCGCCATCTGCATGGCGGCCGGCCGGCGACCCGCGCCGCCCCAGAAGAGCGTGAGCAGGAAGGTCGGGATGAGGGCGAACTCGTGGAAGAAGTAGGCGCCGAGCACGCTGGTCGTGCCGAAGGTGCCGAGCGTGCCGCCGAACATGAAGAGCAGCAGGCCGAGGTAGGTGTTGCGGCGCTCGACCTCCTGCACGAGGGCCTTGATGCC
>RFZB01000198.1 GCA_009920915.1 Sphingomonadaceae bacterium | reverse complement strand
CTTTATGGCAATCACTCCAGAAGGAAAGATTGACATCCTTGACTGGAAGTTTATGAATCTTAACCAAGAGAAGTACACTGATGTGCCTTGGTATAAGATTGAATCTTGGAACATCCAGATGGATGAATACAAGAAGATTCTTATGGCTAACTATGGTGTACAAGCAAAAGACTTCAGACAAACAAGAATGATCCCAATCCTTGCTCAATACTCTAGAGGTAAGAAGAGCAAAGAGGGTACAGTGATTGAACTACCAAGACTTACTGGTGTGAAGATTGGTGATGTTGATGTCAAGAACATTGATGAAGAAGAAGACTTCCTATTGCCTGTTCCAACAAAAGACGAACTAACAGATAACAGAAGACTTGATGAGCTCCTAAAGAAGCTTAACAAGTCCTATGAGACATTTGCTAAAGAGAAGGTTACACCAGACAAGAAAGAAGCTAAGAGAGAACAATTACAAAGCTTATTCAAAGCAATCAGAAGATTGCAAGTGAAGCGTGATGTTCGACCACTTATTGATCAGGCTAAACTCCTCGAAAAGAAAGCAGAAGACTTAGTTGCTAAGTATAAAGAGCTTTATAAAAATCCAGCAGATCCTAGCGTTTTTTCAGAACAAGAAATAAACTTGTTTGCTGAAGAAATGGAAAGCTTGAGCAATGCATTCAATTCATACATTGATATCCATAACTTGTTGAAAGATGTTGTTGATGGAGATGTAAGAAATGAATTGCGTGATGTTGCTGATAGTGCTAGTGAATTCATCTCTGAGTTCAAGATTATTAATGAAGAATTTGTAAGAGATGTAATTGCTAAACGTGAAGGATATGATAATGTATTGAGCCCAGAGAAAGTTGTGAAGGGTTTTGCAAAATGGTTTTCTTCTACAGCTACATTACAAGTGAAGACTATTCAGCTTCTTTTCACTAAGGCTAACAAAGCATTTAGTAAAGCTGCAATGGCTACACAAGAGGAGAGTGCCAAGCTTTTGGCTTTGCGTGATAACTACATGAAGTGGGCAGAATCAAAAGGCATCACTCAAAAAGAATTCTTCTCAATGATTAAGAAGAAGGATAGCAATGAACTTATTGATCAATACAAAAAAGAATTCTACACTGAAGCAAAGAAAGCTACAAAAGATGGTGATGTTCAGTGGATCAAGGATAATATCGATGTTGCTCAGTTAGAAGAAGCTCTTGAGAAAAAGAAGAACGAAGAACTTGAAAAAATCAAGAACCTTCCAAGAACTGGTACTCCTGATAAAATACTAAGAGAGATTACAAAAGAAACTGCTGATGTTGAACGTTTATACAGTATCAACACAAATTCCTCTAAGGGATGGTTCTTGTATGATATTGTTAAGAAGTTTCCATTAGATAAATGGCAAAGTGAGCAATGGAAAGAACTCAACAAGCCTGAGAACGCTCCAGCAAAAGCATTCTATGATTACATTGTTGATAAGAACAAAGAGTATGCTGATCTAGGATATATATCAAAACAGAAAGAAAGAATCTTCCTACCTTATGTAGAGGGTTCTATTGTAGAGGCTGCTGTAAAAGGAGAGAGTCTATCTCTTGGTGAAAGATTCTGGAGAAGTATATCCATTGATGCTGGTGATGTTGGGTTTGGTCAACTTGATCCAAATACAGGAAAGCCAATCAACACTATTCCTAAATACTTCACTACACCATTTGAAGGAATTCTTAGTGAAGACTTGTTCAAAACTATGTCAATGTATAATGAAGCTGCATTGAGGTATAAGTATGTGAGCGAGATTGAGAACCAGGTGAGAGCTATTGCTAGAGTGGAGAAGAATAAAAAAACCATCATGACTAACTCTCTTGGTAAAGTGGCAAGAGACCCTATTACAGGAGATCCTATTTATAATCCTGAAGGTACAGAAGGAAACTATGAGCTCTTGGATTCAATGATCAAAGCAATTATCTATGGTCAGAGATATATAGACAATCAAAACTTTGATGCAGCTCTATTTAAGATTGGAAGTTGGGGTAAGACAATCAATGAGAAGCTTGGCATAAATGTATTCCCAGAAAACTTAGAGGGAAGACAAGTAACATTGAATAAGATTGTTGATAACT
>RFZB01000197.1 GCA_009920915.1 Sphingomonadaceae bacterium | reverse complement strand
CCATATACGCATTCGAGATTTAGCTAAATGGTCGGGTCCAAACACTCAAAACGTAAGTCCTACCGCCAATCGCATCTGCCGGCGCTCGACGGGATGGATGTGCCGACCCTCAACGCCTTCGGCACGCTCTCCAGGCAACCGCGAAACATACCAATAACTGATGTCCGGATCTTTGGCGTCAAATAGGTTGATCAGATCCAGCCCAACACGCACACGCCCAGCTTCCCAATAGGTGCCCAAGTTTACAAGGGTTGTTGATTGCGAACGCTGCGTGCCATCCTCGATCAGCGGCGCACCACCAAAATGCCGCAAACGTGCTGTAAGTGTAATCCGAGACGTGATTTTCGCACTGACGCCGCCCCCTAGTACAAAAGGCGTCGCACCTGGGATGTGATCTTGCCCAGCTTCCACTCCCCTAAACCGCGCGTGGGTCCACGCTGCCGTGCCGTCGAAAGTCAGTCCGTCGATTGGCCGCCAAAACAGCGCCAGTTCGCTGCCGAAGCGCCGCGATGCGTCATTCGGCTCGGTGGTCCCTGCATCTCCCACAAAAACGAGTTCCGAAGCCAGGTCGAGCCAATAGCCAACCAAAGAAGCTGTCAGGCGTGACCGCTCAATACGTGCACCCACTTCAGCCCCACGGGAACGCGCGAAGACTGGAACCTTATCTGCGGGCGCGCCACTGGCCGGATCAACCTGTATGGCAGCCCCGCGCACGTCATTTGAATGATATCCCTCACCGTAATTGGCGTAGAGTTCGACTCCCTTACCAGCATGCCATGCCAATGCCGCTTTGGGCGTCACGATGGCGGCAGAACCCTTCCCAGAATTGAGCGCCAGATCAGACTGCACATCATAGGCGATTGCGTCACCGCGCAGGCCAAGCACAACACGCATATTGGGCGTCAGTGCCAGTTGCGCCTCGCCGTAAAGGCCGCCCCCAAATTCACCAACGCGATCTTCACGAACGGTGCCAGTAACCTGGCCAACGGCTGTATCGTATAGCCCAACCTTGCCGATCCTGTCCCAGCGCGTATCGGCGCCAATGCGCCAAGTGACACCCTCGCTTTTAAATTCATGCCTTAGCGAACCGCCAAACACGCCGCGCCGATCAATCTGACGGAATTGATCACCCCGTACCGGATCATCGAGAAAATAGGTGAAATTTGAGGTGAGCTGGAGGCGCGATCCAATCGCATAAGCCGAGACGTGCGTATCGCCGAATTGACCATTGAATGTGAGCGCAAGCCGTCCGGCACGGCCACCGAGGTTGGGATCAATGTAACCGTTACGCGGGATCAAACCAGAAGTGATGGCGCGTTCTGGAACTTGATCCGTTGATGTCCAGCGGTTGGAATAGCCTGAAAGGCCCAGAGACCAATCGGACGCCGTGTATTTGAGCAACCCATTGAACTTCCGTGTTCGCTCATCAAGCACCCAAGGCCCGTCGGACGCGGTGGCGTCGAACGCCCCCAGTAGCGAGCCGTTGCCTAGGTCAGCACTGCCTGCCACCAAGCCGCGCCAATAGCCAAAAGAGCCTGCCGTGACTTCAGCCATTGGGCGGCTGAGGCGCGATTTCGTCACAAACCGCATAGACCCAGCAGAAGCAAAATCGCCATCTGCTGCGTGGTACGGGCCCTTTGCATAATCGATCCGCTCGACCATTTCAGGGATCAGAAAATTGAGATCTAGATATCCCTGACCGTGCCCATGGCTGCGCATATTGATCGGCGCACCATCAACAAAGCCCGCAAGGTCGGTCCCATGATCGAGATTGAACCCGCGCAGGAAATACTGATTGGCTTTGCCCGTGCCCGAATGCTGCGTGGCGATTAGTCCGGGTACATTTTCGGCGAGCTCGCCAACGCGGCTGATCGGACGGTTTTCAAAGTCGGCATAGCCCACCACGCCTTCCGAACCGCTCGTCGCAATCCCGACCTGATCAAGTGACCGGCCGTAGATGATGATTTCCGGCGCATCGCTGGAGGCTTCCAGATCTTCCGCTAGCACTGGCATAGCGCTGGCAAACCAACCAACGAGAAACGCGACGGACCTCCACATTCCCGAGAAATAGCCGAATGCTTAGGCGATGCAACCCCATGTGCTGTCTCGCGCGCATGACGGGCGGCGTG
>RFZB01000196.1 GCA_009920915.1 Sphingomonadaceae bacterium | reverse complement strand
AGTGCCACGCGCACCTTCCCCGGCCACGCCGCTGACAAGAAGGGCAAGCGCTGATGTCGAAACCCGCATCTCCCCGTCGCGTTGGCGACAAGGAAGCCTTGGCTGTTGGCACCATGATCCGCGGTTCGGCCTATAAGCTGAACCTCGTTGCGGGCCTGATCCGTGGCAAAAAGGCTGGTGACGCGCTGAACATTCTTCAGTTCTCCACCAAGGCCATGGCTGTCGATGTCCGCAAGGTCCTCGCCTCTGCCATCGCCAATGCCGAAAACAACCACAATCTCGACGTTGACGCTTTGGTCGTTAGCGAAGCGAGC
The DNA here is from genome assembly GCA_009920915.1 of Sphingomonadaceae bacterium. Lineage (GTDB taxonomy): Bacteria > Pseudomonadota > Alphaproteobacteria > Sphingomonadales > Sphingomonadaceae > Aquisediminimonas. The sequence continues at coordinate 1,817 of RFZB01000196.1, read as the reverse complement.
GTTGGTAAGTCTCTGGCCATGAAGCGTTTTGCGACCCGCGCCCGCGGCCGTTCGACGCGCATCGTCAAGCCGTTCAGCCGCCTGCGCGTGGTTGTCCGCGAAGTGCAAGAGGAAGCATAAGCCATGGGTCAGAAGAGCAATCCGATCGGCCTTCGCCTCCAGATCAACCGGACCTGGGATAGCCGCTGGTACGCCGATGGTGCGGACTATGGCCGTCTTCTTTTGGAAGACCTGAAGCTGCGCAAGTTCATCCTGAAGACGCTGCCGCAAGCCGCGATCTCGAAGGTGGTTATTGAGCGTCCGGCCAAAACCTGCCGTATCTCCATCTATGCTGCACGCCCCGGCGTGATCATCGGCAAGAAGGGTGCGGACATTGAAAAGCTGCGCAAGACGCTGGCTGCAATGACCACAGGTGATGTGTCGCTGAACATCGTTGAAATCCGTAAGCCTGAAATCGACTCTAAGTTGGTTGCTCAAGGCGTTGCGGATCAGCTGGAGCGTCGTATCGCGTTCCGCCGTGCGATGAAGCGTGCGGTGCAGTCTGCGTTGCGTTTGGGCGCCGAAGGCATTCGTATTACCTGTGCTGGCCGTTTGGGCGGCGCAGAAATCGCTCGCACCGAATGGTATCGTGAAGGCCGCGTGCCGCTGCATACCCTTCGTGCAAACGTCGATTACGCTGAAGCTGAAGCGCACACCGCTTATGGCGTCTGCGGCATCAAGGTCTGGATCTTCAAGGGTGAAATCCTTGGCCATGACCCGATGGCAACGGACCGCCTGATGATGGACGCCCAGACCTCTGGCGTCCGTCCGGCCCGCTGAGTTTAGGATAGAGCAATGCTGCAACCGAAACGCACCAAATTCCGCAAGGCGCACAAGGGCCGCATTCACGGCGACGCCAAGGGCGGTACGACGTTGAACTTCGGGTCTTATGGCCTCAAGGCTCTCGAGCCGGATCGCATCACTGCGCGCCAGATCGAAGCTGCCCGTCGCGCCATCACGCGTCACATTCGCCGTCAAGGCCGTCTCTGGATCCGCGTGTTCCCGGACGTTCCTGTGTCGTCAAAGCCTGCTGAAGTCCGCATGGGCTCCGGTAAGGGTTCGCCCGAATTTTGGGCCGCCCGCGTGAAGCCGGGTCGTATCCTGTTCGAACTGGACGGGGTTCCGGGCCCAATCGCCGCTGTCGCTTTCAGCCGTGCGGCTGAAAAGCTTCCCATCAAGACCAAGGTCGTTGCCCGTCTGGGTGACTTCTCGCACCTGGGAGCTGCATGATGACCAAGATTGCCGATCTCACGGTCAAGACCGACGACCAGTTGGTTGAAGACCTCGCCAACCTGAAGCGTGAGCAGTTTAACCTGCGCTTCCAGGCGGCGACCAGCCAGCTCGAGAAGCCGGCGCGCATCAAAGAAGTGCGCCGCGACATCGCCCGCATCAAGACGCTTCAGGCGCAGCGCACTGCTGCTTCTGCGGCCAAGTAAGGACCAGGTGACATGCCAAAGCGCGTGCTGACCGGAACGGTCGTATCCGACAAGACCGACAAAACGGTTGTGGTCAAGGTAGAGCGAGCATAGGCCCTCTTGTTGGAAGACAAACGTCACATAGTGCCATGTCTCAGGGAATAGCGTGGCGCTCGACCCAAACACATAGGAGCTGCCATTCGACGTCATCTTGGCCGTGAGTTGATCGTTCGGATTGATATAAATCACCGTCGTATCGTTATCCGCCGACCACAGAACCTGCGTGACTTGCGCCTCCTCCAAATAAAACCAAAAGCTGACCGTGTATTCGGGCGCACCGTCCCAATATCCGCGCAAATAGTT
>RFZB01000195.1 GCA_009920915.1 Sphingomonadaceae bacterium | reverse complement strand
TCTGATTGTGGCCGGTCGTTGTATCGACAGCGATACCGAATCCAACTCCGCCTTGCGTGTGCAGGCGCCATGTATGGCCATGGGTCAGGTCGCGGGCGCTATGGCGGTGCTCAGCGCACGCACGGGGCTTGATCCTGAGGAACTGCCACTGGCTGATTTGTTCGCCATGCTTCGCGCCCACGGTGCCATCGTGCCTGAACCGGCCTCACAGCCTGCGGGCTGAACAAAAGCCATTATCTGGAGTTTTTCGGGTTCAAAGCACCAGAGCCCGTGCGTTGGCTTGGCTTTAACCGCGCCTATTTGCGCAGCCTGACACGCTATGGCCCCTCTTGCCCGCAACAGGGCGCGCATTATCAGCCGCAGAGCGAGGACTGTCTGTTCCTGAATGTCTGGGCCCCCATGGCCGACAAAGGGCGCAAGCGGCCTGTGATGGTTTATATTCATGGCGGCGCTTATTCGAGCGGCTCTGTTGTTGATCCGCTCAATGATGGCGCACATTTGGCAGACCGCGGCGATGTGGTTGTTGTCACCGTCAACCATCGTCTCAACGCCTTTGGTTATCTTTACCTTGCGCGCCGCGATCCGCGCTTTCCTGATAGTGGCAATTGTGGCCAGCTGGATTTGATCTGCGCACTGCAATGGGTGCGTGACAATATCGCCGGCTTTGGGGGGGATCCGGATAATGTGACGGTCTTTGGCCAATCGGGCGGCGGCGCCAAGATTGCAACGCTGATGGCCATGCCTGCGGCAGATGGCCTTTTCCACAAAGCCATCACTATGAGTGGCCAGCAAGTAACAGCAAGCGGGGCGATAAATGCTACCAAGCGGACCGAGGCCTATTTGGAGAAACTGGGCCGGGGGGTGGACCCCGTAACGGCCTCCGCAACAGAGCTGGTGGCCGCCCTTGGGGCAATTGATCCTATATTAGGCGGTGGCGTTTATATGGGTCCCGTCCTCGATCAGCGCCATTTGCATCGTCATCCCTTCTGGCCAGACCCAGCCCCCCAAGGCAACAAAATCCCCATGCTTCTTGGCAATACAGTCGCCGAGACACGCGCCTTCTTCCCACCCGACCACCCCAAGCTGCAGGGCCTTGATTGGGACAATCTGGCCGAGCGGGCGGGGTCGGAAATGCGCGCCGATTTGTTGCCCGAATGGGTCGCGGCACAATTTCGAGATCGGTATCCGACCGAAACGCCGCTTCAGCTTTTTCATCGCATTGTGACGGCAGGCCGGTCGTGGCGCGGCCAGGTGGAAGAAGCAGATGCGCGGGCCCGCGCGGGCGTTGCGGCAACTTGGGTCTATCAACTGGATTTTGAACAGGCCAAGCACACGGACGATATTGGCTTGTCCTTCGGGACATTTGTGTCTCCGACGCCCGCTCGCGCTGCGATGAGCCGTGTCCTCATGGATGCTTTTGTGCGTTTTGCCCGAACGGGCCATCCCGGCTGGCCTGCCTATACCACCCCATCCCGCACAACTATGGTGTTCGATGCCGACAGTCGCGTCGTCAATGATCCGCGCCAATGGGAACGCGAATTATTTGCCCGTGTGCCTTTCATTCAAGCTGGCAGTTGATCCAGCTTATTGGGCGTTGGGGTAGCTGATAATCAGCGAAAGCGGTTTTCGACCTCGCTGCGCAATGCCTACAATGGCCCCTTTATATAGATAGGCTGTCATCCCTTTTTTCAGAATCGCACGTTGACCGTCTGAGATAACTTCGCCTTCCCCCTCCAGCACATAATAGACTTCATCATGGCCAATTGGGTGCAGGCCAATGGCCGCACCGCGATGCAGAATGCGCCGACGAAATTCCATTGCCCGGGGCGTTGGCACGGCATCTGAGATGCGATAGGCCGTGCTCATGCCAATTGCGCCATGAGGCGGTGGCTCAAGCCTTTTGGTCGCTTGTTCATCGATCACCACCATGGGGGGCGCAGAGGCGAGAAACGCCAGAAATACACCAAGGGCCGCCATGGTCAGTTCCGCATCGCCCGGTCACGCACGGACAGTCCTTCTTGAGCGCCGGCTTTTTGGCCGGGATAGCGCCCAGATTTGGGTGTCATTGAGCCCAAGTCCCAGTCTGCCTCCACAAAGGCCGCTCTGCTTGGCTCCGGGCGTGGATAGCCCAAGCCCACTTCACGCTCATCATCAATAAT
>RFZB01000194.1 GCA_009920915.1 Sphingomonadaceae bacterium | reverse complement strand
GCGCGCGGAAAATGTGGGTGTCTCTGTCTACAAAATTGACGGGAAATACTACTTCCACGGCACCTTTGACGAAATTCTTGTCAGCAATGAATTGAATGCGGATGGATCGATTACCGTCATCGGCAAGATGATGCTGGGCCGCTACACCAACAGTGACACCATTGTCCAAGGCCAAAAATATGATGAACAAGATGTCCAGCCTGAAAATCATCTGCGCATATTTAAGCTCAAGGATGGCCACCTTATCGAGCAGCCGGGAGCAATTATTGGTCAAAAGGTAGATATCAATTTCAATGATTTTTACCTGACTGATATAAACGGTGACGGCGCCAAAGACATTGTTGTTCAAGCCATGACCCGTCCTTGGGTTCCTTCTCTCACGCCGAATGCCGGGAAGCCTATCATCTATATAAATGACGGAACCGGCACGTATCATTATGCCGATATTGAGGCCTTTCCAAAGAACCGAGACGGAGACCCGCCTGGCCCTGAACTTTGGGGCTATTTCCATGACGTTGATGGAGATGGTTTTGCAGATCTCGTCACATGGCAGTCAGGTGTCGCCGAGGGGGGCTCCAATGTCCAAATCAACTTTCTGAAAGAGCGTCCTGGCATTGCCAACAGCAATGCAGATGACACGCTTTTTGGAACAATCGGCGCAGGCTATTTTCAAGGACAGCTATTCCGATGTCAGCATTTCTGTCGATAATGGCGTGATTGTGGTTGCGACAAAGACGGAGGGAGTGGACCGCCTAACGAGCATCGAGACGCTCACATTTAAGGATCAGACAATTTCTGCAACGTCGATCCTGCGAGATTATGGGCCTGCTCAATATCGCCTGCAGGCAAGTGACGGATTTGTTGGGACTTTAGGAGGGGCGGGCTCGGTTCTTGGCACGAAGGGCAAGCAGGACATAAGCCTTGCAAGCATAACTGGCAGTGTCACGTTCGACGCCTCATTTAACGCGGGCGGAGACGTCTTGCGGTTGCCCGGGAAAGCCTCGGACTACACCATTGCTCGGTCTGGCTCATCTGCCCGCATTTTGTCGGAGAGCCTTTCGATTATTGTGCCAATTGGCACCAAGGGCATGGATATTTCGTTTGACGATGGTGCACGCCAACTCATCTATGCACAGGGTAGTTTCAAACTTGGTTCGCAAAGCTTTAGTTCAGAGCCCTCGGTTATTAGCGCCCCGGCGCAAGCCCAGTTAGCTGCACAAGACGTCAGCTTAGCCACGAGCGCCAAAGTTATTCTTTATCCAAATGCCAGCATGACGGCAGGCGGCGCGGCGACGATTATTGGGACAAAGGCGGGACAGGAAATTGTGACCCTTACTGGGGGTAAGATCGTGTTCGATGCGTCGTTTAATGCAGGCGGGGATCGGATCAATGTTCCTGGTCTGGCGAAAGATTATCTCGCAACTCGGTCGGGCTCGTCCGTCATCCTGACAAAGGGTGCAGATGAGTATCGCATTCCCATTGGCACCAAGGGCATGGATATCGCCTTTGGGGACGATGTCCGCACCCTTGTCTTTGCAAATGGCGCATTCATGCTCGGGACACAGGCCGTCACAACAAATACAGTGCTCATTGGATGAGTTTTGCGGATTGCTTGATGCTTTGCGGCTTATTCGCCTTGTTTCCTTGGGCAGTTGATCCTATCACAGATCGCATCTCCAATTACTGATACAAGACGTTGGCCCCTTTTATGGACACCATCAACCTGCTTGTCGATTTGCGTCGCAAAACACCGCTGGCCGCTCTAACTGGCGATGAGGAGCGGCTTTTGTTTGAGCTTTATGTCATGGCTCAAGGCCACTCCCAAATCTTGGTCACCGACGTTTATAAGGTTCCAGGCTTTGGCTCGCGTTCTCGTTCGTATCGGACGTTGGTCTCTCTGCGAGTGAAGGGTATCGTGGCATTTGACCTTGACGAAACAGATCGACGCAAACGCCACGTCAGTTTTACCGACGCGGCCCAAATCATATTCTCATCTTTAAGCTAGCACGCGCCGAGGATTCTACGAGCCCTTGGGCCGCGCGACACATGCCGGTTTGGCTTACTATGGCGAAGGGGACGAGCCTAGGATGCCCGCGGTTGCTCCTGGCCTGTCGGTGTTCGAAATTTTATCCGATTATCCCCATAAAGTGGCGCTGAGCAAATAAGAGCGTTGCGAACTGGTGAGACAAT
>RFZB01000193.1 GCA_009920915.1 Sphingomonadaceae bacterium | reverse complement strand
TTATAGTGGCTGAACACCGATTGCAGGTTGATTGAACTTGGGCTGACGAGCCATTGATAGACAAGGCCAAAGATAAAGGCATTAAACTCAACGGCAAAGCAGGCAGCGTCAATCGATGGACGGATCGTGCCTTCCTCAATGCCTTGCCGCACCCAGCGTTCAGCGTCATGGCGATAGGCACTATGATTTGCAGCCAATCGCTGGCGAACGGCGGTGTGACTACCGATGGACTCAAACCACAGGATGTAGAGCGCCCGCATATCAACCGTATGATTGAGGAGGAAATATTCGACCGCCTCAAGCGCAGCCGTGAAGGCAGCAAGCCCCGATTTCTCTCCTACAAATCGGTGTAGTTCGCTCGCCCATTTGTCATTGAAACCCAAGACCATCTGATTGAACAACGCCTCTTTCGAGCCGAAACGGTTACTTGCAAGACTTCGGCTATAGCCCGCACGCTCCCCAATTTCTTTCAGGGTGGTGTTCTGCGTGCCCTTTTCAACGATCAGCAGCATGGCGGCTTTAAACATTCGGGCATCAGATAGCGCGGTACGCTCTGCCTGAGTGCGACGCCGCGGACTTGGCTTTAAGTCGGGCGAAAGGGAGCTATGCATTTTCCGGGCTTTCCTGGTCTCGGGCTTCTGCCACGTGCTCGAAGGTCAACGTGCCAGCATCAACTTCTGCCCGAAGCTTCCTTTTGTCTATCTTCCCCACGCTTGTCTTGGGCAAGCTGGAGAGAGACGCCCAATATTCCGGGACCATGAATTTTGCCATTTGATCCGATAGAAAGCGGCGGACATCTTCAAACGCAAGCTGGTGGCCGTCCAGCGCGGTGAGGATAACCAAGGGCCGTTCCTCCCACCGAGGATCAGGCACAGCAATGACCGCCACCTCATTCACTCCTGGGTAACGGCTAACCGCGTTTTCTAGATCAACGGATGAAATCCACTCGCCGCCCGATTTAATCAGGTCTTTTGTGCGATCGGTGACCTGGACATACCCTCGGCTGTCGATGGTGCCCGCGTCGCCCGTGCGCAGCCATCCATCTTTAGTCAGCGGACGGTCTGCCTCAGCTTGGAGATAATAGCCCTGCGTGACCCAAGGTCCGCGCAGCTGGAGATGACCAACGGCCTGACCATCTTCAGGCAAAGGCTGGTCAAGATCATCGACGATCCGTACTTCCATACCGGCGACCGGTCGCCCACTTTTGGCACGCCAGTGCACCTCATCCGCGTCAGAAACATCTGTCGGCGGGAAGGAAAGGACGCACATTGGGCTCGTCTCCGTCATCCCCCATCCCTGGACAAGGCCGACACCCCACGCCGCACGCACGCGCTCAATCAAGGCCGGCGATACGGCTGACCCGCCGGAGATGAGAACTCTAAAGCACGACAGATCGATTGGCTCTTTGCTGTGCATCAGCAGCAAATCGTTAAGAATCGTCGGCACAGCTGCCGCAAACGTTGGTCGCGTGAGCGCGATCAATTGTGCCAATTTCTCCGGCTGAAGATGCGGTCCCGGCAAAACAAAGTCGCTGCCCGCCAGCCAGCCGGAAAAGGGCGCTCCCCATGCATTGGCATGGAACATCGGTGGCACCATCAAAAGCGTATCGCGGTTGCTTATCGCAAAAGCATCAGTGCCCAGTGACGCCAAGCTGTGCAGGAAGAGGGAGCGGTGACTGTACACGACCCCTTTGGGATTGCCGGTCGTCCCCGAGGTATAACACATAACAGCGGCGCTATTCTCTGCGAGCTCAGGCCAGCCGGCAAACGGCTCAACCCCCGCAATCAGTTCCTCATAACCCACCAGCCGACCCGAAAATCCGGAAATCGCAGCAGGAGGATCGCCTAGGACGACGATCATATCAACCGACGGCAGGGCACCAATCACGGACGCGACCACAGGCACAAAGGATGGATCAAGGATGAGGACCCGATCTTCGGCATGGCCAATGATATACGCGATCTGATCCGCCGCGAGCCGAACGTTGACCGTGTGAAGGACGGCCCCCATCGCCGGGATCGCCAAATAGGCTTCCAGATGCTCTTGGGTGTTCCAGCACAAAGTGCCAACCCGGTCTCCCATCGCAAGCCCATAAGCGTTCAAGGCAGACGCGAGTTGGCGGGCGCGATGCGCTACTTCTGCATAGCTGGCCGATCGCAAGTGAGAGCCATCAAAGCTTATCACCTGGCTGTTGCCGAACAGGCGCGCGCCGCGGCGCA
>RFZB01000192.1 GCA_009920915.1 Sphingomonadaceae bacterium | reverse complement strand
ATTTGTGGACGAATTAGTGTAATCCTGGGAATCCACCGGGCACGAAAAAGGCCCCTTTAGGGCCTTAATCGGAGTCAATTTATTGTAAAGTGGCGGAGAGGATGGGATTCGAAGAGGTGGCATATTTGCGTTTTCCTTAATGTTTATGCGTGTTTGGTGATGCTGTAGACGTTTCTGTAGTCAACTTAGGTGTTAATTGTGGGAAAATTTGAGAAGATTGGGAAAGCGATTTTGAGCGGATTTTTTGAGAGAAAAATAGGTGTTAATCCTGACGAAATAAAGACGCCAGCGGCCGATCACTTCCGGCCCAGCACGTTCATCAGCCCGGGGCAGACATAGATGGTCGCGCGGCGGCGTACGCCAGGCCGCTCGACCTTGACCACCTTGGCGGTGACCAGCTTGTCGAGCCACTTGCGTACGGTGACCCGGGTCTCGTCTCCAGCGATGGATGGTACCGTAAAGGCGGGGGTGGACAGGAACCTCGGCAGAAGGTGATCCGCGGCCCGCTGGCCAGCGGCGGCGACCGTAGCCTTCGAGAGGGCGTCGAACGCCTTCCGGATCAGGAGGAAGTAGCCGGCGTGCTCCACGGCCTGCTCGCGCATGACCTTGAGCATGAACTCCACCCAGGCCACCCAGTCTTCAGACGTGCCCCGCTTGTGCAGGTTAGCGAGGAGATGGCGATAATCCTCGCGGTTGGCGTAAAGCTGCCCGGACAGCACGAGGTTGGGCTCGGTCGTGGCGCCCGCCCGCATGAGGTGGAGCGGCATCAGCATGCGGCCCATGCGCCCGTTGCCGTCATGGAACGGGTGGATGAGTTCGAACTGGGCATGGGCGATGGCGACCCGGACCAAGGGCCCCTCCTGACCAGGGTCCTCCGCCATGAATTCCAGAAGGTCGTCCATGCACTTCTGCACGAGCGCTGAGTCGACCGCAGGCCGGCCGGCCGCGTAGCCGACGTAGGGCGGCTTGCGGAACTTGCCCGGATGCGCCCCTGGAGCGCCCTCCATGAGGGTCGTATGCACCTTGAAGAGGAACGAGGGAGTGATGGGGCGCTTGGCGGGGAGCTCAGCGGCCTCGTTCATGGCGGCTAGGGACCTCGCGGCCTCCCTCACCTGCTCATCCCGGGTGACGGCCTCCTCGGTTCCGGCCAGGACCTCATCCATGATCAGCTGACGGGCGGAGGCCTCGACGCCCTCGATTGCCGAACTGGAGGACGCCTCCATGCGGTAGAGCAAATCGCGGTAGGTGACGCCCTTGAGGACGGCAGGTAGGCTGGCCGACACCATGTCGAAGCGCGTCACCGCCGCGGTCGCCGCGGACAAGCCAGCCCAACCGCGGGTCAGGTCGACCGGCGGGCGGCGGTATTCATAAGGGGCGTCTTTGGCAGCCATTTGGAAACTATATGTCAGATTAGTTTCCAAACAAGCCGATTCGGCCGAGTTATGAAAACCGGCTTCAAGGCAGTGCCCGGCCTCCTTGTCCTCCCCGTGACCGGGAACAGTTTGGGGTTGGGCAATGCTGGTCTTACATTTCGACTGGCCCCATTTAGCGTGCCGCGATCAGGGTCTCGGAACTCAATATGAGTTGCCCATATCAATCGACATCCTCTTGAAACGTGGTGTCATCGAGAAAGTGCCATGAATCGGTCCAAATTAGAAACTATCCTCCGCGAGCGAAACGTCAGCTCGCTGGCTTATTGCCTTAGCGGTGGGCTTCCGAATGAGAAATACACGTTGCATCAGGCTGGGGCGAAGTGGTCTGTTTACTACAGTGAACGCGGTCAAAAAAGTGGGGAGCGCGTGTTTGATAGCGAAGACGAAGCTTGCCGATACTTCCTTCAAATTCTTACCAACGACTCAACAACGCATATTCCATGACTCAAACGCTGCAACATGCAGCTGGGGTAGTCACGGTTTATTGGTCCAGCAGAGTCTAATTTTCGGAAACGCCAGGGGGTGCGGTTGGTCCCGGGAGCGCTTCCGGTTGCCGTCAAGAGGCCAGGATCAGGAAACCCCGGAGCGAAGCGTGTCCTTTCCGATCAGCCACATGCATCCGCCCCTTCTTATCCGATAGGTGTATTATCCTGCCGGTACATTTCTCTATGGGATTGATCGGGTCACGCTAAATGGGGCCAGTTGAAACGTTACTCGGGGGCATATTGAGGCTCGCCATCAGCGCCCCTGCTCACCCCAAACTGCTGTAGTCAAACTGTAGTCAATTTGTGGACGAATTAGTG
>RFZB01000191.1 GCA_009920915.1 Sphingomonadaceae bacterium | reverse complement strand
AGAAGCCGATCTCCTCGGCACGGCTTGTGTTCGCTTGTGAATACATCACGGCGATCAATGATGTGGAGACTGCACGATGAAGATGGTAACGGTTCATCATAAGGATGCTCAAGAGCCTATCCGGGTTCCTGAGTGCGATTTGCAGTCTTTCGCGGAGAAGGGCTGGCATCCCACTGAACAGGCCAAAAAGCCTGTTGTTAAGCCGGTGGAAGAGCCGGTTGAGTCTGTTGATACTGAGGAGGTTGAATAATGGCTACGCATACCGGCAGTGAAGGTACTGTAAAAGTCGGCGCTAACACCGTCGCAGAAATCCGTTCGTTCTCGATTGCTACGACGGCTGATACCGCTGAAGACACCACAATGGGTGACTCTTGGCGCACGTTCAAGACTACGCTCAAGGGCTGGTCTGGTTCGCTGGATTGCTTCTGGGATGAGACTGACACAACGGGTCAGGGCGCTATGACAGAAGGCACTGAGGTGACCTTGAACGTGTATCCCGAAGGTGCGTCAACTGGTGACAAGTATTACACCGGCTTGGCGATCATTACTGGTATCACGATCAATTCGTCGTTTGACGGCTTGGTGGAAGCCAGCTTCACGTTCCAAGGCAATGGTTCGCTGTCGTTCAGCACGGCATCGTAATCTAACTAAGAAGGGGTAGTTATGAGTCTAGCTAAACGTCTCGCTGCGCGTCAGGACGCTGATCGACGTAGCATCGATGTCGCTGAGTGGGGGGAGGATGAAACCTCTCCCCAAATCGTCTATTACGGGCCGTTCTTGGCTATCGAAATGGACAAGGTTCAGCGCAAGCATCCAAACTTCCTTCAGAACATCACTTTGGCCGGGATGGTCGAGATCATTGTGATGAAAGCTGAAGATAAGGATGGCAACAAGCTCTTCACGCTTGAAGACAAGCCAACGCTGATGCGTGAGCCAATGAGCCTTATCACTCGTGTGGCTGCTGCAATGATGGCAACTGAATCTGTTGAGGAGCAGGAAAAAAACTAAGGTCCGATCCGCTTAGGTATAATCTTATCGCCTTGGCGGATCGGCTTGGCCCTGGCGGCCGTGAACCTGCTGGTGTTGGGCGTGGTGCTGTCGGTCAGCAACCCGCGCAAGCCCAGCCAATGGGGCGTGCTCTTCGCGCTGTTGACCTTCGTGGTGTATTTCAACCTCATCAACCTCAGCCAGTCCTGGGTGCAGTCGCAGCGCTGGCAGCTGTGGAGCGGCCTGGCCGCCCTGCACGGTGGGGTGGCGGCATTGGCCCTGGTGATGCTGTGGTGGCGCTCGCAGGCCATTGGATGGCGCATCACCTACCTTTGGGGCTTGGGCGCCAAGCGGGAGGCGAGCCCATGAGAACCGTGCGCCACCTCATTTACCGCGAGGTCCTGTCGGCGGTGGGCTTCACCACCCTGGCCTTTTTGGCCTTGATGTTCTTCTTTGACTTCGTCGATCAACTGGGGCGCATCGGCCGGCCGGGCTACACCCTGACCTCCGCACTGTTGTCGACCACGCTTGAGTTGCCCGGGCGCTTTTACGAGCTCTTTCCCATCACGGTGCTCATTGGAAGCATCTATGCCTTGTCGCGCTTGGCGCAATCCAGTGAATTCACCATTCTGCGCACCGCAGGGCTGGGGCCTGGCCGCGCCCTGGGCATGCTCAGCTCGCTGGGGCTGGCCTTTGCGGTGCTGACGCTGTTGGCAGGCGACGTGTTGGCTCCAGCGGCCGAGCAGAAGAACGTGTCGCTCAAGGCCCTGGCATCGGGGAGCCTGAGCGTGGGCCCAGCGGGCGCTTGGATGCGTGACCGAATCGATGAAGCATCCGGGGACCATCGGACCGTCTCGGTTCATGTGTCCCGCCTGGGTGCCGGTGGCGAGTTGCAGGGCGTTCGCATCTACGAGTTTGACGGCCAGGGGCGCTTGCAGCGTCGCATTCAGGCCCAGCGGGCGGTGGCCGATGATGAGGGCCGGTGGACCTTGACCGAGGCGCGCGTGGACCAATGGGACCCTGAGGCTGGCACCGCGACCCAAGCGCAGGCACCGTCCATGCAATGGTCAAGCAACCTCAAGGCCAGTGTGGTGTCGGCTGCCGTGCTTCCGGTGGGCACCATGACCACCTTGGAGTTGTGGCGCTACAGCCGCCACCTGTCACAGCAGGATCAGGCGTTTGCCCTGCACGCCATCGCGTTTTGGAAGAAGGCCCTGTACCCGATGGCCTGCTTTGTGATGCTGGGATTGGCTCTGCCCTTT
>RFZB01000020.1 GCA_009920915.1 Sphingomonadaceae bacterium | reverse complement strand
GACTGAAGTCTATGGCTATGCCCGCGCCCGCCGCTGCATCTGGGTGGGCTTTTCCGCGCTGATTTTCATGGCGTTTATGAGCTGGGTGGTCGTCTCACTGCCGCCGGCCGCCGGATGGACGGGGCAAGCCGCCTATGAAAGCGTCTTTGGCCAAGTGCCGCGCATTGTTTTTGCCTCGATCATTGCGTTTTGGGCGGGGGAATTTGTGAACAGCTATGTGCTGGCACGAATGAAAATTTGGACGCAAGGCAAACATTTGTGGAGCCGCACCATTGGCTCCACCATTTTTGGCCAAGGGGTGGATAGCCTGATCTTTTATCCGCTCGCCTTTTGGGGGGTGTGGCAAAGCGATCAGGTGGTGACGGTGTTGGTGACCAATTGGCTGCTGAAAGTCAGCTGGGAAGTGGTGTTAACGCCGGTGACCTATGTGGTCGTCAACAAATTGAAGCGCCATGAGGGTGTGGATCTGTTTGATGACGGGACAGATTTTACGCCGTTTAAAACGCAGGCTTAGATTGGCGCTGGTACGGGCACAGTCCCGCTACGCCAAATCGACATCTAAAATCGCGGATAAAGACAACATCCGCCGGGTTGCCAGCCGCGCGATCCGCAATGTTTCGGTCTTGCGGCGGGCCGCGGCCAAGGGGCGGTGGCTGGCCTCACGCACAATGGCACCATCATAGCGATCGGCAACCATCAGCCCGGCCACGTCTGGGGCTAGTGCGGCGCGATCAAACAGCGTTAGATCAAAGCCTTGCGGCACAGCCCAATAATAATGATCACAATAGTCAAGATAATCGGGCCATTTGCCATCGCCCAACAGGTCCGCGCGGGAGACTTTGATTTCAACAATCATAATCTCGCCTTTGGGCCCAAGCGCCATAATATCCGCCCGGCGGCCATTGCGCAGCGGGACTTCTGGCACCCCCAAATACGCATGCCGATACAAAAGACGCGACACGCCACGCAGCACATCGGCAGCGATCAAAGGATCGGTCTGATCGGTCATGACCGCAGTCTAGACGCGATCCGCCCAATTGGGAACCGGGGCCAGCCCGGCGCCCTCAATCAGCGATAGAAAACGTGATTGCCAACCGCGGCAATGCGCTGCATCCGCCAGCCCGGCTTCACGCGGCGGGCGTGGAAATACAGCGCGTTATCAACTGTGGAATCCCACAATTCATTGGCGGCAATATGCGCAATGGCCAGCGCATTTTGCCAATGACGGCTGGTGCGCGCGATGGGCGGAAACCCATTGCCCCGCACAAAGGAGAATTGGCCGGGTTGGAAGACAACACCGCAAATGCTGCTGGGGAACCGGCCCGAGCGGGTCCGGTTGAGAATGGTCTGTGCAACCGCCAGCTGGCCATCCAAGGCTTCGCCCTTGGATTCAAAATAGACAGCAGCGGCCAAACATTCGGCATTCCGATCAACAGCCGGTGTGCCAGCAAATTGGGCAACAAGGCCCGGCAGCGTGGGGGCTTCAGCCGGTGCTTCGGCGATTTCGGGAATTTTCACCTCGTCAAGCGAGGGCTTCGGCGCTTGGGGCTGCTCAACCGGACGGGTCGGGAGCTGCCGGATATCCAGCGTACCGGGAGTTTCATTGGCCCAGACCGGATTGGTCGGGGCAAGGGCAGCAAGCGTGCCCAAAATGGGGAGGGACAGAACCGCAAGCGCGGCTGTCAAACGATTGGATCGCATATAATCTTCATTATGTGCAGAGGTTTGGTCTGGGCCGCGCGAAAACTGGTGCGGTCAGCTCATTCCCCTGTCTGCATTCGTACCCAAGGCCCAAAACGCGGGTGGCGATACGGCGATGCGTGTTATTGAGACTGGCCCTGACGCGCTTTCCCCCGGCAAGTCAACGCTTGCCATCCAATTCCACGGCGAACTGTGCAGCATCAGCGATGTCCAGTTCAACGATCCATAAATCTGGGTCCGACGCGCGGCGGCGGGCACAATATGTTGATATTTCTTGTTCGTTTTCAATGACTTGTGTGTGTATTTGGGCCCAACGATAGGCCCCGTCTGCGGTCCAGCTACGCTCCCAAACCCCTGTATTTACGCCATTTTCAAGCGTGATCAGCACCAGCGCGCCTGCCGTTTCATCACCCTTGGCCAACACCATGGCCATGCCGCCCGCCTGATTGACACAGCGGACCAGCGCATTGACATAGAGCGATGTGGCAAGACGCGGTGTCACGCGCCCAACGGGCCCTGTATGTTAGGCCGCGTCACGCGTCTGACTGGCGGCAAACAGCGCATAAATGGCATCGGCGCTGCCCGCCCCGCGCAATTTGGCAACAAAGGCCCGGTCACGCAGCCAACGGCTGGCTTGCGCCAAGGCCTTGAGATGTTCTGACCCGGCATCGGGCGGCGACAAAAGGCAAAACACAAGATCTACGGGCAAATCATCAATGGCTTTGACATCAACTGGCTCAGCCAGCTGGACGAAAATGCCGACCACATGGTCCAGCCCGTCCATCTTGCCATGCGGAATGGCAACGCCGCCGCCAAAGCCCGTTGATCCCAGCCGCTCACGCTCGGTCAGGCGGTCAACCACCTCCATGGCAGGCAGGCCATATTCACGCTCTGCCACTTGGCCCAAATGCTGGAACAACGCCTTGGCAGTCGTCATATGGCCGCCGGCCGTTACGGCACCCGGGGCAAGAAGCGAAGCAATCTCTGTCATCATATGTCCAGAAAGAAATTTGGTGCGCGCCCTTAGCATATTCAGGCAGGACCGCAAGCAAGGGCGCTTGCGGCCCTGTCAGGTAAAATTAGCTTTGCGGCTCAACCCAGCCAATTGTGCCATCATTGCGACGATAGACCATGTTGAACACACCCGTTGCCGCATTGCGGAACAACAGCGCGTTGGTGTGCCGCAAATCGAGCATCATGACCGCGTCAGACACGCTGGCCTCGGGCACATCCACTTTGGTCTCTGCAATGATGATGGGGTTATCCCCCGGCTCAATTTCATCAGCTTGCAGCGGCTCAAACACTGTGTAGCTGGCATTATCTTCAGGCGCGGCCACGGCATTGGGGCCGCTATGATCATCCCGCAGCCGACGCTTATAGCGGCGCAGCTGCTTTTCCACCTTGTCCGCTGCCCCATCAAAGGCGAGATGCGCCTCTGCGGCATGGCCGCTGGCTTTTAGAACAACGCCTTTGACAACATGCATCATGACATCACAGACAAAGCCGTGATCATGCGGGCCTTTGCCAAAAGTTGCATGAGCCGAATGCGCGCGTGAAAAATATTTGGTCGCAATGCCCTGAAGCCGATCGCCTACATGCGCCCGGAGAGCATCCCCTGTATCCACCTGATGACCGGAAACACGGATGTCCATATTCTTCTCTCCTTTCTCGACTCTAGCTAGGAACGGTTGCCCATTCGTCAACTTAAGCGGCGGCCAAATCCTCCCGATCTTGGTCTAGTGCCCAAAGCGGGTCACTGATTTTGGTCAAGAACGCTTGGTGCCGCTCAAGTTCTTCGGGCGTGGCCGCATGGGGCCGGGCTGGGCGCGCCGGGCGCGGGGCCGTGACGGCGCGCCCCGCATCGCCGGCATCAGCGGCAGTGGACAGCCCATGTGCTGCATCAGCAAGGCCGAGGCCAATTTGCCGGCCGCCGGTCAGCTCAATATAAACTTGGGCCAATAGCTGGGCGTCCAGCAACGCCCCGTGCTTAATCCGGTGCGACCGATCAATCCCAAAGCGCGTGCAAAGCGCATCAAGGCTATGCTTGGCGCCGGGAAATTTGCTGCGTGACAAAGCCAGCGTGTCAATCATCCGCGCCGGGGCAATATCGGGCCGGTTAATGCGCGACAGCTCGTGATTCAGAAAAGCAAAGTCGAAGGACGCATTGTGCGCAACCAGCGGACTTTCCTCCAGAAAGTCGAGCAGGTCTTCAACCAGATCTCCAAAAAGGGGCTTATCCGCCAAAAAGGCTTCCGACAGGCCATGCACCGCTTGGGCTTCGGGTGGCATGGATCGTTCTGGATTGAAATAGGCATGGAATGTCCGCCCGGTCTCAACCCGGTTGACCAGTTCTACACAGCCGATTTCAACAAGCCGATCGCCGGAAGCGGCGTTGAGCCCTGTCGTTTCGGTATCAAAAACGACTTCACGCATTGGCAGGACTATCGGCGCTTTCGCGCACGAAGGCAAGCGATGAGACGACGAATTGCAGCGCGGGTTTCAATTCGGGATGTCCCCGTCTCAATAACATGATCGGCTTTTTGCCGTTTGATATGGTCTGGCACCTGTAATTGGCGAATATGGCGCAGCTTGGCCTCGGTCATTCCAGCCCGGCGCAGCACGCGGCGGCGCTGCAAAAAGCCATGGGCGGACACAACGACTGTCACATCAACTTGTTTGGCGCCGCCTTTTTCAAATAATAAGGGGATGTCGAGCACCACCAAAGGCCGGGCCCGGTGCTGGCGCAAAAACCGCTGCCGGGCGTGATAAACCGCTGGATGCACAATATGTTCCAGCGCCTTTAGCTCTTCTGGTTTGCCCAGAACGGCAGCGCCTAATTTTTGCCGATCGACGCCTTTGGGGCCCGTCGTCCCGGGAAACCGGGCCTCAATTCTCTCCACCAGCGCGCCGCCCGGGCCTTGCAAGCGATGAACTTCGGCATCCGCATCAAACACAGGCACGCCCATTTGCCGGAACATCGCCGACACGGCGGATTTGCCCATGCCAATTGAGCCAGTCAGGCCAATGCGGATCATGCGAGCAAAATCTCCCGCAGCTCATCATCCCGGTCTCTGGGCGGCGTGGCACCAAAAAACAATTCAAACGCAATGGCCGCCTGGCCAACCAGCATTTCCAACCCATCCACTATGTGCAGCCCGCGCGCCTCTGCCGCGGCCAAGAGAGGCGTGACCAGCGGCGCATAGACAATATCATAAACCACGGCATCATCAGGCAGGGGGGAAAGGTCTGGCGCAAGCGGGGGTTGGCCCGTCATGCCCAGTGAGGTTGTGTTGACGAACAATTGGGCCGGCGGCAGGGCGGCATCTATCGGCCGGACCTCGCCCTTAAGGCCAAAGCGCGCCAGCAAAGCGGCGCCCTTTAAGGGGGAGCGCGCGAGCAGCGTGACCGGCCCAACATCTAGGCGAGATAACGCAAAAAGCACGGCGTGCGCCGCCCCGCCGGTGCCAGCCACAATCACAGGCGCCCCTGCCAAAGGCACATCGGCAATGGGACCATAAAAGCCACCCGCATCAGTATTGGTGCCAAATAGGCGGCCTGCCTCATCGCGGGCAATGGTGTTCATGGCGCCAATGCTGGCCCTGACGTCACCCGGATCCCCCACATGGTCCATAACTGCCAATTTGTGCGGCAAGGTGACATTGCACCCCCGCCAATCTGCGTCTTGCGCGCGCGCGGCGACAAAATCTGCCAAGCCCTCGGGCGTGACATGCGTGGCGCGATACTCAGCCTCTATGCCCAAGGCTTCGAGCCAAAAGCCATGGATCCGCGGCGATTTGCTATGGCTGATGGGATCACCAATCACTTCGGCATAAGGGCGGCTCATTGCGCAATCACTCCTGCGTCTCTCAAATAGGCCAGAAGCGGCAAGAGCGGCAGGCCAATAATCGTAAACTGGCTGCCTTCTATCCGCTCAAACAATTGGATGCCACGCCCTTCAATACGATAGCCGCCAACGCCGGATAAAAGATCGGGCCCTTCGGCCTCCAGATAGGCCTGAATAAATTGGGCCGATAAAGGCCGCATTGTCATGCGGGCGGGTTCAACATGGCGCCAAATGATTGCGCCATCGCACGCAATTGCCATGGCGGCGTGCAGCACATGGGTCCGCCCCGATAGGGCTGCCAAGTGCGCCGCCAGCGTGGCCATATCTGGGGCCTTGTCAAATTGCGTGCCATCCTCAAGCGCCAAGGTCTGGTCACAACCCAAAACCAAGGTGCCTTTGTCTTGGTTGGAGACAGACAGCGCCTTGGCTTCGGCCAAGCCAAGCGCAAGCCCGGCGGCATCCACCCCGTGTGCGCGTAACCGGGCCTTTTCCTCTTCTTCGTCGCACGCCGCCGACATGGCCTGATGCGCAATGCCGGCTTGCGTCAAAAGCGCCCGCCGACCCGCGCTTTGTGAGGCGAGGATCAGCCTCATGATTTGGGGCCTTTGCGTTCCGTATACAGCGTGATGATGGCGGCGGCCGCCTCTTCAATCGACCGGCGCGTCATATCAATGACAGGCCAGCCATTATCGGCAAACATCCGCCGGGCATAAGCGGATTCCCGCGTCACCGCCTCTTGATCAACATAATCGGTATCAGGTGTCTGGTTGAGCGCGAGCAAGCGATTGCGGCGAATTTGCACCAGACGTTCCGGATTGGTCACCAAGCCAACAACCAAGGGCTTTGTCAGCCGATACAGCAAATCTGGCGGTGGGCTTTCGACCACAATGGGGATGTTTGCGGTCTTATAGCCCCGATTGGCAAGGTAAATTGAGGTTGGCGTTTTGGAACTGCGCGATACGCCCGCCAAAATAATATCTGCCTGTTCCCAATTTTCCCAATTCAACCCATCATCATGCGCAATGGTAAATTGAATCGCCTCCACCCGCGCAAAATAGGCATCGTCCAACAAATGCTGCAGGCCGGGCCGGGCCTTAACTGGCTTACCCAACACATTGGACAAGGCGTGCATCACGGGGTCAATGGCGCCAACATGCGGCAGGCCAAGCGCGGAACAGCGTTGTTCCAGCGCGATGCGAATATCCGCATTTACAATGGTGAAAAGGACCAAGCCGGGGTTTTGAGCAATCTCCCCCATGATCCGCTCGACATGGCCCGGCGTGCGCACCATAGGCCAATAATGGCGGACAGGTTCCACATCATCAAATTGCGCCAAAGCGGCCTTGGCCACTGTTTCCAGCGTTTCGCCCGTGGAGTCTGACACCAGATGAAGATGCAATCGGGACACAGGCACTCGCTTGTTCGTGTGAAAGTCATATCCGTATGTGGACAAAACTGGGGACAGGGCTAGCGAAAAAAGCGGGATAAGCGCAAGCGCTGCAATTCGAGCGACATCGCCTTCTCTTCTCCACAGCCTTGCCAACAGGACGCGCGGTTCATCCCCAGATGTGGATAATGGGGATGGTTGAGACCGACTCTGCAGGCCTTGGCGCGAGGCGCTGCGTCAAGCTGTGGGGAAAGCGCGAACAAAGATTAATTGAATAGGGGGAGAGCATAATGACCCAGATGACCACGCCCCCGAGCCCGACCAAGCCCCTTCTTGCAACGCTAAAAGGCAAGCGAGGAGATCGGCTGCCCATATGGCTGATGCGCCAAGCCGGACGCTATTTGCCTGAATATCGGGCCTTGCGAGCCGATAAGGGCGGGTTTTTGGAATTGGTGCATGACAGTGCGGCGGCCGCCGAAGTAACATTGCAGCCCATTCGCCGATTTGGCTTTGATGGCGCCATTTTATTTTCTGACATTCTGGTTGTGCCGCACGCTTTGGGCCAAGATTTGTGGTTTGAAGCAGGCGAAGGCCCCAGATTGGCGCCCAAGCTGGTTGATACCCTGCTGGATAGCCTAACCCCGGCGCGTGACCGGCTGGCCCCAGTGATTGAAACGGTGCGGCAGGTAAAAGCCGCCTTGCCATCCGAAACAACCTTTTTGGGCTTTGCGGGCAGCCCCTGGACAGTGGCGACCTATATGGTGGCGGGCCAAGGCAGCCGAGAACAAGCCGAAACACGCCGTTTTGCCTATCGTGATCCCGCCGCCTTTGCCGGGATTATTGACGCAATTGCGGACCTAAGCATTGATTATCTGTCCGACCAAATTGAGGCAGGGGTTGAGGCGGTACAGCTATTTGACAGCTGGTCTGGCAGCTTAAGCCCCGCGCAGTTTGAACGCTGGGTGATTGCGCCCACCGCAAAAATTATCAGCGAGCTTAAAGCGCGCCACCCAGAGGCCGTTGTCATTGGCTTTCCCAAAGGCGCAGGCGGTAAATTGCCAGCCTATGCGCGCGAAACAGGCGCCGATGCAATTGGCCTTGATGAAACCGTTGACCCCATTTGGGCGCATAAATCCCTGCCCTCAGGCTTGCCGGTCCAAGGCAATTTAGACCCGCTGGCCTTGATTGCTGGGGGCGAGATGTTGGACGATGCAGTGACGCGGATCATTGACGCGCTGGCCGATCGGCCCCATGTTTTCAATCTTGGCCATGGGATTTTGCCAGACACGCCCATTGCCCATGTTGAGGCGCTGGTCGCACGCATCCGGGGGTAGAATATGACAGCTGCGTTAATCGGATTGCTTGGCACGGCCTATTTATGGGTGAAGGCCGGGCATGTGATTTTTGTCATCTTCTGGATGGCCGGGCTGTTCATGCTGCCGCGCTTTTTTGTCTATCATCAAGAATCCGCACCCGGCAGTGCCGAAGAGGCATTATGGGTAGAGCGTGAGCAACGCTTGCTGCGCATTATTTTAAAGCCATCTATTGCCATTGTTTGGATTTTTGGTCTGGCTTTGGCGCTTGATACTGGCGCGTTTGCGCAAGGCTGGTTTCATCTGAAATTTGCCGTGGTGCTTGGCCTATCCGCCTATCATGGCTGGATGGTTGGCTATGCCCGGAAGCTGCAAGCCGGCGAACGGCGGCTTAGTGGGCGCGCCTTGCGCTTGGTGAATGAAGTGCCGGGGCTTGCGGCCGTCATCATTGTGATATTGGCAATTATCAAACCCTTTTAACGCGCCTGTCCGCGTCAACTTGCTGGCCGTCTCGCTGCGGAACATTTGATTGACTTTGGGCGTTCTGGCGCCTACCCCAAGGGCACCGCTCGGCCATTCGCGCCTGTATGAGCATCTCCCGTTTTGTTTTTGATGCTGTTGCGGTCTTCCAACCCAAATCTTGTTTCGGATGTCCCCCATGATGCACTTGAAAGAACTGAAGAAAAAAACCCCTGCTGAATTGGTCGGCATGGCAGAAGAATTGGGGGTCGAAGGCGCCTCCACGCTGCGCAAACAAGATCTGATGTTCGCGATCTTGAAGGTCGAAGCCGAAAATGGCGAAGAGATTATTGGCGAAGGCACAATTGAAGTGCTGTCAGACGGGTTTGGCTTTTTGCGCGCGCCAGAATCCAACTATTTGGCTGGCCCAGATGATATTTATGTCTCGCCCAATATGGTCCGCAAATATGGTCTGCGCACCGGCGATACAGTGGAAGGTGAAATTCGCGGGCCCAAAGATGGCGAACGCTATTTCGCGCTGACCACAATTAAGTCGATCAACTTTGATGATCCCGATGTTGTCCGCCACCGTGTCAATTTTGACAATTTGACGCCGCTTTATCCCGATGAGCGCTTGAAGCTCGACACGCTTGACCCAACGGTCAAGGATAAGTCGGCGCGCGTCATTGATATTATTTCGCCACAGGGTAAGGGCCAGCGCGCGCTGATCGTGGCGCCGCCGCGCACGGGTAAAACGGTGCTGCTGCAGAACATGGCCAAGGCGATTACTGACAATCACCCCGAAGTCTTCCTGCTCGTTCTGCTGGTGGATGAACGTCCGGAAGAAGTGACGGATATGCAGCGCTCGGTAAAAGGTGAGGTGATTTCCTCCACCTTTGACGAACCCGCCTCGCGCCACGTGCAAGTTGCTGAAATGGTTATCGAAAAGGCGAAACGTCTGGTGGAGCATAAAAAGGATGTGGTCATCCTGCTTGATTCCATCACGCGTCTGGGCCGCGCCTATAACACGGTGGTCCCCTCATCGGGCAAAGTGTTGACAGGTGGTGTGGATGCCAATGCGCTGCAACGTCCCAAGCGCTTCTTTGGCGCGGCACGCAACATTGAAGAAGGTGGCTCGCTCTCGATCATTGCCACCGCGCTCATCGATACCGGCAGCCGCATGGACGAAGTTATTTTTGAAGAGTTTAAGGGCACGGGTAACTCAGAAATTGTCCTTGATCGCAAGGTCGCGGACAAGCGCATCTTCCCCGCGCTGGATGTGGGTAAGTCCGGCACGCGTAAGGAAGAATTGCTGGTTGAAAAAGACAAGCTCACCAAGATGTGGGTCTTGCGCCGCATTCTGATGCAAATGGGCACTGTCGATGCCATGGAATTCTTGCTCGACAAGATGAAGGATTCCAAAACCAATGACGACTTCTTCGACAGCATGAACCAATAACAGGCCTTAAAGGCGGGTGGGCCTTGGGGCTGCTCCTGCGGCACATTATTTTTTTGGAGATATCGCGTTGAGTTTTGACCTTATGCCTTTGGTGTCCGCTGCCACGTCCTTGGGCGGGGTGGGCGATATTTGGGGCCATATTGTAGCCGATTTCTCGAACATCACGCAGCCCGCAGCTTTTGCGGCCTTTGTGCAAGTGTTGCTGATTGATTTGGTGCTGGCCGGCGACAATGCGATTGTCGTTGGCGCTTTGGCAGCCGGTTTGCCGGCTGAACAGCGCCGCAAAGTCATTGTCATTGGGGTGGTGGCCGCCCTTGTCCTGCGTATCATTTTTGCACTGACTGTCAGTTGGCTTTTGGGCATTGTTGGGCTGGTTCTGGCGGGCGGCTTGCTGCTGCTGTGGGTCGCGTGGCGCATGTACCGTGATATTCACCAGCATCAGCCAACAGACTCGCCCGGCTCGCCGGAAATCGTCGGCGATGAAGACTCAGGCATTCCCGCTGCAAAAAGCTTTGCGGCGGCCGCTTGGTCTGTTGCCATTGCCGATGTGTCGATGAGCTTGGATAATGTGCTGGCGGTTGCCGGGGCCGCGCGTGAGCACCCCGGCATCCTCATTGTCGGGCTGATTTTTGCAGTGGCGCTGATGGGCGTCGCGGCCAACATCATTGCCCGCTATATTGAACGCTATCGCTGGATCGCCTGGGTTGGCTTGGCTGTGATTGTCTATGTTGCAGTCAAGATGATCTGGGAAGGCTTCCACGAAGTGCAGCCGCATCTTATGGCCTTTGCGGGGCTATAGGACGACAAGAGCAGGGGGCAGATGGCGGACGTCTGGACCACAGTGCCCGTTTTGGAGGGCGCGCATATTGTGCTGCGGCCATTAGAGCGGGCTGATGGGCCCGCCATTGTGGCCGCCGCCGCCGATGGGCAGTTATGGGATTTGTTCTACACCAGCATCCCCTCTGAGGCGACGATACAGGCCTATCTGGACACCGCCGCGCAGGAACAGGCCATTGGCCGCGCTTTGCCCTTGGTTGTCATCCACAAGGCCAGTGGTCGGCTTGTCGGGGCCACACGCTTTATGCGGATGCACAAGGCCGATCGCCGCGTGGAAATTGGCACCACCTTTTATGCACAATCCGTCCACCGCACGGCGGTGAACACCGAGGCCAAGCTGTTGATGCTGCGCCACGCCTTTGAGGTATTGGGCTGCCAATGTGTCCAGTTTCGCACCGACCATTTGAACCAAGCCTCGCAACGCGCGATTGAGCGGCTGGGCGCCAAGCGCGATGGGATGTTGCGGGGGCACCGGATGATGAATGGCCGGCTGCGCGATACAATTGTCTATTCCATTCTGGCGCACGAATGGGATGGCGTGGCGCGTAATCTAATGCTCCGCCTTGCCCGAGCCGAACGATAAGCCGCCAAACGATAAGCCGTTGTCAGACTAAGTTTTTTGTGTAGCCTTAGGCGATGCGACGCACATTCACCTTGGCAGCTTTAACGGCCCTAATGCTTGTGGGCGTACCCACAGCTTTGCAGGCGGCAGCGGTGACCGGCTTTTCTTATCAAATGCCGAAACTTCCAGCGCCGGACCCGAGTTTGACTCGCTATCTGCAACAGGATCGGGCGAAACTCTATCGGGAGTACGCAGCTCTTTTCATTGATCCCGACTTTGCAGATCAGGACTTCAGCAGTTTTGAACAGGCGACCAGTTGGACCGTGGATAGCGCGGCCCCGGGGTTGGTCGTTCTTGTGGGCGGCCAGTCGAGCTATACGGGCGGCGCACATGGATATGCGTTTTTGAGGGCATTGATTTGGGATAAAGCGAGGGGCGCTGCCATTCCCTTTGCTGGGCTTTTCAGCAATGCCACAGCTGTGCGCAGCTTGTTGACGGCGTCTTATTGCCGGGCGCTAGACAAGGAGCGATTTGTGCGCCGCGGAGAGCCAACGCCAGTGGACGACATGTTTGGGGGGTGTCCTGACCTGCTCAAGGACGCCACAGTCTATCCCACCAAGCTGGTTTACGGAAAATATAGTCGCATCGCCATTAACCTCGCCCCCTATGCGGCAGGCCCCTATGCCGAGGGCAGCTATGATCTTGAGATTGTTATTCCCAAAGGATTGAAGCAACTGGCCAAGCCGCAATATCAGGCGCTGTTTCCCGGCTGATGGCCAATCATCAGCCGGGCACAGTCCTTTAGCCCAAATGCTGCGCAAAAAAGGCGGCTGTTCGGCCATCGGCCAAATCTGCGCCCTCTTCGTGCCGGCGATTGCCCATTTCAGCGGCAAAGCCATGGTCTAGCCCCTGATAATCATGCAGCGTGACCTTTGGGTGCGCATCCAGTGCTGCATGAATGGCCGCTTGTGCCTCAGGCCCAACAAAATGATCCGCTGTTGGAATGTGCAGCATCAACGGATTGGCAATGGCATGGGCTTCGTTGAGCATGGTTTCAATCATCACGCCATAATAGCCCACGGCGCAGTCCACATCCGTGCGGGTGGCGGCCATATAGGCCAGCCGACCCCCCAAACAATAGCCGACCAGGCCAATGCGGGCCACGGGCGGCTGGCCGGCCACACCATGGCGGATCGCCTTTAGGGCCGCTTCAATATCGAGAACCCCGTCATTGGGGTCATAGTGCTGGAAATAGCCAAAGGCTTGGTTCAGTTCTGCCTCAACATCGGGGTTGAGCTCAACCCCCGGGGCAAAGCGCCAGAAAATCTCAATGCCGACAGCCAGATAGCCTTGGGCTGCCCAGCCATCACATTTGCGGCGAATGCCTTCATTCAGGCCAAAAATTTCGGGCACAACAAGAATGGCCGCCTTGGGGGCCGTGACAGGGGCCGCGACATAGGCATTCATGTCTCCAATCTTGGTCATGGTCATAGCAATCTGGTCCTCTTTTCAGGGGGTAAATGAGTATATTCAAAATCTAGCAGCCAGCTTTTGGTGCGAGGCCCTTGGCCTGCGGAATAATAATCTGGCCCCGTGGCGGATGTCACGCGGTGGCACGGGATAAGGAGAGGATAGGCATTGGTTTTGCACGCTTGGCCAATCGCCCGCGCGCTTGAGCCGCATATGTCCGCAACCGCGCCATAGGTGCGTGTCTCGCCATAGGGAATGGCAGCAATGGCCGCGCGCAACATCTGCCCTTCTGCACTGGGCAGCGCCTGCAACGGCAGGTCAAAGTCTTGGCGTGTCCCGGCAAAATATTGGGAAAGCTGGCGGATCGCCATTGCCACTATCGGGTGCGCCTCTCCCCCATTGTCTAAGTGTGCTGGTCTGTCGGGCAGGATTTTGAGGCTCATTAAAGCGGCGTCTTCCGCATGGAGCAGGATGGTTCCAATCGGGCTGTCAAAACAGGCAGTTGCGGTTGTGCGGCGCATGGCGCACAGATGGAGTGATTTTGACGGCACCTCAAGGGAGTGATGGCCATGAAATTCAATATTGAGGTTGATTGTACGCCCGAAGAAGTCCGCCGTTTGGTGGGCCTGCCTGACCTGAGTGAGCTGCATCAGGCCTATATGGACCAGATGAAAGACGCGATGGCCAAGGGCTTAACCCCCGATGCGATGGACACAATGATCCGCAATTGGGTGCCCGGCGGCGCTGCGGGTATGGAATTTGTCAGCGCTTTGATGAAGGGCATCACCACGCCCCCCAAGCGCGATTAAAGGCAAATTGCCGCGCTTATGCTGATCTAATGTCCCAGACTGAGACGATTTTTGCGCTGTCCAGTGGACCGCCGCCGGCGGGCATTGCCGTTGTGCGCCTCAGTGGCCCTGCGGCAGGTGCGGCGTTGGCAGCACTTATCGGGCCTTTGCCGCCGCCGCGCCGGGCCAGCTATCGCCGGGTGAAAAATGGGGCGGGTGCCCCGCTGGATGATGGCCTTGTCCTCTGGTTTCCCGGGCCAAAGACTGCCACGGGTGAGGATCTGGCAGAGCTGCACCTTCATGGCGGCCGGGCCGTTGTGGCAGCAGTGTTGGCAGAATTGGGCCGCCAGCCCGGATGTCGCCCGGCCCAAGCGGGGGAATTTACGCGCCGCGCCTTTGAACATGGCCGGATTGATCTGGCCGAGGCCGAAGGCTTGGCCGATTTATTGGCCGCCGAAACCGAGGCGCAGCGCCAATCCGCCTTGGCCTTGGCGGAAGGCGGGCTGGGCCGGCTGGTCGATCAATGGGAGCATGAATTGCTCGCTGAATCGGCCC
Organism: Sphingomonadaceae bacterium; assembly: GCA_009920915.1. GTDB lineage: Bacteria > Pseudomonadota > Alphaproteobacteria > Sphingomonadales > Sphingomonadaceae > Aquisediminimonas. Next base: position 14,940 of record RFZB01000020.1, on the reverse strand, counting down.
GGTTAGAGGCGCTGCTCGATTTTTCAGACGAAGGCGATGTGGGAGAGGTGGCGCCCAAGCCAGATGGCCTGATTGCGCTGCGTGCGGCCTTAGAGGCTCTGGCTAAGGCCCCACCGGCAGAGCGGTTGCGCGATGGTGTGCGCGTGGTGTTGGCCGGGCCACCAAATTCAGGAAAATCCAGTCTTTTCAATTATTTAGTTGGAAGAGAGGCCGCCATTGTCACGCCAATTGCCGGCACCACGCGCGATCGGATTGAGGCGCCAATTGCGCTCAATGGCGTGCCCTTGTTGCTGATTGATACCGCTGGCTTGCGCGATGAGACGGTAGATGAAGTCGAGGCCATTGGCATTGCCCGGTCGGGCGCGGCGATGGCAGAGGCTGATATTCTCTTATGGCTTGGCCCGGCAGAGTCGGCGCCTGCTGGGGCGGTGCTGATAGCCGCCCGAGCTGATCTAGAGCCTGCGGGGCGGCCGGGCCTAGCTGTCTCTGCCAAAACCGGCTTGGGGTTAGAGGATTTGCGTGCCGACCTTGTCATGCGCGCCAAGGCGCTGCTGCCTCGGCCCGGGGCCTTGGCGTTAAACGCCCGCCATCGGGCGATTTTGGCGGAGGTTGAGGCGCATTTGGACGAGGCCATTCGCACCGATGATCTTTTGATCCGCGCTGAATGCTTGCGCCTCGCGCGTAGCCAAATGCACGCGCTGACGGGTCGATCCGGCGTTGAGTCCTTGCTCGACGCGCTGTTTGGCGCCTTTTGCATTGGCAAGTGACGGGGCGGGTCTGCCCAATGTTTCACGTGAAACATATTTGACCTGAGGCGTGGTCCTGCGTAGCGGCAAGCCATGAGTCGCGCTTTTGATGTCATTGTGGTGGGCGGAGGCCATGCGGGCTGCGAGGCGGCGGCGGCGGCCGCGCGCATGGGCGCCCGCACGGCGTTGGTCAGCTTCCGCCGAGATATGATTGGCGCTATGTCGTGCAACCCAGCCATTGGCGGATTGGGCAAGGGCCATTTGGTGCGCGAAGTAGATGCCTTTGACGGCATTTTGGCGCGCGCGGCCGATGCCGCGGCCGTCCATTATCGGATGCTCAATGGCTCTAAGGGCGCGGCTGTGCAGGGCCCCCGGATTCAGGCCGATCGCAAGCTGTTTAAGGCGGCGATTCATGATTTGCTGGAGGCGCAAAGCGGGCTTGAGATTATTGAAGGCGAAGCCCAGGCGCTCGCCTTGGATGGGGGTGGCGTCCTTATCGGGCTGGTGCTGGGGACAGGCGAAACCTTGGCCGCACAGGCAATTGTCCTTGCCACTGGCACATTTCTAAACGGCAAGATGTTCTGCGGTGAGGCGCTGACCACTGGGGGGCGCGTGGGCGAGGCGGCGGCGGTTTCGCTGGGCACGCAATTGCGCGGGCTAAATCTGCCCATGGGCCGCTTGAAAACAGGCACCCCACCGCGATTGGACGGGCGGACCATTAATTGGGCGCAACTGGATGTGCAGCCCTCTGACCACGAGGCGTGGACATTTTCCGATATGTCAGCGGGGCGAACAGTGCCGCAGCTCTGGTGCGCGATTACGCGGACAACCCAGGCGACACATGATGTCATCCGCGCCGCGCTGGACCGGTCCCCTCTGTTTTCCGGGGCGATTGAAGGGCAGGGCCCGCGCTATTGCCCCTCCATTGAAGATAAAATCCATCGCTTTGGTGACCGCGACGGGCATCAGATATTCTTAGAGCCGGAAGGGCTGGATGATCCACTTGTCTATCCCAATGGCATTTCGACCTCGCTGCCCGCCGATGTGCAAGAGGCGTTTTTGCGAACGATTCCAGGGTTGGAGTCGGTCCGCATTGCCCAGCCCGGCTATGCCGTGGAATATGACCATATTGATCCGCGCGCGCTGCATCCCAGCCTTGAAATCCGCGATTTGCCGGGCGTTTATTGCGCAGGGCAGATTAATGGCACAACGGGTTATGAGGAGGCCTCGGCACAAGGCTTGGTGGCCGGGATCAATGCGGCCGCGCGCGCCTTGGGGCGTCCGCCTTTGGTGCTCGATCGCGCCAGCTCATATATTGGCGTGATGATTGATGACCTTGTGTTGCAGGGCATTACCGAGCCGTATCGGATGTTGACGGCGCGGGCGGAATATCGCCTGCGCTTGCGGGCAGACAATGCTGCCACACGCCTGACGCCCTTGGCACTCGCGCTTGGCTGTGTTGGCGCCGCGCGGCGGGACTGGTTTGTTTCACGTGAAACAGCACGGGCCAAATTGCGGGCCGCCTTGGATCGGCCGGTCACAGGGGCGATGCTTGCCGATCAAGGGCTGGCAGTCCGAGATCGTGGGGAGCGGCAAAGCCTGTTTGCCTGGCTGCGCTTCCTAACCCCCAATGCGGCGCAATTGGTTGCACTGTGCCCTGAAGCAGCAGAGGCCCCGGCTGACCTTTTGGCCGAAATGCTCGAGGATGCGCGCTACGCGCCTTATATTGCACGGCAAGACGCCGAAATTCGGGAGATGCGCGCCAATGACGCCATCCCCCTGCACGGCGTTGATTTTGGGGCTGTGCCGGGCCTCTCAAATGAAATGGTAGAACGGCTGCAAAGCGCCCGCCCCGCCACATTGGGCGCGGCAGAGCGTGTGCGTGGCATTACCCCTGCGGCACTGGCCGCCATTTTGGTTGCCGCCAAGCGCCACCAACAGGTGGCGGCATGACCGAAGACGACGCAAAGGCGTGGCTGGGTGCTACGCTGGATGTTTCACGTGAAACATTGGATCGGCTTGAGGCCTATCGCGCGATGGTTCTGGCGGAAACCGCGCATCAAAACCTGATTGCGCGGTCAACCTTTGACGTGTTCTGGGCGCGCCATATTGTCGATAGCGCGCAATTGCTGACGCATGTTGAGGGGGCAGGTGACGGCCCCTGGCTCGACTTGGGTGCAGGGGCGGGCTTGCCCGGTATTGTGCTGGCGATTATCGGCGCGCGCCCGGTGCATATGGTGGAAGAGCGGCGGGGCCGAATTGGCTTTCTCAACCGTGTGGTGGACGCGCTGGGCCTCAACACGGCGACTGTCCATGGCTGCAAAGTCGAGGCGCTGCGCTTGCCGCCAGCGGCGATCATCACGGCGCGGGCCTTTGCCCCGCTGCCCAAATTATTTGATCTTGCCCACCGTTTTGCACGTCCGGATACGCTTTGGCTCTTGCCAAAAGGGCGGTCGGCGCAGGATGAAGTGGAAACTGCTCGCGCAAACTGGCAGGCTGTGTTTCACGTGAAACAGAGTATCACCGACTCCGAGGCCGCCATTTTGGTGGCACGGAATGTGAGAAAGGCGAAGGCGGCATGATCCGGATCGCAGTGGCCAATCAAAAAGGCGGCGTTGGCAAGACCACGACGGCGATTAACTTGGCGACAGCCTTGGCGGCTATTGGCTGGGGCGTGCTGCTGGTTGATTTGGACCCACAGGGCAATGCCTCTACGGGATTGGGCGTCAGCCAAAGCCAGCGTCAGCAAACCAGCTATGATGTTCTGATGGGGGAGGCCGCGATTGCCGACGCGGCCATTGCCACGCGTATTCCCAATTTGGCCGTGCTGCCCGCAACAGTCGATTTGTCGGGCGCAGAAGTGGAATTGGTGGATGCAGACCAGCGTGCGCATCGACTGAAAGCCGCGTTAGACGCGGTGCCCGCTGGCAAATGGGATGTCGCGATTGTGGATTGTCCGCCCTCTTTGGGGTTGTTGACAGTCAATGGCCTTGTTGCGGCCCATTCGCTGCTCGTGCCGCTGCAGTGCGAATTTTTTGCGCTGGAGGGCCTGAGCCAGCTGCTCCAAACGTTTGAGCGGATTCGCGCCACCTATAACCCGAGTTTGAGCATTTTGGGCGTGGTGCTGACCATGTATGATCGGCGCAATCGCCTGACGGAAATGGTGGCAGACGATGTCCGCGCCTGTCTGGGGGAGGCGGTGTTTTCCACGTTCATTCCCCGCAATGTCCGCCTGTCCGAAGCGCCAAGCCATGGTCTGCCGGCGCTGATTTACGATCATCGTTGCTCAGGATCCGAAGCCTATATGGCGCTCGCGCGTGAAGTGGTCGGGCGTCTTCCCAAAGTGAAAGTTGCTGCATGACTGACGAGACACAGCTTCCTAAAAAACGCACTGGCCTTGGCCGTGGGCTGTCTTCGTTGCTTGGGGAAATTCAGGCCGAAACCGCCAGTGTCGTGTCGGGCCGTGGCGATGCAGGGCCAGTGCCCGAGGGTGTGCGCTTGGTGCCAGTTGCCAGTTTGCAGCCCTTGCCAGATCAGCCGCGCCGCAACTTTGATGAAGAGGCGCTGGATGAGCTTGCCCGCTCAATCACCACTTTGGGGGTGTTGCAGCCTATTGTTGTGCGGGATTTGGATGGCCAATTGCAAATTGTGGCAGGTGAGCGCCGTTGGCGCGCGGCCCAACGAGCCAGACTTCACCAAGTCCCTGTTATTGTTAAAGAATTTGACGATCGGACGGCGCTGGAAATTGCGCTGGTTGAGAATATTCAGCGCGAACAGCTGAATGCCTGGGAAGAGGGCGAGACCTATCGGCGGCTGATTGAAGATTATGGCCATAGCCAAGAAGAGCTGGGCCGGATTGTTGGCAAATCGCGCAGCCACATCGCCAATTTGATGCGCCTGCGGAACTTGCCCATTGCGGTGCATGATTGGCTGGTTTCGGGCCAATTGACGATGGGCCATGCGCGCGCGCTGCTGCAATGCGCAACGCCGGAACTGGTTGGCCGCGAAGTGATTGCGCGTGGCCTGTCGGTGCGCGAAACTGAAAAGCTGGCGAAGAAATCGCGCCCGGGCCAAGCCCGCCCGACCGCGCGGTCCCCAATGGCGCAAGAGGCCGATATTGCCGCCCTAGAGCGTCAATTGGGCGATATGCTGGGCCTCAAGGTCCGCATTGGCCATGGCGCGCGTGGCGGCACCGTCACACTGTCTTATTCGTCGCTTGATCAGCTCGATTTGATTTGCCAGCGCCTATCAGGCGAACGAATTTAGCCACTGGGCCGCAGTTTAGCGGGGTCCAGCCACAGGCTTTGCCGGCTTTGCCTCTTGCAAGAGCTTTAGGATAACGGCCGCCCGATTGTCCCGCGCGGCATGGTCCAGCGCAGACAGGCCCGTTGCCCGGTCAGTCTTGGCGGGATTGGCACCTGCCGCCAGCAACAGCCGGACCATTGCCACATCGCGCGCCTGAACGGCCAAAATAAGCGGCGTTTCGCCTTGGCCATTGGTCGCATCGACTTGCGCCCCGCGTTTAATCAGGACATCCGCCCCTTCGCTAAAGCCAATCAGTGTGGCCGCAATCAGCGGCGTATTGCCAGATCCATCGCGAATATCGGGCTTGGCCCCGCGCGCCAGCAAGAAGGACAGCCAAGTTACATCGCGGCGTTTAACCACAATATGCAACGCAGTTTCGCCAGAGAGCGTGTCGCGGGTGTCGACAATTACCGTGCCGGGCCGGCTGAGAATTTCGGTTGCCTTATTGCCATCGCGGTCGCGGACAGCTTTTAAAAAGTTATAGCTGTCAGAAAATTGCGCCTGCGCTACACTTGGCCAAAGCAATAAAGGAGCCATGAGTGTCGCGACTGTCTTTTTCATGTCGATATGCCCCAAATATGCAGTTATCGTGGCTTGCGTCCTGCGGCCTAGCAGAGCAAGGCTAGCCGGGCCATGAACAAATTCAAGTCACTCGTCTCAATTGCCGCTTTTGCTGTTCTGACTGCCTGTGGGGGGGCAAGCCCCGATGCTGGGCCGCCGCCGCTGGAAGGCGCGCGGATGGGTGGAGCCTTCAGCCTGGTGAATCAGGATGGCAAGACTGTCACGGATCAGGATTTTGCCGGCAAATATCGGCTGATCTATTTTGGCTATAGCTTTTGCCCAGATGTCTGCCCGGTCGATGCGCAAGTCATGGGCCGCGCGCTCAAGCTGTTTGAAGCCGAGGATAAGGGCCGTGCGCTGAAAATTGTCCCGATCTTCATTACAGTTGATCCGGCCCGCGATACGCCGGGCGTGCTGAAAGAATTTGTCAGCAATTTTCACCCGCGCATGGTGGGATTAACCGGCAGCGTGGCGCAAATTGATGAAGTTGCCCAACGCTATGGCGTTGCCTTTATGCGCGCCAAGCCCAATGCTGATGGCGCCTATCTGGTCGATCATGCCCGCATGATTGTGCTTTATGGTCCCGAGGGCCAACCCATTGCGATTATGCCGCAAAATGCCGGGGAAACAGCAGCACAAGATATGGCGGCTGAGCTGGCCCGCTGGGTAAAATAGGCACATTATGGCCGGCCGCTATTGGGAAGATACACCATTGCAAGCGCTGGACCGCGCCCAGTGGGAATCGCTGTGCGATGGCTGTGGCCGCTGCTGCCTGCATAAGCTGGAAGATGAAGACAGCGGTGAGATTTACCCCACCAATGTGGCGTGCCGCCTGCTTGATCGGCGCACGGGCCAATGTTCCGATTATAAAAACCGCTTTGCCCAAGTGCCGGATTGCATTCGGCTGACCCCGGCGCGGTTGGAAACCTTGGATTGGCTGCCACCCAGCTGTGCCTATCGCTTGCGCGCTGCAGATCAGCCTCTGCCTGACTGGCATTATCTGGTCTGTGGTGATCGGGAAGAAATTCACCGGCGGGGCATGTCAACGCGCGGCTGGACGGTCTCAGAAGTCGATGCTGGTGATTTAGAGAATCATATTGTTGAGAAATGGCCCGGCGCTGACGCATGATTGACGATCTCGACATCATCCGAAAGTCGCGTGCCCGGCGGATGAAGTTATCAGTTGATCCGCGCTCTGGCCGAGTGCGCTTGGTGTTGCCAGTGCGCGCCTCTTTGGCGGCGGCGTTGGACTGGGCCGAGGCGCATCAAGGCTGGATTGCCCGGCAACGTGCCCGCCTGCCCCAGCCTTGGCCCGTTGAACCCGGCATGATTGTGCCGTTTGGCGGCGAAGATCATGTGTTGAACTGGGCCGAACATTATCCCCGATCGCCCCAGCGCGTGGCAGGCGAAATTCAGATTGGCGGTCCGCAAGACTTATTGGCAGCGCGGCTGTTGCGCTGGCTGCGCGCAGAGGCGCTTCGCCTGCTGGACGCCGAAACGCGGCAAATTGCGGCCGCCCATGGCCTGATTGTTGCGTCTGTCGGCGTAGGGGATCCAAAATCCCGCTGGGGCAGTTGTTCAAGCAGCGGGGATATTCGGTATAGCTGGCGGCTGATTCTCGCGCCCGATTTTGTTCGCCGGGCGACGGTCACGCATGAGCTGGCCCATCGCGTCCATATGGATCATAGCCGCGCCTTTCACGCGCTGGCGGCTGACCTTTATGGAGGCGACCCAGCCCCCGCGCGGGACTGGTTACGCCGCCATGGGGCGCGGCTTTATTGGTTTGGTCGCGCGGATTGAGCGTCCCGCCGTGGGGCCGGGCTGGGCCTTATGGGCTGCGCCTCCCGCCGGGTCGCTTCCTCAATGATGCGGCGATATTCGGCCTCTTCATCGGGCGTGGCTTGGCTGGGATCGGTCATGTCGCTTGCCGGATCGCCCGCCATATTCCCCATATCGCCCAAATAGGCTTCCTCATCGCTTTCCAGCAGCCATTCGGGCAGCGTGACATCGGTTTCAAATTTTTCGACAGGGCGGGCGGCAACTGCCTGCGACATAAAGGCGGCAAATGCTGTGGCAGGCGCGCGGCCCCCTTGCAGGCCCCGCACGGGCTTTGCATCATCACGGCCCATCCATACGCCTGTTGTCAACCCGCTGGAAAAGCCAACAAACCAACCATCTTTGTTCGAGCTGGTGGTGCCCGTTTTGCCCGCCACCGGGCGGCCAATCTGCGCCGCACGGCCAGTGCCAGCACTGACTGCGGTTTGCATCATATCTGTCATGCCCGCGGCCACCCAGGGATCAACCACTTGCAATTCTTCGGCCTTGGGGCGTTCATACAGCACCGCCCCTTGCGTCGTTGTGACTTTTAAAATCCCATAAGGGGCCACAGATTTGCCCTTGGCGTTAATCGCATTAAAGGCGCGCGTCAGATCAATCAGGCGGACATCCGATGTGCCCAAGACCATCGAGGGCTGGGTGTTAATGGGCGTTGTCAGCCCCAATCGGCGGGCGACAGCGGCCACGGCCTCCGTGCCGACTTGCTGGCCAATTTGGGCGGCAATGGTGTTGATGGAATAGGTAAAGGCGGTCCGCAATGTCATTTCGCCGCGATATTCTTTGGTGTTGTTTCGCGGGCTCCAGCCATCGATATTGATGGGCTCATCAATCATCTTTGTCTCTGGCGTCATGCCGGCTTCGAGCGCCGCCAAATAGACAAATAGCTTAAAGGCAGAGCCGGGCTGGCGCACGGCCTGGGTGGCGCGATTGTAAATTGAGGTCACATAATCGCGCCCGCCCACCATGGCGCGCACGGCGCCATCGCGGTCAATGGCGACCAACGCGCCTTGTGCGCCTTCGGGCGCATATTGTTTGATGGCGGCATCAGCTGCGGCCTGCATTTTGGGATCAACTGTGGTCCAGACCTCAATTGGGCCTTGGCTTTCATCAATCAGCCCTTCCAACTGCGGCAAGGCCCAATCCGTGAAATAACGAATGCTGTTTTGCTGGGGGCCAGAGGCCAGCCGCACCGCCTCAGGCCGGGCAGCTGCAGCCACGCCGGGGCTAATCGCGCCGGCATCTGCCATGACATTTAGCACCACGCGCGCCCGACCCACGGCCGCCTTGGCATCTGCGGTGGGCGCATAGTTGGACGGGGCCTTGACCAGCCCGGCAATAATCGCCGATTCTTCAAGGCTTAGATCATTTGCGGGATGATCAAAAAAGCGCCGCGAGGCTGCATCAATGCCATAGGCCCCCCCGCCAAAATAGACGCGGTTGAGATAAAGCTCGAGAATCTCATCCTTGGAATATTTGGCTTCCATGGCCAGCGCGAGAATCATCTCCCGCCCTTTGCGGCCAAAGGTTTTGGTGTTGGTCAAAAACAGGTTGCGCGCCAATTGCTGGGTAATGGTTGAGGCACCTTGGGCAAAATAGCCGCGCTCAAGCCGCACTTGCACGGCGCGCGCCATGCCAATGGGGTCAATGCCCGGATGGTACCGAAAACGCCGGTCTTCAACAGCAATCATGGCATCGACCATGACGCCGGGGATGCTGCGATAATCCAGCCATTCGCCATAAATCGGGCCTAAAGACAGAACAATTTGCCCATCGGCGCCACGCACACGGATAACTTGGCCAAGCGATTGGCGGGTGCGCAATTCAGAAAATTCGGGCAGCGATGAAAAGGCAAAGCCCACCGCACAGGCCAAACCAAAGCCAAGAATTGCCCCTGCAATCAACCCCATATGGATGAGGCGCGCAAAAAAGCCACGCTGTTTGGGCGCGGCGGGGGCAGGCGGAGTAGAGCGAGGACGCGTGGCCATTAGAGCCCTCTTAGGCGGTCAGACAGGTGCGAGCAAGAAATTGCGGCCCGCGCGAGCGCCATAGGGGCTAGTCTGTCGCGTCACCCTCAAAGGCCAGCGAGACACTGTTCATGCAAAAGCGCACGCCAGTTGGCTGAGGCCCATCGGGAAAGACATGGCCTAAATGCCCATCGCACCGCCCACAGCGCACTTCAACGCGCGTCATGCCATGTGATCGGTCTTCCACAAGCGTCACGGCATCCAGCGCAACAGGTGCGTAAAAGCTGGGCCAGCCAGAGCCCGAGTCATATTTGGTGTCGGACAAAAATAAATCAGCCCCACAGCCAGCACAGCGGTAAACACCCGCGTCCTTATTGTCGGTTAGCGCGCCTGAAAAGGCGCGCTCTGTGCCCGCTTGGCGCAGGACATGATATTGTTCAGGCGTCAGACGCGCCCGCCATTCGTCATCTGTGAGCAGCAGCTTTTCCATTGCGGCTTTGTGCGCCGTTGCGGCCCCGTCTTCAAGCCCCTTAGGCGTTCGCCTAAATTCGTGTGTGCGGTGTGGCGGCTGCGGCGATGGGGTCAGCGCCGATAAATGGGCAATTCCCACCCGCGCACAATGGCGCCCCCGCGCAGGATGAGCCCGGCCAGCGTGGCAATGCCACCGGCGGCATAGCTGGGCAGGCCGGCAAGGCTAAGGCCCACCATCAACCCCGAGGCCAAGGCCGCCGCCGTCACATATAATTCTGAGCGCATGATGATGGACGGCTCACCCGCCAGCATATCGCGGATAATCCCTCCCAAACACGCGGTAAACACGCCCATGAGCAATGCTGGAACAGGGGCAATGCCAAAGGCCAAGGCTTTGGCCACGCCATAGGTGGAAAACGCCGCAAGCCCCAGCGCATCGCACCAGAGGAGAACACGGCTGGTCCAAAACCGCACGGGTGTAGACCAAACCAGCATGGCAGCGCCCAAGCATAAACCCAAGGTCGCATTTTGCCGCGTCCAAAATACAGGCGCGCCAATCAGCAAATCGCGCACCGTGCCGCCGCCCACCCCCGTGGCCACAGCAAAAAAGGCAAAAGTCACAAGATCACGCCGTTTTTCCGCGGCCAAAACGGCACCTGATGCGGCAAATAAAACAATGCCAGCGTAGTTTAGCGCCTCAAGCACGGGCGCAATCGTCAATGGAAAAAAGCCGCTCTGCATCATGCGCTTATAGGCCCAGCCGCACAGGGGCGCCATGGCCCATTTCAACCCGGCTGGGGCGGCAGGCGCCGTGCGCCGCAAAAGCTGCTTTACGTTTCAAATCAAAACCAATATCACGGGCCATAAATTTCCCAGATAAGGGGGTAGAGTGGGTCGCGCTTTTTGTTTTGCCGCTGCGCTTGTGGCTTTGGCTGGATGCTCCAAATCGCCATCCTCTCCGCCCGTTGCCGATGCCCCTATTGTGCGCACGGCGCGCATTGTGGCAGCCACAGCGGCGCCCGGGCTTGAGGCCACGGGCAGCGTCGCCCTGCGCCGCGAATTGGCCTTGGGCTTTACCACGGCCGGCCAGATTGCAACCATTACAGTCAATGAAGGCGACCGTGTGGCGAAAGGCCAGTTGCTGGCGGCATTAAATGCTGATCAAGTGGCGTCTGCCTTGGTCGCGGCCCAGGCGGAACAGCGTCGGGCGGCGGCGGAATATCAACGCTCAGTTGCCTTGCGGGAACAAGGCTGGATTACCGAATTGCGGCTGGAAAATGCCCGTGCCGCGCTTGATGCCGCACGCGCCAATGTCCGCGCGCGCGATTTTGCCTCCCAAACCGCGCGGATCTATGCCCCCAGCGATGGCGTGGTTTTGGCCCGCATGGCCGAGCCCATGGAAGTCGTGGCAGCGGGCACCCCCATTATTGCTTTGGGGGCAGAATCTGGCGGCTATGTGCTGCGCGTTCCCTTGTCTGACCGGGATAGCGCCCAAATTACCCAAGGCGCGCGCGCACAAGTTAAACTGGACGCGCTAGACCAAGTCCTTGAGGGCAAAGTGATTGAAATTGGTGGCCGGTCAGACCGGGCGACTGGCGCCTTTACAGTTGAAATTGCCTTGCCCAATCGTCCGGGCTTGCGGTCTGGGCTGATTGGCCGGGTGGTGATTGAAACAGCCGCTTCAGCCCGGCCTGCGGCACCAGTGCTGGTGCCTCCCGGAGCGCTGTACCAAGCCCGCGCAGGCGAAGGCTTTGTCTTTGTGATTGATGCCAAAAATGTCGCACGACTGCGCAAGCTGCAGCTGGGGGAAACCGATGACCGGGGCACGCAAATTTTGGCGGGCCTGCGCCCGGGGGAACGCGTTGCCATTTCCAGCCTTGATTTGTTACGTGACGGCCAGCCTGTGACCCCGCAGGAGCGCCGCCCGTGAACCTGACCCAGCTGTCCGTCCGGCGATGGCAGCTGACATTGGTCGGCTTTGCGCTGGTGTGCTTATTGGGCGTGAGTGCCTTTTTCAGCATCCCCCGCTCGGTCGATCCCTATTTCCCCATTCCCTTTACAATTGTCACAGCGGTGCTGCCCGGGGCTGATGCGGCGACCTTGGAAGAAACCGTTGCCAAGCCGCTGGAGCAAGTTCTGCAAGGCTTAGATAATGTGCGGGATATCCGCTCCACCAGCAGCGATGGCTTGGCAGTGGTGACAGTTGAATTCACGCATGGCACCGATGCCGAGCAGGTGCTTGACCGCACCGTGCGGGAAGTTAACGGCCTGCGCGGGCAATTGCCTTCGGGGCTTGCGCGGCTGGAAGTGCGCCGCCCCCGCACCACCGAGGCGGCTGTCTTGCAGCTGGCCTTGGTCAGCCCCACGGCCTCGTGGCAGCGGATGGAAAAATATGCGCAGGATCTGCGCGAGCAGCTGACAGTTGTGCCGGGCGTGCGCGCGGTGAATGTCTTTGGCCTGCCGGCCCCTGAAGTGCGGGTTGCGCTGGATACGGCACGTCTGGCCGCGGCCAATGTGGCGCCAACGGCTGTCGCCTCTGCCTTGGCGGCCGCGGGGGCAGATATGCCTGCAGGTTCTGTGCAATCGGATACGCGGCGTCTGAATATTGAGGCCGGCGGCGCGTTTCGCACGCTTGCGGCGGTGCGCACGGTGCCCTTGCGGGGCGGCAATGGCCGGTTGATGACAGTGGGCGATGTCGCAGATGTCAGTTGGTCAACGTCTGAGCAGTTGAGCATCACGCGGTTTAATGGGGAACGTGCCGTCTTTATTGCCGTGCGCAAAAAAGATCAGGCAGATACAATTTTGCTCGCCAAATCACTGGCTGAGGAGACGCAGCGTCTGTCACGCACGCTGCCGCCCGATATGAAATTGGCAACGGCCTTTGACCAAAGCGGCGATATTGAGCGCAAACTTGGCCAATTGGGCCGCGATTTTGCAATTGCTTTGGCGCTGGTGCTGCTCACGCTTCTGCCCTTGGGCTTTCGCGCCTCGCTGGTGGTGATGATTTCCATTCCCACCTCGCTCGCCATTGGCCTCATCTCGCTGAATATGTTGGGCTATTCGCTTAACCAATTGAGCATCTCAGGCTTTATTGTGGCGCTGGGCCTGTTGGTCGATGACTCGATTGTGGTGACGGAAAATATTGAGCGGCATTTGCGCATTGGCGCGGCGCGCGCGGTGGCCGCAGTTGAAGCAACGAAGGAAATTACGCTGGCGGTTCTCGGGTCGACTGGCGTGTTGATTTTTGCGTTTTTGCCGCTGGCGAATTTGCCCGAAACATCGGGGGATTTTACGCGCAGCTTGCCGGTTGCGGTCTTAGTGACAGTTGCGGCGTCACTGCTGGTGTCGCTGACAATTGTCCCCTTCATTGCGAGCCGCATTCTTGAGCAGCACCAAACGGCAGAGGGCAATGCCTTTTTGCGCTGGATTCAAGATAAGATTGAGCATTTTTACCGCCCCTTGCTGCACTGGGCGCTGGAAAATCCGCATAAAACGCTTTGGTCGGCTATGGCCGCGTGCCTGGCGATGCTGGCCACCATCCCGCTGCTTGGCTTTAGCCTTTTTCCCAAGGCAGATGTGCCCTATTTTGTTGTCCGCATCGAAGCCCCCGAAGGCAGCAGCGTGGTTGAAACCGACCGCATCGTTCGCAAAGTGGCCGACCAAGTCCGCCCCCTGCCAGAAATTGACGCCGTTATGGAAAATGTGGGGCGCGGCAACCCGCAGATTTATTACAATAATATCCCGCGTGAATTTGACACACGCTATGGGGAATTGTTCGTCACGCTCAAAGATTGGACGGGGGACTCGCCTGCTTTTCTTGAAGATCTGCGCCGCAAAATGGCGGGCATTTCAGATGCGCGGGTGACAGTTGTCCAGTTTGAACAAGGCCCGCCAATTGAGGCGCCTTTGGCCATTCGCGTGCGGGGGCCAGATTTGGCGGTTCTCAAATCACTATCAGCGCAAGTGGCCGATGTTCTGCGCGCGACAGAGGGCACGCGCGATATTGATGATCCGCTGGCCATTGACCGGATTGATTTGGATTTGCACGTCGACCCCGAAAAAGCCGGGCTGTTAAATGTCGCGCCCGATGCCGTGCGCCGCACCTTGCGGTTGGCCTTGTCGGGTGAGCGCGCGGCCACGCTGCGCGACCAAGAGGGCGATGGCTATCCCGTCATGGTCCGCCTGCCATTGGCGCAAAGCCAGCCTGTGTCGGCCATGAACCAAATTTATGTGCCCTCGCTCAGCGGCGGCAGCGTGCCCTTGTCGCAACTGACGCGCCCGGCGCTCGAATCTTCACCCTCCAAAATTAATCGGTTCAAGCTGGAACGCTCTGTCACTGTGACGGCCTTTGTCCGCGATGGGTATTTGACATCGCGTTTGGCCAAGGACGTCATGCCACGCATTGAGCGGATTCCTTTGCCTGCCGGCTATAGCTTTATCATGGGCGGCGAGGCTGAGGCGGCGGCGCGCAACAGCAATGGGCTGGGCGGTGTGGTCCTCCTAGCGGTGTTTGGCATTTTGGGCGTGCTGGTTGCTGAATTTGGCCGCTTCCGCGATGTGACGGTGGTGGCAGGGGTTATCCCCTTGGGGATTTTTGGCGGCTTGGCCGCGCTGATCCTCACGGGCAATTCTTTGTCCTTCCTCGCCATTATTGGCTTTGTCGCCCTGATTGGGATTGAGATTAAAAACTCCATTCTCTTGGTCGATTTCACCACCAAATTGCGGGAACGCGGCTTGGGCTTGCGCGACGCCATTGAGCAAGCGGGCGAAGTTCGCTTCTTGCCGGTGCTGTTGACCTCCGTCACGGCCATTGGCGGCCTCTTGCCCTTGGCGCTGTCTGGCTCACAGCTTTATTCGCCCTTGGCTTGGGTGATTATTGGCGGGCTTGTATCGTCGACCCTGCTTAGCCGGATTGTCACGCCCGTTATGTATTTGCTGATTGCGCGGGGCGGTGCCGCGCGCGAAGCGGCCCAGGCGGCGGCTTGGGCTGGGGGCGTAATGCTGCCTTAAGCTGATCGGATTAAAATCTTAAAAAGAATCGTTGTATATATACAACG
>RFZB01000190.1 GCA_009920915.1 Sphingomonadaceae bacterium | reverse complement strand
AGGTCCATCCTGCCAGGCCAAGCGGGCATTGGTGCCGCCAATGTCAGCGATAAAGCGGGGGCTGGACATGGTGCAGGATGACTAGCGCCTGCAAATACGCGTCGACTCACGCACGATGATTTCAGCGGCAATCAATTTGGCTGGCGGTGTCTTGTGAGATAAAAGATCCAGCATGGCCTGGGCAGCGCTGGATCCGATTTCGTAGACTGACTGCCGAACAGTGGTCAGTGGGGGCAAGGTGAACGCAGAATGCGGCAAGTCATCGAACCCCACCAGGGAAATGTCGTCGGGCACCCGCAATCCGGCGCGATGCAAGGCCAGACGGGCGCCATAAGCCATCTGGTCGTTGGCAGCGATGACCGCACTGAAATTGATGCGCGAATCAAGCAGCTGGGTCATGGCCCTGAAACCACCCGACTCCTGAAAGTCACTGTAGACCACCAACGCATCATTGACTGGCATGTCGCGGCGCTCCAGCTCGGCACGGTAGCCTGCCAGACGTTGTTCGGCATCCGGGTGGTCCAGAGGACCCGAAATGAAAGCCACATTCCGGTGCCCCAGGGCATGCAAGTGCCTGACCGCCAGGCCTGCGCCTTCCAGATTGTCAAAGTCAATGCTGTAGAGGTTGGGCGCAGAAAGCTGTCGGCCTGTCACCACGATGGGCAATTGCCTGGCCATTTCGCCAAGGGTCTCGTCAGAGAGTTGGCCCGTCAGCACAATGATGCCGTCGACCTTGCGATCTTGAAGCAATCCCAAACGTGCACGCTCTTCCTCCTGGTTCCAGTGGCCGCTGACAAACAAGGGGGCATAGTGGGCCTGGTGCAGCACATCCTCAATGCCGCGCAAGGCCTCCCCATAGAAGGGACTGTCGATGTACTGGGTCAACACACCAATGCTCATGGTGCGCCCACCGGCCAAACTGCGCGCGGTGGGGTCTGGGCGAAATCCAAGCTCGTCGATGACCTGGCGAACCAGCGCCTGTTTGTCGTCACTGACCTTGGCTGTGCCGTTGAGGATCCGTGAAACTGTACTGGGCGACACCCCGGCGCGTTGCGCCACCATGCTCAAGGTCGCCCTGCCCTTCTGGACAGGATGTACCGGACGGACCTTTCGTCCGGTAGCGGTGCTGGTCTTGCTTGCAGGAGCTCGTTTAGTCGTCATATCTACAGGAGCCGTCGGTTTTGAAGGCCTGATCAATCCTCGGTGAATCAACGACTCCAGAATATGTTGTCCACCAAAATTGGGATTCTGACGTTGGCGTTGCTGGACTTTCCAGTGAATTCATAACGGTCGGCCAACACGAACATGTTGCTCACACGATTGAGTTGCAAGCGAGCCGTGGGAGCAGTCATCCCATAACCAGGCGCACCACGTGCCACGAGTTCTGATACAGGCACACTGACAGTATGCCATTGACCATCATTCCGATAGCCGAATTCACCGGGCTCAATGGCTCGATAGACATCCCAAGCGGTCCCATCCGAACTGCTCCCGGTCAGGAAACCAATTTCAATCTTGCCTGGGTAGGTGGTTTTGATGCGGAAATTCAGTTGTCCATTCGTGAAATTGGACAAATCAACTTCGACATTGCTCGTCAACGCCCAGGTCATGCCCCACCCCCACGAAAGCGGCGTGGGATTGATCTGCATCACCGTCTGTCCATCTCCTGAGGCCTCAGACACCTCAACAGCATTGGACGTGACGCCATCCTGCCAAGCATTGAGCACCACTGTGGTTTCAGGTCGTGCTTCACCGCTCGTCGTTTGTTCAGAATAGACCGAGTAGCGATTGGCCGTGATGACTCCCTGGCTTTGAGCGCCCCGGAAGAAGACAGCATCAGTTGAAGCACATGTACCCGTTTCAGCGGCCAGATTGCTGTTCAGGGTCTGTGCCATACAGCGTGCCTGACGTTGTGCATTGAACAAGCCCCACTTGTCATCACCTTGTTTCCAGGCTTCGTCAAAAGCAGAGAAGTAAACGATGGTTTGGGGGGCTTTGGCCTCCTGCTTCCAGGCCCGCAGTCGCTCGAAGTACATGGCCTGATTCACTGGATGGGCGCGCATGGTTTCACCACCAGATGCCGCGGCTTTCCAGCCGGTTTCTCCGATGATGATGGGCATCCCTGAATATCCGTTCTGATCGAGATGGTTACGAACGGCTTGGTACTCGAACTTTGCACGTGCAATGGCAGCGTCCATCATGGCTTGAGCACGTTGCGATTCTGGTATTGCTTGCTGCCTCCAGTTCCAG
>RFZB01000189.1 GCA_009920915.1 Sphingomonadaceae bacterium | reverse complement strand
TATTGAGCCGATCACGCCTGAAATTGTCGCCAAAATCATTGAGAAAGAACGGCCCGACGCTGTCCTTCCGACGATGGGTGGGCAGACGGCGCTGAATACGGCGCTGGCGCTGTTCCATGATGGCACGCTCGATAAATTTGGCGTGAAGATGATTGGTGCTGACGCCGAAGCCATTGATAAAGCCGAAGATCGCCAGAAATTCCGCGAGGCGATGGATAAAATCGGGCTGGAAAGTGCCCGGTCGCACATCGCGCACAGCATGGATGATGCGCTGATTGGTCTGGAAAAGGTCGGCCTTCCCGCCATCATCCGCCCCAGCTTTACGCTGGGCGGCACAGGCGGCGGCGTTGCCTATAATCGCGAAGAATTTGAACGTATCGTGCGCGCCGGGCTTGATGCCTCGCCCACAACTGAGGTGCTGATTGAGGAATCACTCCTGGGTTGGAAAGAATATGAGATGGAAGTCGTCCGCGATCGGAACGACAATGCCATCATCATTTGCTCGATCGAAAATGTCGATCCGATGGGCGTCCATACCGGCGATTCCATCACAGTCGCGCCAGCGCTGACGCTGACGGACAAAGAATATCAAATCATGCGCAACGCCTCGATTGCGGTGCTGCGCGAGATTGGTGTCGAAACCGGCGGTTCAAACGTGCAATTTGCGGTCAATCCCAAGGATGGCCGCCTGATCGTTATCGAAATGAACCCGCGCGTGTCGCGCTCGTCCGCTTTGGCGTCCAAGGCCACGGGTTTCCCAATTGCCAAGGTCGCGGCAAAGCTGGCCGTTGGTTACACGCTGGATGAAATTGATAACGACATTACAGGCGCAACGCCGGCCTCCTTTGAGCCGACGATTGACTATGTCGTCACCAAAATTCCGCGCTTTGCCTTTGAAAAATTCAAAGGCGCAGAACCAATCCTGTCCACGGCGATGAAGTCGGTTGGTGAAGTGATGGCCATTGGCCGCAACATCCATGAATCGATGCAAAAGGCGCTTCGTGGTCTGGAAACCGGCCTGTCAGGCTTTAACTTCATTGACGCGCTGAAAGGTGCATTGCGCGATGATCTTGTCGCGGCCTTATCGCGGGCCACGCCAGATCGGTTGTTGGTTGCTGCACAAGCACTGCGCGAAGGCATGAGTGTGGCGGAAATCCACGCAATTGCGAAATTTGATCCGTGGTTTTTGGAGCGCATGGCGGAAATTGTGGCCGCCGAGAATGAAGTTGCGACCAATGGTTTGCCGCAGGATGCAGACGGGCTGCGCCGCCTGAAAGCCATGGGCTTTTCTGACAAGCGTTTGGCCTATCTCGCGCTACAATCAGCGCATGTGAAGGCTGGCATGTCGCGCGCCGTCGCGCATGGCTCTGGCCTTGTTCATGATGCCATTAAGGCCATGACAGGCGGCGTAACGGAAAAGGAAGTGCGCGCCCTGCGCCATAAGCTTGGCGTACGCCCCGTGTTCAAACGCATTGATACCTGCGCCGCGGAATTTGAGGCGAAAACGCCGTATATGTATTCCACTTATGAGGCGCCCAGCTTTGGCGCGCCTGAGTGTGAGGCGCAGCCGTCAGACCGCGAAAAAATTGTCATTCTGGGCGGTGGTCCCAACCGGATTGGGCAGGGCATTGAGTTTGATTATTGCTGCTGCCACGCGTGTTTTGCGCTGGAAGATGCGGGCTATGAGACCATCATGGTCAACTGCAACCCGGAAACCGTGTCGACGGATTATGACACGTCCGATCGCTTGTATTTTGAACCGCTAACGGCGGAAGATGTGCTGGAAATCCTGCATGTGGAGCAGCAACGCGGCACGCTGAAGGGTGTCATCGTCCAATTTGGCGGGCAGACGCCGCTTAATCTGGCGCGGGCATTGGAAGAAGCGGGCATCCCCATTCTCGGCACATCGCCCGACGCCATTGATCTGGCGGAAGACCGGGAACGCTTTGCCGCGCTCGTCAACAAACTTGGTCTGAAACAACCGGCCAATGGCATCGCTCGCAGCCGGGAAGAAGCCATCGCCGTGGCAGAGCAGATTGGCTATCCCGTGCTGATGCGTCCCAGCTATGTGCTGGGTGGGCGCGCGATGGAAATCGTCGATACGCAGGCACAGTTGGAAAACTATATCCAGACAGCCGTGATTGTGTCGGGCGACAGCCCGGTTCTGATTGACAGCTATCTCCGCGATGCGACGGAAGTTGATGTCGATGCCATTGCCGATGGCGATGACGTCGTCGTCGCGGGGATTTTGCAGCATATTGAAGAAGCGGGCGTCCATTC
>RFZB01000188.1 GCA_009920915.1 Sphingomonadaceae bacterium | reverse complement strand
CCAATACGAATGCGTTCAATCAGGATCCAGACTAAGGCCGCAGTTGAGGCTGCCAAATGTGTATTGAGAATAGCCTTGGCCGCCCCCTCGCCTGCAGCAAGGGCTGATCCGCCATTAAAGCCAAACCAGCCAACCCAGAGCAGGCCTGCGCCCACCATAGTGAGGGCAGGGCTGTGCGGCGCCAAGAGCGACTTGTTAAAGCCTTTGCGGCTGCCCAGCATATAGGCGACAATCAAAGCCGCCACGCCTGCCGTGGTGTGGACAACAATACCACCGGCAAAATCGAGCGTGCCATACTCACTCGCCAGCCAGCCGCCGCCCCAAACCCAGCGGGCAATGGGAATATAGACCAGCAAGGTCCACAGCGTTGAAAAGGCAACCACCCAGCCAAAGCGCACACGCTCAACAAACGCACCAATCACGAGTGCTGGTGTAATGATGGCAAATGTCATTTGGAAGAGCGCAAAGACTGTTTCAGAAATTGTCAGGCCTTGGCGCAGCTCTGCCATATTCGCGAGCATGGCCTGTCCCAGATTGCCCAAATAGGGAGAGCCTGGTCCAAAGACGAGGCTATAGCCGCCGACAACCCATAACAGCGAGATTGCGCAGAGAATAACAAAGCTGTGCATGATCACTGAGAGGACATTTCGTGCCCGGACCAGCCCGCCGTAAAACAGCCCGAGGCCGGGAATCGTCATCATCAAAACCAGCGCAGAAGCTGTCAGGATCCATGCTGTGTCGCCCGAATCTGCTGTGGGGGCTGCTTGCGCCCAGGCTATGCTGGGCATCATCAGACCTATGGCGGCAGCACCCGCCCGACGACCGAAATTCATGAACTCTCCCCCCTTCAAGCCCTTAGGCAGTCTGTTTTGCTAGGCGGAGCCCGGGCGGACTGCAAGGGGCGGCATGACCTAAATGGATGCTTGACGAAGCAGGGTGGAGGCAATCACCCTCGCGCGTACACACGAAGGGACTGTTGAACGCTCATGAAGCTGGTTGTTGTTGAGTCGCCTGCCAAGGCAAAGACGATCGAGAAATATCTGGGTCCGGGCCACCGCGTTTTGGCGAGCTTTGGGCATATTCGCGATTTGCCGGCAAAGGACGGATCCGTTGATCCGGACAATGGCTTTGCCATGACCTGGGAAGCCTATGCCGATAAGTCCAAGCAGCTGAAGGCAATCGCAGACGAGGCCAAGGGCGCGGACACGCTGATCCTGGCGACGGACCCTGATCGTGAAGGCGAGGCGATTAGCTGGCACGTTCAAGAGGTTCTGGCGAAGAAGAAGGCGCTGCCCCAAAAGGTAGAGCGCGTGACCTTCAACGCCATTACTAAAGCAGCCGTCACCGAAGCCATGGCGCGGCCCCGCGAGCTCGATCATGATTTGATTGATGCCTATCGCGCCCGGCGCGCGCTTGATTATCTGGTGGGCTTTACGCTGTCTCCCGTGTTGTGGCGCAAATTGCCGGGGGCAAAATCGGCCGGGCGTGTTCAGTCGGTTGCGCTGCGACTGATTGTCGACCGCGAACGCGAGATCGATTTGTTCCGCGCGCAAGAATATTGGTCAGTCGCCGCCACGTTGGAGCAAGATGGCGTTGCCTTTGTGGCACGGCTGGTCCGCCATAAGGGTGAAAAGGTTGAAAAACTGACGCTCGGCAATGCGGGCGATGCAGAGGTTGCCAAGGCCGCTGTTGAGGCGGGGCGCTTTACCGTCCAGTCCGTTGAAACCAAGCCGCTGACGCGCAATCCGCCGCCGCCGTTCACCACCTCTACCTTGCAGCAAGAAGCGGCGCGTAAGCTGGGCTTTTCTGCGACGCACACGATGCGTCTGGCGCAATCTTTGTACGAAGACGGCGCAATTACCTATATGCGGACCGACGGCGTGCAGATGGACGGATCGGCCATTAGCGCCGCGCGCAAGGCCATCGCAGATCGCTATGACGCCGGCTATGTGCCGGATAAGCCCCGTATCTACCAGACTAAAGCCAAGAATGCGCAAGAAGCGCACGAGGCCATTCGCCCGACTGATTTCGGCCGCGACAAAGCCGCCAGTGGCGATCATGCCCGGCTCTATGACTTGATTTTTAAGCGCGCGCTCGCAAGCCAAATGGCCTCTGCCCGGTTGGAACGCACGACGGTTGAGCTGGCCGATGCCACGGGCCAGACGGGCCTGCGCGCGACGGGCCAAGTGGTTCTCTTTCCCGGCTATCTCGCGCTTTATGAAGAAGGGCTGGACGACGCCGAGGATGAAGATGCCAAGCGCTTGCCGCGCATGGCAGACGGCGATGCCCCTGCCAAAACCAAGGT
>RFZB01000187.1 GCA_009920915.1 Sphingomonadaceae bacterium | reverse complement strand
CTTCACGCGCGACAACGCCCAAAATTTGCTCTTCGCCCTTGGCGAGCTTCTTCATGGGGTGGGCAACATGGCCCGCGCCCGCCTCTTCGGTGCGCGCCAAGATGCGATCGCCCACGCCCAGCGCGGCAGACCGGCGGCCCCGCTCAACCACGCGCAGGCGCGGCGGCGGCTTTCCTTCCGCCTCCCAATGTTCAGGAATGGCGATGACTTGGCCGTCATCCACATCCACCACGCGCAGCACCGTCACCTTGGGTAGGCCGCCCATCTTGTGAAAGGCGCGGCCTGGCGCACTATCAATCAGCCCTTCGTCCGCCATGTCTTTCAACAGGGCTTTGAGCGCAATTTTCTCATTGCCTTTCAAACCAAAGGCACGTGCAATTTCCCGCTTGCCCGCAGGCGAGTCTGATTGCGTTATAAAATCAAGGATTTGTTGGCGGCTGGGCAAACCGGGTGTGACGCGTTTGGGCATGGAAATGCGCTAACCCTTCCCGCCCGGACTTACCAGCAAAAGCATCAATGCCCTTCAAAGGCGATCAGGCTGTGCACAATTGGCCCTTGGGCGCGGAGCCGCTCTGCCCCGCCCAAATCGGGCAGATCTACGAGGAACACCGCAATCGGCACGTCCGTTCCGGCAGAGCGCAACAATTGTGTCGCCGCCACGGCCGTTCCGCCGGTTGCAATCAAATCATCGACTAAGGCGATCCGGTCCCCCGGGCCGACTGCATCATCGTGAATTTCAATCCGGTCCTGCCCATATTCCAGCGCATAATTCATGCCGATCGTGCGGCCGGGCAGCTTGTCCTTCTTGCGGATGGGAACAAAGCCCAGCCCCATTTCCCGCGCTAAGGCCGCACCAAAGATAAACCCGCGCGCCTCAATGCCCGCAATCATCGTAACATCATGCCCGGCAAGTGCCGCTTTCATGCGATCAATTGCCAGCGCAAACCCTGCCGGGTCGCGCAGCACCGTGGTGATGTCGCGAAACTGAATACCGGGCTTCGGAAAATCTGGAATAGTGCGGATCAGCGCCCGCAAGGGATCATCATTCATCGCGTCAGCGCATAATAAAGGACGTAAAACCATGAGAAAAAGCCATGGATGATCGCCCAGAGGATGGATTTATGGAGCGACCAGGAAATGCTGATCGCCAATGCACTGCCAAAGCCAATGCCCGCCTTGGTGGCGGAATAAGAGGCTCCTCGTATCTGCGCCATAAGGCCTCCTTGCATAAAACACGCGATGATCGTGCCAGCATCTATGCCCGAATGCCAGAGCCTTAGCCTTTTTCATTGGCGTGTGCCGCTGGTCAGAGCTAGCAATAGGCCATGGCCTTTTTTGTGTCTCGTCTGTCCGCGCTTTTGCTTCTTGCCGGGGCGACCTCTTTGGCGGCCAAAGCGCCTTCGGTTCCTGCGTCCAAATCGGTCCCGGTGTCTGCATCTGCAGCGCCCCAGCCAAGCAGCGATGTGCCCTGGTTGTATCGCGGCAGCGACATTCCCATTGATCGTCATTGGATCTTTGGGGAATTGCCCAATGGCTTGCGCTATGCGCTGCGCCGCAACGGCGTGCCGCCCGGGCAAGTGTCAATCCGAGTGGCCGTTGATGCGGGATCCTTGATGGAGCGGCCCAACGAGCAAGGCTATGCCCATTTTCTGGAGCATCTGTCTTTTCGTGGGTCTAAATATGTCGCTGATGGCGAGGCCAAACGTGTCTGGCAGCGTCTTGGGGCAACTTTTGGAAGTGATTCCAACGCGCAGACCAGCCCAACGCAGACCATTTATAGCCTTGATCTGCCTCAAGCCCGGCCAGAGGCCTTGGCCGAGAGCCTTCGCATCCTCTCTGGAATGATGTCCGCGCCGACCATCTCCCCCGCCGAGGTGGAGGCCGAGCGCCGGACTGTTATGGCCGAGGCGCGCGAGCGTGATGGTGCGCAAATGCGCGTGCAAAATGCGATTATGAAGCTGTTTTTTGCAGGTCAGCCGCTCGCGACACGAACACCCATTGGGACAAGCGAGAGCTTGGCTGCAGCGACGGCCGAAACGTTACGCGCCTTTCATGATCGCTGGTATCGGCCCGATAATGTGGTCCTGGCCATTTCAGGGGATGTCGATCCTGCCGTGTTAGCGCCGCTCATCCGCAGCCATTTTGGCACTTGGGCACCGACCCGCCCCGGCCCGGCCCCCAAAGCAGATTTTGGCATGCCGAAGCCAGATGCACCCAAAACCGCCTTTATTGTTGAGCCCGGCCTTCCAAATAGCATCAGCCTTGCATGGATACGTCCATGGATCGCGAAAGATGATACGATTGCCCTCA
>RFZB01000186.1 GCA_009920915.1 Sphingomonadaceae bacterium | reverse complement strand
GCGTCCTTGCCACGGGACTTAGCCCGGTAGGGCATATGTCCGTTAGGCACGCCCGGCGCGTGCTGAATGTTTTGGTCTAGGATGGGGGCTGGCCTGCTTTCCAGTATCTTAGCCCCGGAAATGTACTCCTTGACGACATTCGTGTACCCGGAGATAGGGGTAAAGGTCGTAATAAGCCTACCTCGGCGGGTAACAATACGATATCTGAGCGTTTCGATCCAATCCAGCGGCACAAGTTCATCGCACCAGATGACATCGCACTCGCCACCCTCGATAACTCGCTTTTCTTGGGCATAATTCAGGAAATAGCACTGGCTGCCGTTAGGGAAGATGAAAGTGCCGTCCGAAAAGCCGTTTTTCTGCGAATATTGGATGTTCGTGACCCGCCCCTTCTTCAGCGACTTGTATTCCGGTGGCAAATACTTCCAGATGACATTCTGTTGCATCTCGATAGACGACTTGGATGTCGTGTGCAAGCACCAGACGCGCGCATTCGGCGTATTCACCATCGTGGACACCACCCGCTTTGCAGCCCACTCCGTCTTGCCTGCTCGATTACCCCCAAGAACGCAGATTTCCTGATAAGTCTTCAGAAAAGCGTCCGCTTCTTTCCAGTGAAAGGGTTCGTAGCCGTGACGGTAAGGGTCAGTCTTCTCCGCAGCGATCTTCTCTTCGCGGATCCGAAGGATCCGCGCAACTTCCTCTGCCCCTACCCTTTGGGTCAGATTTTTAAGATCCTCTTGGCTGGGGATCTTGAGGACTGGATGGGGGCTTAGTTTCACTTCTTCTTGGCATACTTACGCTTGGTGGCGTAAGCGATGGCAAGAGCCTGCTTCTGAGGCTTTCCGGACTTGATTTCTGCTTTGATATTGGCGACAAACGCCTTCTCGGAGGAGGACTTTTTCAGGGGCATAGGTTTAGAGGGGTTCAGCAGCGCGTCCACATAGGCGTAGATACGCTTGAGAAATTCAGTAATGCTAGTCATAAGTAAGTTTGATACAGGTTATAAGCGTTCTGTCAAGGATGGAGCCTTGGGACGGACTTGAACCGACAACCATCTGTTTACAAAACAGGCGCACAACCATTGTGCTACCAAGGCTAAAATTGGGCGGCCCTCGGAATTTGCTATCAGTTATATTCCTCTTGGCCTTGGGTTGATCAGACCCCATTATAGTCATCCATCGAAAATCTCGTCATCGTTGATGCCTTCCTTGAAGGCTTCATAAGCAGCCTTGATGGACGACCACATCACAGGCTTGAAATGCTCCTTGGGCGACCCGGGGCCAAAAGTGACCACCTTATACTTGTCTTCGGCCACCTTGGCTACGATCAGCCCCTCCTTGAAGTACTTGTTGAACGACCTGACCGCATAGACGAGCGCCGCCTCGGCCTGCTCGTCATTCGCACACTTATCACCCGAATACAGGCCAGCCGAGACCACCTTTGCCTTCTTGATGACCTTGTCCTTCGGCTTATTGGGCTTCTTTTTAGCCATTACCAGCGCCCTCCAAACCGGGGGTGCTTGGCCGCCACCCACATCTTCCCGTCAGACCGCAGGGGAACCACCATCCCTAGCACGAAGTTCCGGCTGTCCTTGACCAGCACATTCACCCGCTCGTAGCCCTTGTCGCGCACGATATCGCAGGCAATGATCCGAGGGTTCGCAAACTTGGCCTTCACGATGCCTTCCACCTGCTTCGGCGGCTCCACCGCAGCCAACTCCTGCTCCAACTCCGGGTTATCGACCCCGGCCATCAAGCACAGATTATCGACCCCAGCCCTCGTCCAGAAAACAGGCCACAGGTTCTTTGGCCCCTTGCTAGGCTTCCGATACCAATGCGCCCCCTCTTCCAATTTCTTCCGAATTTCCCGCATCTGCTGCTTGGAAATCCCGGTCACCCGGATCAAGTCTGTCTCAGAATAATCCATATTCCGGCCATAATCCATCTAAGTTAGCCTTAGTCAATCCATTCCCCAAGGCTTCTCATTACGCTCATTCACATTCGCTCCACAAGAACCCTTTCCCCCTCTGGGGGACGAAAGGGGGGAATGGGGGATTATTAAGGGGGGCCGACTATGCCCTGTCAAGCCCAACGCCCAGCCTTGCCCAACTCAGTAGCACGGCTAATACCAGACCCCAGCAGGGCTTATTGCAGAAAAAGTCCAGATGGGTGAACCCGCTCGACCTCCCCCACCCCACGCGGGCGCGACCCCCCCCGGGGGGTGAACGGCCGTTCACCGGTGTTTCGGCCGATTTCCGAGGTGGGACAGGCTGACCCGAGCTCGGGTTGACAAGTTGGCTCACTATTT
>RFZB01000185.1 GCA_009920915.1 Sphingomonadaceae bacterium | reverse complement strand
GATGCGCTTGGATGCAACGACACGCAGGCCAGCATCTTCTAGCATCTTGGTGACAGCGCCGGTCAGGTTGCGGCGAGTAGCATCGGGCTTAATGATCGAAAAAGTACGATTGGCGGCCATGTCTGGTCGTCTCCATTATCAAGGGAAAATCAGGATTGAATGGCGGGGCCTCTAGCCGCTCTGCCCCAGTGTCGCAAGCAATTTGGGCATAAACTTAAGGGTTACGGCCCTTCGACCCAGCGGCCCGCCTCATCCTGCTTCCAATACCGCCGCTCCACCGGCTGATCTGCCAAGGCCCGCCAAGCCGCGCGCGCAGTGTCCAGCCGGTCTGCGTCAAAGAAGTAAAAGACACGCTCTGTGCCCGCAGGCACATCCCGCCACATGCCATCGACCAGCGCGATATTGGCATATCCGCTGGCCGCTGCATCCGGAAGCGCGAGCAGCACAGGTTGATCCCCCTTGCGCCCATGCGGCAAAAAGCTCTCAGCCCGATAGGCCCAAAGATGGGTATCCAGCCGATCGAGCAGCAGCGCATCGTCAGCCAAAATCAACAACCGCGCGCCCGACGCCAGAACGCGCTCTGCAATTGCGGGCAGTGCACGTTCCAGCGGGGTACGGGTTAAATAGTAGAAATCAGCCTTCAAAATTGTCCGCCACAAAGCGATCGAGCAGACGCACGCCAAATCCCGTCGCGCCCTTATCCCAGACTGTGCCCGGCTTGGATGCCCAGACCATCCCTGCAATGTCGAGATGCGCCCATTTTACGCCCTCATCCACAAATCGCTGGAG
This sequence comes from Sphingomonadaceae bacterium, assembly GCA_009920915.1. Classification (GTDB taxonomy): domain Bacteria; phylum Pseudomonadota; class Alphaproteobacteria; order Sphingomonadales; family Sphingomonadaceae; genus Aquisediminimonas. The sequence goes on along the minus strand of RFZB01000185.1, from coordinate 1,551 downwards.
GAATTGTGCGGCCGTGATTGACCCACCTTCGCGCGGGCCAACATTCTTCATATCGGCAATGGGGCTATCAATCAGCTTGTCATAGGCCGGCCCAATGGGGAAACGCCACAGCGGATCGCCCACCGCCTTACCGGCCGCCGACAATTTATCAGCCAAGCCATCATCATTGGAGAAAAGCCCGCCATATTCATGGCCCAGCGAAATGATCATCGCGCCGGTCAGCGTCGCGAGGTCCACCATATATTCCGGCTGGAAGCGCTGTTGCACCCACGTCATGGCATCGCACAGGACCAGACGACCTTCGGCATCGGTATTGATGACTTCAATCGTCTGGCCCGACATGGACGTCACCACATCGCCGGGGCGTTGCGCATTACCATCGGGCATATTTTCAACGAGCCCACACACGCCGACAACATGGGCCTTGGCCTTGCGCCCAGCGAGCGCGAGCATGGCCCCTGCAACGGCGCCTGCCCCGCCCATATCCCATTTCATATCTTCCATGCCGGCTGGCGGCTTGAGCGAGATACCGCCCGTATCAAAGGTCACACCCTTGCCGACAAACACGACAGGCTTTTTCTGCGCGCCGTTGGTGCCATCCCAACGCATGACCAACAACTTGGGTTCACGGACGGACCCCTGCGCCACGCCAAGCAAGGCCCCCATGCCGGCTGCGCGCATCTCTGCTTCGCCCAGGACCTCAATTTCAACGCCCGCGTCTTTCAGCCGTTGGCAGCGTTCCACAAAGGTTTCGGGATACAGGACGTTGGCCGGTTCAGTGACCAATTCGCGCGTCAAGGAAACCCCTTGAACCAAGGCGTTATAATGGGCCCACGCAGCGTCCATCCCCTCTGGCGCGCCAACAATCACCAAATCACGCAATGTTGGCTTTTGCGCCTCAGGCAGCTTGGTCCGATAGGTATCATAGCGCCAGCTACGCAAGGCAGCAGCCGCAGCCATGCGCGCCACTGCCTCAGCAGAGGCCGACAGGCCAGACACATCCAGCGTCGCATCTGTCTCGCCCGAAGTCAGGAGCTTTGCAGAAATTGCACCCCCTGCTTTTTCCAAGTCTTCAGCTGAACCAGCGCCAGTCCCCAGCAGCACCAGTCGCTGCGCGCCTGCCTCATGGCCAATATGTTGTTCAAAACTGCTGCCCGCTTCACCGTCAAACCGGGCGGCCTTGGCTGCTGCACGCAGGACAGCTGCATCACCGGGCAACGAAGCCCCATCTAACCCCGATTTGCCAACGGGAAGGATCAGGCACTGCGCACCTGCGGGACGAGAGGCAGAAAAGCGAACCTTAATCATGGTTTGTCCTAAGTCCGGAAATTAAGTGAGGGGGGAACCGATTCGGTTGTCGTTCTGTTAGCGCCCTTCTGCCCCACATCATAGCATCGCCGCCGCGCGGTGATTGCAGGACGGCTGTGACAATGCGATAGGCGCGGTTGGAATCGAAAGAGACGTTGGTGAGATTACGCGTTGCCCTGCTGGTATCTGCTGCTTTGACTGGCGCTGGCCTTGCCATGCCCGCCGTTGCGCAAACCGCGCCCG
>RFZB01000184.1 GCA_009920915.1 Sphingomonadaceae bacterium | reverse complement strand
ATATAGGTCGCATCCGCAAACTCGGGATCGGTCATGATCGTCGCCGGGTTCGAATTGACGAGGACAATGCGATAGCCCTCTTCCTTCAGCGCCTTGATCGCCTGTGTGCCGGAATAATCAAACTCGCAAGCCTGACCGATGACAATCGGACCAGCGCCAATGACGAGGATGGAGGAAATGTCAGTTCTTTTTGGCATTATTTGCTTCCCATCATCCCGACAAATTTTTCGAACAGATAATGGCTGTCCTGCGGGCCGGGGGATGCTTCGGGGTGGTATTGGACGCTAAAGGCAGGCTGATCCGTCAGTTCAAAGCCGCAATTCGATCCGTCAAACAGCGAAATGTGCGTGGCCCGCGCATTGACGGGCAACGTCTCTGCATCCACGGCAAAACCATGGTTCATGCTGGTGATTTCCACCCGCCCATCATCCAGCCGCTTGACCGGGTGATTGGCGCCGCGATGGCCCTGGTGCATTTTTTCGGTCTTCGCACCCACGGCAAGGCCCAGCATCTGGTGGCCCAAGCAAATGCCGAAGAGCGGCTTTTTCGTCTCCAGCCATTGCCGGATCACGGGCACAGCATATTCCCCCGTCGCTGCCGGGTCACCCGGACCGTTGGAGAGGAACAGCCCATCCGGCTTGTGCGCCAGAATATCGTCAAAGCTGGCTGTTGCGGGCACAACAGTCACTTGCGCGCCAGCATCCACCAAATTGCGCAAGATGTTACGCTTAATGCCATAATCAATGGCCACCACGCGCGGGCCATTGGGGTTGGCGCTGTTGACGGCATAGCCATCTTTCAGCGTCCACAGCCCATCGGCCCAGCCATAGCTTTGCAGCGTTGCGACATCCTTGGCGAGGTCCATCCCTTCCAGCCCCGGCCAGCCGCGCGCCTGAGACAGGAGGGCTGCAAGATCAAACTGCCCCTTGGCATTATGGACAATCACGGCATTGGGCGCACCCTTCACACGGATCAGCCGGGTCAAGGCGCGCGTATCAACGCCCGACAGGCCAATCCGGCCATTTTGCACCATCCACTGCACAAAATGCTGCGTGTTGCGGAAGTTGGACGGGCCCGTCACATCCTGCCGGACGATGCAGCCCAAGGCGTGTGGATTGGTCGCTTCAATATCTTCGGGATTGGTGCCGACATTGCCAATATGTGGGAAGGTAAAGTTGATGATCTGCCCGGCATAGCTGGGGTCCGTCATCACTTCCTGATAGCCCGTCATTGCGGTGTTGAAGCAGACTTCACCAACGGCAGCGCCTTCTGCGCCAAATCCGCGGCCCCATAGAATATCGCCGGACGCCAATACCAGAACGCCTGTCGCTCCGTTGGGCGCGCGCGTGCTGGTGAGGTCGGCCATGATGGGGCGCTCCTTAAAAAGAGATTTTTGACGATGTCGCTAAGGCACCCCCGCTAGAGATGGGGGCGGCCAGCGTCAATCTATTAAAACGGCTTTTCCCCAGCTAAGGGAAAATCTTTCCCATGTTTGAGAGATGACTATGATTCGCGACGATCTTAAAGCCGCGCTGGTTGAGGCCATGAAGGGCGGAGATAAGCCAAAAACGGCCACAATCCGCCTGATCCAAGCCGCCATTAAAAACCGCGACATTGAAGCCCGCACCGGCAAAGCGCCGAGCGATGACGATGTGCTGGTGACCGAAGTGCTGCAAAAAATGGTGAAGCAGCGCCGCGAATCGATTGAACTTTACACCAAAGGCGGCCGCCCTGAGCTGGCAGACGCAGAGGCTGCGGAAGTTGCGATTATTGAGCTTTTCCTTCCTCAACAGATGAGCGAAGCCGAAACAACGGCCGCCATTGAGGCCATTAAGGCGGAACTTGGCGCCGAAAGCGTGAAAGATATGGGTCGCGTGATGGCGGTGCTGAAAGAACGCCACGCTGCGAATTTGGATCTGTCCAAAGCCAGCGCGCTGGTGAAAGCGGCGCTGAGCTGAGCTAAAAAGCCCCTCCCTTCCAAGGGAGGGGTTGGGGTGGGTGAATGGCGCGCAGAATAGAGGCGGAAAAAGGATCATTTGCGCGCCAAATGCGCCGCCAGCCAACAGAAGCCGAGAAACGGCTATGGCGTCATCTGTCCAACAGTCAGTTGGGGGACCATAAATTTCGGCGACAGTCCGTGATCGGGAGCTTTATTGTCGATTTCTGCTGCCCCAAGACCGGCTTGATAATCGAAGTTGACGGCGGCACGCACGTTGATGAGGATGCAGATCGTATCCGCAGCCAAGCATTGGAACAAATGGGCTATTTTGTGATCCGCTTTACCAACCAAGATGTGATCCAGATTATCCAAGGCGTTCTTGCCCGGATTTTGGAGGCTGCAGCGCGCCTGCCTGAGCGGCGCTATACACC
>RFZB01000183.1 GCA_009920915.1 Sphingomonadaceae bacterium | reverse complement strand
CTCGAATCCTGTCCAGGTCCTCGCCAGAGGCCCGTGCTGCCGGTTACACTCATCTCACGATAAGTGGCGGACTGTTGGGGAGTCTAAGCCCTGAACATTGATTGCGACGCCGTTAACCTAACCATAGATTTGAACGGCCGATTGAAATGGTGGAGGGGGCGGGATTTTCACCCGCATGACGAGTTTCGGTAATAACCCAACAACGGTCGGCTCCGGTTGCCCAAGCAAGTTGGTTGCGTTGGATGTTTGTCGCGCTGTCTTAGGATTAGACGACCCCTCCTGAAATTCGGGATGATTATGGATCATCCCCTGAAATGGTAGTCACAGATGGGTTCGAACCATCGGTCTCCGGGTTATCTGCCCGGCGCTCTGACCAGCTGAGCTATGCGACTATAAAAGGTGAAGGGGGCGGGGTTTTCACCCGCAGCTCCGAGCTTATCGAGATAACCCAGCACGAGCGGCTCCGGTTGCCCGAGCAAGGTGGTGCGCTGGATGTTTTCACGGTGCTTTGATTAAGCTACCCCTTCAGAAAGTGTGCCCGAAGAGAGATTCCAACTCTCAGCCTGCTAGTTAGGACCTAGCTGCTCTGTGCATTTGAGCTACCCGGACAGGAAAGGCACGAACGGCAGGGATTTCACCTGCTGGCGCATCGTGCGAGGCAACCTAGGATCCTGGCGGCCCATCGCTGAGCAAGAAATTGGACTAGGAGTCGCCATACGTATCAGTACGTCCGCATGAATGGTCAGGGAAGCGTGCTTCGTTCCCGCGGCCTCGCGGACCCCGATTGCGCGCTCTGCCTGACTAAGCTATATCCTGATGGGATGATTGCGCCAGCGGCGCGAAGAACGAGCAAGTGGCGGCCAAGAGGGTTTGAGACGTAGTAACTCTTGGCCTTCGGCTCGAAATGGTGTTCGGAGAAGGATTCGAACCTTCATCGGCCGGTTCGTAACCGGCTATCCTGTCCGTTGGAAATGATCCGAACTGAAATACTGTTCCACAGGATGGAATAAGGCGGGGATTGGCCCCCATGGAGGACTTGAGCCGCCAACCTCTCGGTCCCAAAACGAGCACGCTACCATTACGCTAAGAGGCGCCAAACCAGGTTGTGACTGGAGGATTCGAGCAAGGATTTGCCGTCGGGATATTGCCGATGAACCGGTTGCCCGGATCGCCACGCTTGCGCGCATCAGCTGCGATTTTTCCATTTCCATCTGGGTGCGGATAACCGACGACGTTCGGCTCGAAAAGGTGCAAGCGGCAGGATTCGATACCTACACTTCGGGATTTTGCAGATAACCAACTACCCGTTCGGCCCAGATGACTGGACAAAGATGTGGGGTTGGATTCGGGGTTCACCCGACCCTGCCTTCGACTTTGGCTACGCTTGCAAAAGTGCAATCCATGGAAGCGGCCGCCGCCGGCCTGGCGTCGGCCAATGCGCGGCTTGCGCGCGTGGAAATGGAGCCCTCGGGAGGACTCGAACCCCGACCTTGGCCGGTTCAAAGCCGGGCTCAACGCCTTGCGCGAGGATATAAAATAGTCTGCGGTATGGGCATCGAACCCACCAAGCGAAGCTCGACGGATTTACGGCCTGCCGTTCACCCATTGAGCATACCGCCGATCAAGGGAGGTTCATCTGGGACTTGAACCCAGCGAAGGCTGCTTGGCGGACCGCGGCCTCAAGCCATCGGCTTGGACGCCGTTGAAAGGTGGTTTCGGCGGGATTCGAACCCGCATCATCTCGCGTCTGAGGCAAGCACGTATGCCAATTCCGCCACGAAACCATGAAATATCAGGGGTGGGACTTGAACCCACAAATGGACGCATCTTAAGGGCGTTGCGTCTGCCGTTCCGCCACCCTGACCAAAATCACCGTTACTCTTGGCCATCGGCTCGAAATGGTATTCGGAGAAGGACTCGAACCTTCATCTTCCGGGTCGAAACCGGCTACTCTGTCCATTGAACTATCCGAACGTGATGGTATCCTCCGCCAGAATCGAACTGGCATCCGGGGCTTCGCAGGCCTGCCCTGCTCTTTCCGATTGAGCTAGGAGGATAAAAAGGGGCCAGGCGTGGCCTGGGGATTTCGAGCGAGGATTTGCCCTCGAGTTGTTTTCGGTGAACCCGCTTCGCTGTTCGCGCCGGGGAACCTCCCGGCTTGCGCCGACCAGAGGAGGTTTACGTTTCGTTTGTTGTGATAACCGAGAAGCTTCGGCTCGAAAGGGGGTTGAGCAAGGGGTGACCTCACCGCAGGGCGGCGGGTCGGTGACCTAGAGGATTCACAGTAACCTAGGTCGAACGGCTCAAAAATTGGTCGGACTGGCCGGATTCGAACCGGCGATCTCTTGCACCCCGAGCAAGCGCTGTGGCC
>RFZB01000182.1 GCA_009920915.1 Sphingomonadaceae bacterium | reverse complement strand
CGGGATCCGCGGCAGGAATTAAAGCTGGTGCGCGATGTGCCCTTGCTCAAAGACTTTGCTTTGAACAGCTATTTGCCCTTTGTGGCGCAGAAGAAGCGCAGCTGGCAAACCGATGAAGTGCTGATCCGGCGGCATTTGCTGCCCGCTTTGGGCTCAGTCTATCTGGATGATCTGACAACGGGGGCCATTGTGCGGATGATGGCGGCCATGCGCACCAATGGGTTTGCGCCGGGAACCTGCAATCGGCCCGTGATTATCCTGCGTTATATGCTCAACTTGGCGCGCAAATGGGGCATCCCCAAAATGGAGCGCAATCCCGCCAAGGATGTGGAGCTTTATGAAGAGCAGGGGCGCGAGCGGTTTTTGTCACAGGCCGAAACAGAGGCGCTGATCCTATCTATTCGGGCGGATGAAAACCGCGTGGCCGCCAATGCGATTGAGCTACTGTTGCTAACAGGCGGCCGGCGCAATGAAATTACGCAGGCCAAATGGGACTATGTGGATTTTGAGAAGAAGACGTTGTTCGTGCCTTTGTCCAAATCTGGCAAGCCGCGCTTTATTGCGTTGAATGACCAAGCCGTTGATCTGTTAACGCAGCTCTATCAGCACAAAACAGGGGAGTGGGTTTTCCCCAGTGATCGAACGGGAAAGCCATGCCCCGCGCTTTTCTATCCCTGGGATCGTATTCGCAAGCGCGCGGGCCTGCCCGATGTGCGGCTGCATGATTTGCGGCACAGCTATGCCAGCTTTTTGGTGAACAACGGGGTGAGCATTTATGTCGTCCAGCAGCTCTTGGGGCATACGCAGACCCGAACAACGCAGCGTTATTCGCACTTGGACCGCGATACCTTAAATGGAGCAGCGGCTGTTGTGGGCGACGTGGTGAAGAAAGCGGCCGGTTTTTAGAAGAACGGGCTTTCCGTAAAACTACTCACAACCCCGGATATGGCTTGTCGCTGGGGGTAAACGCCCCTATCATTCAAGTGAGTCGGCTGAACCAAAGTGAATGTCGTTGACGCATCATGGCGAAGTCAAAAGTAAAACTGATTAATTTCCTCGTGAGCTTGCGGCGCTTGCCGCCCTTGTGTGACTTGTCGGGCGAGGAAGAGCGGATGTTGTTTGAGCTCTATGCCCTGGCGCAAGAGAAAGACCCTATTCTGGTCACAGATGTTTATGGTCTTGCGGGCTTTGGGTCGCGGTCAACAGGCTATCGCACCTTGGTGGCGCTGCGCGAAAAGGGCGTGGTTGAGTTTGAAGCCAATGATCCTGATCGCCGGAAACGGCATGTGCGCTTTACAGAGACGGCGGATAATATTTTCAAAGCGTTTCAGTGAGCACCAGCCGAATCTTTAACTTTAATTTGGCTGTTTTCCTGGCGTTTCTGTATGCGTTTCTGTTCTGGCTTACCAAGGAACTGAGCTTAACGAGTGAGAGTGTCGGCCTGATTTCTTATTTCTTTTTGCCAGCCTTTGTACGGATTATTGCCGTCTTAATTTTTGGCCCCATCGCCATTCCCATTTTGTTTGGCGGCGGGCTGATCTGCGTTGTGATGGGCTGGTATGATCTGGGCAATGGCTATGTGCCAGAATTGATTGTGACCTTGCTCACATCAATTGGCGCGCCAATTGGGGCGTTCATTGTCGCGCATCTGCGGGGCATTCGGCCAGATCTGCAAGGCATGTCGCCTATGGACCTCTTGTGGCTGTCTGGCGGCTGTGCGGTCGGAAATGCGCTGCTTCTGGCACTTGCGCTTCAGGCTGTCGGCGCCGTGCCGCAGCCATTTGGCCTTTTTGCGGCCATTTTCATTGGGGATTGCGTTGGGGCGTGGCTGGTCTTGCTTGTTTTGCGGGCATTTTTGCCTGTTTTGGTCCGCGTCTTGGCGCCGGTTTTACGCAAATAAGGCCAGCTGCACGCCGGCCGATTTAGTGCAGCACTGGCCGCGCGGCGGCATCCGGGCTGCGCTCGGACATCCAGTCTGGCCATGTCTGCATTGGCCAGCCGGCATTTTTATAAGCAGTGCGCACAATGGCCAGCCATTGCCGCAGATCTTGATGCGCCAGCGGAATGATCGCGCCAGCCTCCGCACTATGGCGAAAGCTTAACTGCACGGCACCCTCCAGCTCGGCAATGTCAATTTCGGTAATCAAATAAGGGCCCAGCGTCTTGCTTTCCTGTTTGGGCTGCACCGGCACGGTCGGGCTTAGCTCAGCCTCAGCGCGGTCTTGAGCAAATTCGTTGAGAACCGCTGAAAACCCATCATCCGCCGCTTTGCCCAATATGCCAAAGAGACGTTCTAACAGGCGATCAAACAGCCGGTGCGTCAGCCATCCACGATAAATCTCGCCAGACTGGGCCTCGCCGGTCAGGCTGACGCGGTCTTC
>RFZB01000181.1 GCA_009920915.1 Sphingomonadaceae bacterium | reverse complement strand
GCGCCGAACTCGTCGATTCCAGTGCGTTGCCGTGCAAATTGGTGGTCCGCAAATCCTGCGGGGCCAATTAACCCGGTTCACTGCGACACGGTCAGATTTGGCTCCGTGTATTCGTATACATAGCCTCCAAAATGTTGAGCGTGACGCCACAGTCTGTCAGCAATGGGGCGTAAGAACACATAATTGTGAGGGGATGGAGTGATGGAAAAGCCACGTCAGGGCTTTTGGGGCCTTTGGAACATTTCCTTCGGCTTTTTCGGCATTCAAGTCGCCTTCGGCCTGCAAAATGCCAATGTCAGCCGCATCTTCCAGTCACTTGGCTCAAACGTGGATGATCTGGCGATTTTATGGATCGCGGGGCCAATGACCGGCCTGTTGGTGCAGCCGTTGGTTGGTCATTATAGTGACCGGACGTGGGGGCGCTTTGGCCGCCGTCGGCCCTATTTTATGGCAGGTGCGGCGCTGGCGGCACTCGCGCTCTTGGGCCTGCCCAATGCTGGCATTCTCTTGTTTGCGGCGGCTTTGCTTTGGCTGCTGGATGCCTCGCTCAACATCTCCATGGAGCCATTTCGCGCCTTTGTCGGCGATATGACGCGCGAGGACCAGCGGGCGCAGGGCTATGCCGTGCAAACCATGTTCATTGGCACGGGCGCGGTGCTTGGGTCGCTGGCGCCATGGGCTCTGGCCCATTTGGGCGTGCCCAATGTGGCTGCACAAGGCGTGCCAGCTTCGGTCCGATATTCTTTCTATTTGGGGGCAGCCGCCATCTTCCTTGCCGTTCTATGGACGGTGCTGACAACGCGGGAATATTCACCGCAAGAGCTGCGCCAATTTAGCGGCGGCGATGTTCACGCCATGGACCATGCATCCCTCACGGCGTCGTCAACGGGCTCTATTTGGCTGGCAGGTGGCCTGATTGTGCTGGCGTTGGTTGAGACACTTGCGCTCGACAAACAGCTATATGTGCTGGGCGGCGGGCTGGCCGCCTATGGTCTTGCGCAAATGGTGAACGCGGCCGCATTGAAACGCGGCACCACGTTGGGCGCCCTCAGCCAGATTCTGAGCGACTTAAACACCATGCCGCAGCAGATGCGTCGGCTGGCAGTTGTCCAATTTTTCACTTGGATCGCGCTGTTCATCCTCTGGATTTATACCACGCCCGTTGTCACCCAATATGTGTTCGGCGCAACAGACACCGCGTCGCGCGCCTATAATGATGGGGCCGATTGGGTTGGCGTCCTATTTTCCATTTATAATGGTGTGGCGGCCCTTGCCGCGCTTGCCCTGCCCCAGTTGACCAAGAAAATAGGTGCGGCACGCACGCATATGGCCTGCCTCTTGGCGGGGGCGGCCGCCTTTGCTGGCCTTATGATCATTCGCGATGCCAATTTGCTGGTGCTACCGATGATTGGCATTGGCATTGCCTGGGCATCCATCCTCACCATGCCCTATGTCATTCTCTCGGCAATTTTGCCGCAGGAAAAGTTCGGCATCTATATGGGCATTTTCAACTTCTTCATTGTGCTGCCCCAGTTGATGATTGCCACCATCATGGGCGGCATCATGCGCAGCTTCTTCCCCGGCCAGCCAATCTGGACAATGCTGATTGCCGCCATTGTGATGGCGGGTGCTGCGCTCGCCATGCTGCGGGTGGACCATAAGCCTGCGGCGTAAGGAGGATGTGCTATGCGCGTTAACATATTTGTGGCGGCGCTATGTGTCTTGCTGGCGGGATGGGCAGGCAAGGCACACGCGGCCCAGCCCCTTGCGGCCCAAAGCCCTGCACAATTGGGCCGTCTTATCGATTATACGGGGCTGAAAGCCGCGGGCCTGCCCGATCAAAAGCTGACCATCTGGCTGCCACCGGGCTATGATGGCGGAACACGCCGTTACCCCGTGCTGTATATGCATGACGGGCATAACCTTTTTGATCCCGCCAAATCCAATTTCAACAAAGTCTGGGCGGCGGATAAAGCGATGCTGGCGCTGGCCAAAGCGCATCGGGCAGAGCCGCATATCATTGTCGGCATTTGGGCACCGGGGGCGGACCGATATCGCCAATATCTGCCCCGGCCGATCTACGATGCTGCCAGCCCGTCATTGCGCGCACAAATGGACAGGCTGGCTGGCGGGCCGATTATCTCCGATGCCTATCTGCGCTGGATCACGGATGAGCTAAAGCCTTGGGTCGATACACAATTCCGCACCAAGACCGATGCTGCCAATACAGCCATTGCAGGCTCGAGCATGGGCGGGTTGATGAGCTGCTATGCCTTTATGGCGCGGCCCGATGTCTATGGGCAGGCCGCCTGTGTCAGCAGCCACTGGCCCTCAGTTGACCCGCGTGAGGTTGGGCCAACCAACCCTGAATTGCAGGCACTGCTTACCAACTGGTTCCGCCAGTCTTTAGGGGCACCCGGCCACAGGCGGCTGTGGATGGACCATGGCACTGCCACACTCGACGCTTTTTACGCGCCTTATCAAACTGTG
>RFZB01000019.1 GCA_009920915.1 Sphingomonadaceae bacterium | reverse complement strand
GAAAAGCCCGGAAGAACCCGGCTCATCGCATATTTGACGGGCGCAGGTGAGGCATCCGTAAACAGCGCAGTGTGCAGGCGGTGCAGCTGATCATTCAATGCCCGCGCCTTGGCATAGTCTTCGGCAAGACAGGCCGCTTGCAGGTCAGCACAAAGCCGCGGGGCCACATTTGCCGTTACAGAAATGCACCCAACGCCCCCTGCGGCATTAAAGGCGACGGCCATATCATCATTGCCCGATAGCTGGCAGAAATCTGTGCCACAGCCCAGCCGATGCTCCGCCACGCGCGCCAAATTGCCGCTGGCATCCTTAATGCCAACAATGCTGGGGATTTCAGACAGCCGCGCCACCGTGTCTGGCAGCAGATCAGTCACCGTGCGCCCCGGCACATTGTAGAGAATGATTGGCAAATCCGACTTTTCGGCCAAATGCGCATAATGGGCGAAAATCCCGTCCTGATTGGGCCGGTTATAATAGGGCGCAACAACCAAAGCCGCCGCCGCCCCTTGTGCCTTGGCAAAGGCCATGTGGCGCACGGCAGTGGCCGTGTCATTAGACCCACAGCCTGCAATCACGGGCACCCGGCCAGCTGCTTCTTCAATGCACAGCGCGATCACGCGATAATGTTCTTCATAGGACAAAGTGGCGCTTTCGCCCGTTGTGCCGCACGGCACCAACGCGCTGGACCCTTGCTCAATCTGCCAGCTCACAAGCCGACGGAACGCATCCTCATCCACAGCACCATTTAGGAACGGCGTGACCAAGGCCGGAATAGAACCGGAAAACATAACGTTGCCCCTTAGCTTGTAAAACTGCGCACTGGCGAACAAGCCCTTGCTCCTCAGCACATTCAGCGCCAAATAAGGAAGCTGACCCTATCATGTCCAGTATGTTGTCTATCAGGTTAAATTATCTTTCAGCCAGAACCGGCCTTTTGGCGCTTTTTATCAGCGCATCGCCACTGGCTGCGCAAACCACATTGGACCAGCTCCCCCCTGCCGCGTTGAACCCCGCGCCCGTTGCCGCGCCTGCTGCACCCAGCAGCCCGCGGGGGAATGGCTTTGGCTTTGCAAGCTATGCCAATTTCCTCATCGCGCATCAGGATTGGCCAAATGAAGCACAAATGCGCGCGGCCGCCGAACGAGCCATTCGACCTGGGGTTGATAGCCCCACGCTCATCATCCGTTTTTTCAACCTCTACCCGCCCCAATCACCCGCTGGATGGTTGCGCCTTGCAGAAGCGCAATTGGCCGTAGGCCAGAGCAACTCTGCCTTTGACGCGGCACGGTCCGCATGGACTGGCGGCCTCTTGTCCAGCGATGATGAAGCCCGCCTTATGTCGCGGTTTTCCAGCCAGCTAACGGGTCAAGACCATGATGCCCGGATGGACAAATTGCTATGGCTGCGCGCAACCAGTGCGGCCACCCGCCAGTTAAACTTTACGACCCCTGCTCGGCGTCCCGGCTTTGAGGTTCGGCTGGCGCTGCTGACAAAGGCGGCGGACGCGCCAGACCGACTGGCCTATGCTACCAATCCCATTCGCCTCGATCCGGGGTTTATTGCGGATTATATGTGGTGGCTGCGCGCGACGGGCCAAGGCGGTGTCGCCCGCCAAATTTTGCGCTTTAACATGCCAATGGCGGCCTATCCTGCCTCGCCTGAAATTTGGCTGCAGATGTTGCTGCTGTCTGCGCAAGACGCGGCCAAAGACGGGCAATGGCAAATGGCCTATGACATTGCGAGCCGAATTGGCACGGCCTATGTCCCCGGCACCGCTGTGCGGGAACGCCCCTTTGCAGAGCGCGACGCCTATACCGACCTGACGTGGCTGGCAGCAACGGCGGCCCTGAACCGGCTGAATGCGCCAGCCCAGGCGGCGGCCATGTTCACCCTTTATGCCAATGCAGCGAAATCGCCGCAAACCCAAGCCAGAGGCTGGTATTGGGCGGGTCGAGCCCATCTGTCCGCAGGAAATGCAGCGGCTGCTGAACAGGCGTTTGAAAACGCTGCCCGTTTTAGCGATCAATTTCACGGGCAATTGGCGTCTGAACGTTTGGGCCGCCTGCCAGATGTCACGCACGACGCCATTGACGTGCCCATTACCCCGCAAGAGCGCAGCAAATTTTTAAACCGCAGCGTCGTCCGCGCGATGTTGGCCCTTGGCCGGGCGGGCAATTGGAATGAGCAAAGCCTTTTCGTCCGCAGTATTGCCAATGCCGTCAGCACCGATGCCGAGCATATTCTGGCCGCCGAACTTGCAACACAAGCCGGGCGACCTGATCTTAACGTGCTGGTTGGTCGAAATGCCCGCAACTCAGGCCTATCCGGTTATATGAAAACCGCTTTTCCTGTGATTGAGGTGCCACCAGAACATATGCCCAGCTGGAGCATTATTCACGCTATTGCACGTCAAGAAAGCCAGTTTGATCGCGCCGCCGTGAGCCGAGTTGGCGCGCGTGGGTTGATGCAACTTATGCCGGCAACGGCCAGAGGAACCGCGCCGCGGGCGGGCCTGACCTATTCTGAGAGTAGATTGAACGAACCGGCTTATAATATCGCGCTGGGGGCCACCTATTTTTCTCGGCTGATGACGGCGTATGGCGGGTCTTATGTGCTAGCCGTGGCCGCGTATAATGCAGGGCCGGGCAATGTGAACCGCTGGCTGCGAACCTTGGGCGATCCGCGACAAGACCGCGATGTTTTGGACTGGATTGAAGCCATCCCCTTTTCTGAAACGCGCAATTACGTGCAACGCGTGCTTGAAAATGCCGTTGTTTATGATGCGTTAAACCCGGCAAAGGCCAATGTACGCAGCAACACCCCCCTTTCCACCTATCTCGGCAAACGATATCCCGGCTAAGTGGACATGCCCAATTACATCACTCCGCAAGGCTTTGCGGACCTTAAGGCGCGGTACCATGCCTTATTTGCCGAGGAACGCCCAAAACTGGTCGAAACCGTCTCATGGGCGGCAGGCAATGGCGATCGATCAGAAAATGGCGATTATATCTACGGCAAGCGGCGCCTGCGCGAGATTGATCGGGAATTAGGCTGGCTTTCAAAACGGATAAAGGCCGCGCGTGTGGTTGATCCGGCGCTTCAGCCGGACAAATCCGTCATTCTATTTGGGGCCACTGTCACCTTGGCTGATGAGGAAGATAATCACCGTATCATCACGCTCGTCGGCGATGATGAGGCAGATGCTGCGCAAGGCCGGGTTGGCTGGAACTCCCCTATCGCGCGAGCGGTGCGTGGGGGCCGTGTTGGCGACGTCCGGCGTCTCACGCTGCCAGCCGGTGCCATCGACTATGAAGTTATAGCGATTTCCTACCCCAAAGCTTAAGCATCCCACTGCGGACCAAAGGCCAATTCCGCCACATGCGCGAGGTCAGGGTCCAAGGGTGGTGGACACATATCAATGGCATGTTCAAGTTGGTCGGCAATCGCCTGCAAAACAGCCATTCGCGCCGCCCGTTTATGATTTCCATCGACAATAGTCCACGGCGCCCAGCGCGTATTGCACCGGGCAAACATATCGCCATAGGCCTTTAAATATTCAGGGCGACGCGCCCGATTGCGATAATCATCCGGCCCGGTTTTCCAGCGCTGCCACGGATCATTTAGGCGCGCCTTAAGCCGCTTATCCTGCTCATCCGCGGTTACGTGTAGGAAAATTTTGATCAATGTTGTGCCCATATCGCGTTGCTGGGCCTCAAACTCGTTAATCTCATCATAGGCGCGCTGCCATTCGGCCTCGCTGCATTTGGCCTCTACGCGCTCAACCAAGACACGGCAGTACCATGTTCGGTCAAACACGCTGATATGTCCCCGGGCGGGCACGCACTGCCAAAAGCGCCACAAGAAATGGCGGTCTGCCTCGTCGGCCATGCGCGTGCCAATTGACCACACATCACACCAGCGCGCGTCCCAACACGCGCTCAACTGCCGAATGGCCCCGCCTTTGCCCGCTGCATCCCAGCCTTCCACAGCAATCATCGCGCGACCACCATGTAGGATATAGGCCGCCTGTATCCGCGCCAACCGCCGCTGGATCTGCTCTAAATCCGCTGCATAATCGCCAACATAATGATGGCCGGACTCAAACTGGCTAAGATCCACTGACATGCAGCCAGCGTAAAAGGCGCACAGGGGCGCAAGCAAGGCGGAATAACCACCCTGCCTGCCCTGTATCGGGACGCTTTAAACCAGATTAGCTTTTGGGCTGCTCAACAACCCGGATATTCAGCTCGCGAAGCTGCTTCGCAGTCACTGGCCCCGGCGCACCCATCATCAAATCTTCCGCCTTTTGATTCATTGGGAAGACAATGACTTCGCGGATATTCGGTTCATCCGCCAACAGCATCACGATGCGGTCAATGCCGGGTGCAGAACCACCGTGCGGTGGCGCGCCATATTTGAAGGCGTTGATCATGCCAGCAAAATTGGTGTCGACATCTTCCTTGGAATAGCCGGCAATTTCAAACGCCTTGTACATGATTTCGGGACGATGGTTGCGGATGGCGCCCGAGGACAATTCCACGCCATTGCAGACAATGTCATACTGATACGCCAAGATGTCCAAGGGATCCTTGGTTTCCAGAGCTTCCAGTTCGCCCTGCGGCATTGAGAAAGGATTGTGCGAGAAGTCGACCTTCTTTGCATCCTCATCATATTCGAACATCGGAAAGTCGACGATCCAGCAGAACTCAAAGCAGTTGGGATCAATCAGGCCCAGTTGCTCGGCAACACGCGTCCGCGCGGCACCTGCCAATTTGGCGGCTTGACCTTCCTTGCCCGCGGCGAAGAACAAGCCGTCATCCGGGCCAAGGCCCAATGCGTCATAAATGGCTGCCATGCCCTCTTCGCCATGGTTCTTGGCAATTGGGCCGCCAAATTCGCCGCCCTTGCGCGTGACATAGCCAAGACCAGCATGGCCTTCGCTGCGCGCCCAATCATTCATATCGTCGAAGAACTTGCGGCTCTTGTCCGCTGTGTTTGGCGCAGGGATCGCGCGCACAACACCGCCGCCTTCAACAATGCGTTCAAACAAGCCAAAGCCGGACTTTGTGAAATGCTGGGTAACATCCGTAATGATCAGCGGGTTACGCAGATCCGGCTTATCGCTGCCATATTTCAGCATAGCCTCACGATAGGGAATGCGCGGGAATGGCGCGGCGCTGACGCGGCGACCATTGGCAAATTCCTCAAACACGCCGTGCAGCACGGGTTCAATGGCATTGAACACATCGTCCTGCGTCACAAAGCTCATTTCGAAATCGAGCTGGTAAAATTCACCTGGTGACCGATCGGCCCGCGCATCTTCATCGCGGAAGCAGGGCGCAATCTGGAAATAGCGATCAAAGCCCGCGACCATCAGCAGCTGCTTAAACATCTGCGGTGCCTGTGGCAGCGCATAGAATTTACCCGGATGGACACGGCTGGGCACGAGATAATCGCGCGCACCTTCAGGTGAAGAGGCTGTCAGGATTGGGGTCTGAAACTCGGTAAAGCCCTG
This sequence comes from Sphingomonadaceae bacterium, assembly GCA_009920915.1. Taxonomy (GTDB): domain Bacteria; phylum Pseudomonadota; class Alphaproteobacteria; order Sphingomonadales; family Sphingomonadaceae; genus Aquisediminimonas. The sequence goes on along the minus strand of RFZB01000019.1, from coordinate 24,154 downwards.
TCCAATCATCCGTTGACGGATCGACGAAATCACTTGCGAGCGCAGCACAATGTTGTTGTGCAGGCGTTCCCGCCGAAGATCGAGGAAGCGGTAACGCAGGCGAATGTCCTCGGGATATTCCGCGTCGCCAAAGACGGGCATGGGCAATTCTTGTGCCGCCGACTGAACAGAAACATCGCGGGCGCGCACTTCAATTTCACCCGTGGGCAAATTGGCATTTACCGTTTCCGCCGCACGCGCCACGACATCGCCTGTAATGGTCACAACGGACTCAGCACGCATCTTTTCCAAAACCTTAAAGGCTTCGGAATCCACATCCGTCACAATTTGCGTCAGACCATAATGGTCACGCAGGTCGACAAACAGCAGATTGCCGTGGTCGCGCTTACGGTGAATCCAGCCCGAAAGACGGACAGTTGAGCCTACATCGGATTTGCGCAGCTGGGCGCAATTGTGCGAACGATAAATATGCATGACGCGCCTAGACGGTTGCAGGCACGATTTGTCAAGAAAAAGGGCACATCGCCGGGCAAAGACCCATGGATTTCTTCGCACCTACCGCAGTTTGACTGGCGCTCTGGCGCCAACCTCGCTAGGCGGGCTGACTATGAAGATTCATGATCTCGTGACGACAACGGAAGCACTGGCAGAACTCTGTGACCGCTGGGCGCAATCGCCTTTTATCGCGGTCGATACAGAATTCATGCGCGAGAACACCTATTGGCCCGACTTATGCTTGATCCAAGTCGCGGATGAACAGGACGCCGCCGCCATTGATCCCAAGGCGGACGGGCTCGATTTAAAGCCGCTTCTTGATCTGCTGACTGAGAATGAAGATGTCTTAAAAGTCGTCCATGCTGGCGGACAAGATATTGAAATTATCTGCAATTTAACGGGCAAGACCCCTCACCCCATGTTTGACACCCAAATTGCGGCCATGGCGCTGGGCCAAGGTGAGCAAGTGGGATATTCAAACCTCGTCGATAGCTGGCTGGGCATTCAGCTTGATAAAGGGGCGCGGTTTACGGATTGGGCACGTCGGCCACTGGACCAGCGGCAAATTGATTATGCCATTGGCGATGTGACCCATCTGGCCGCCATTTTTCCGCAAATGTTGGAAAAGCTGCGCACGACAGGGCGTGGCGTTTGGCTCAATGATGAAATGGAGCGCATTGCGGATCCGTCCAACTATGTGACAGACCCACAAACAGCTTGGAAGCGCGTAAAAGTCTCAAGCCGCAAGCCAGAGGTACTGGGCAGGCTGAAAGCATTGGCCGCATGGCGCGAAGTGGAAGCGCGCGGCAAAAACATCCCCCGTGGGCGCATCATGAAGGATGAAACTCTCGCCGATGTCGCGATGCATCCGCCGCGCCACCAGCAAGAATTGTCTCGCGTGCGGGGATTGTCGGCATCATGGGCCGGCAATGATATTGGCGGTCGGCTGATGGACGCCATTGCAGCGGCAAAGCCCCTCAGCGCCGAAGAAATGCCCAGCCGCGATGATCGCAAGCCCGGCCTTGGGAAAGAAGGCGCCTTGGTTGCTGATCTTTTAAAGCTGCTCCTCAAAATCCGCGCCCGCGATATTGATGTTGCCCCACGCCTGCTCGCCCGTTCTGATGAGCTGGATATGCTGGCCGCTGGTCAAAAATCTGGCCTAGCCGTTCTTGAAAGCTGGCGATTTGAGCAATTTGGCCAGGATGCGCTAGACCTTGTAGAAGGCCGCCTTGCCTTTGCTGTCGTCAATGGCCGACTAAAAATCACGCGGATCGAAGACAACCCGGAAACAGTCTAGGCTCAGGGTCGTTCTTAGTCGGTTTCGGACCCATCCCGTAAGCCGTTCACGCCTCTCCCCGCTGACCGTCAATCAAATGCGCTGATTCAAGCGCCTGCCGCACGAGCGGAAGCGTTATCGCCCGCTTTTGCGACAAAGATGCAGCATCAATGGCATCTGCGGCCCGCTCTAGGGCGATATAGCTGCGTTCCAATCGCGCCGCGGCATAGGCGGCGCTATCCTCCATCAACGCCAAGCCTCGCTTTGCCAGCAACTTAACAAGCAAAGCTTCAGCCAGGGGCACATCTGGCGCAGAAATGGGCAGTACAGGCGTTGCCTGTAGCCGTGATCGCAAATCCGGCAACCGCACGGCCCAAATAGGGGGCGCATTCTCGGCAATCAGCAGCAATGGCGTGCGGCTTTCTTGCGCTGAATTCCACGCGTGGAACAGCATATCTTCAGGTCGCTGATCTGCATCGTCAATGACGTGCGCCTGCGTTCGAGCAGCAAAAATTCGGCCCAATAGGCTTTTGCCTGATTTCCGAGGCCCCGTAAGCAGGGCGACGCGCACCGGCCAACTGCCGGGGCTTTCCAAATGACGGACAGCAGCCTGATTTGCTTCGGTTACAATGAAATCCGACGTTTCTTCTTCCGCCGGCCAATCAAATGGCAATCCAAACTGGTTCATAATGCTGGATTATCGCCGGATGCGCAGCGTGTCACCAGACAGACTGACACGATAGCCGCGTCCGGCCAGTCCCGCGCGGAGCGTTTCTGCATCGCCATCAAAGGTCACCCGCATGACCGAGACACCTCCCAGCGCAAGGCTGGTGGTGCTGGCCGCCCGAACACCCGCAATGCCGCGAACAGCCGTTTCGGTTGCAGGCACACTGGCGACATCTGGCGAGTCAAACTGAATAAGGAAGCTGCGGCTCTGAACGGCCGGCGCCCCGCCTGCTTCGGCGACCATGCCATCACTGGCGATGGCGGCATCTTCTGCTGTGACACCATCCTCCAATGCTTCATTTTCAACAGGTTGTTCAATGACCAAAGATGTATCAGGGCGCAAAACACCCCGGGCGAGCGCGGCTGCATAAATGGCATCCAGTCGCTTCACGCCCTCATCAAGCAATTTGGGTAAAGCCGCCGCAGAACTGACGCGCAGCGTGACATGGCCCAAGGGCCGCTTATCTGGACCAAAAAAGGCCGAAAAATGCCCAATAACAGGACCACCCGGATAAACACGCTGCAGCCGGACCTGCGGCACCACGACATCCGCCGCGCCATATTGATCAAGCAGCATACGCCACCAGCGCCGTCCGGGGCGCGTGGTTTGCGCCGCTGTCAACAACAGGGGATCAGCGCCATTCCCGGTGGGTCGGACATAATCAATCACGCTATCAGCCGTGCGATACCGTGCCCATGCCTTTTGCCAATCGGTCCGCGTTTCAAAGCTTTGCGCGGCACCGCCGCTATACTGCACGGGAATGACCAGCAGTGGGGCGGATCGCTGGCCCTGCCCTGCAACCCCCAAAACGGACCCCGTGCGGACCCGGTCAAACAAAATGCCCAAACGCGCAATATATCGGTTGGGGCCAATTTGCTCATCCTCAACCACAATGCCTGACACCATGGAATCAAGCTCCGCATCTGTCAGACCTGGTGCTGCAGTGCCGTGGGTTTGTTCCCATAGTTTTTTCCAGCCAAGGCGTTGCGCCTCGCGCCATCCGCGCATCCGCGCCATATCGGCCGTGCGTGCTGCAACATCGACTGAAATGCCAGTCACTTCAAAATTGCTGGCGCTATCAATCGGGGCAACGCCACGATCATTGCCCTCCAATTGCGCATAAACGCCAACCGCCAGCGCACCACAAACAAGTGCCACGGCCAAAACAAGCCAGCGAATAGAGTGCAAAGATTGCGTCACGCGCGCCTTTTGACGAGTTGGGCGTGGAATTCCAAGTGCGATAACGCTAGCAGCCAGAAAATGGACACCAAAAACACCCCCGCCGAACCCTATACCTATGCCAAAGCCGGTGTCTCTATTGCCGCTGGCAACGCCTTGGTGCGCGCCATTGCGCCGCTTGCCAAATCAACGCGGCGCCCCGGCGCAGACGCAGATTTGGGTGGGTTTGGAGGGTTTTTTGATCTGAAAGCGGCCGGCTTTTCAGATCCGCTTTTGGTCGCGGCCAATGACGGCGTGGGCACAAAGCTGAAACTGGCCATCGATTCGGGCAAACATGATGGTGTTGGCATTGATCTGGTGGCCATGTGCGCCAATGACCTGATTGTGCAGGGCGCAGAGCCGCTTTTCTTCCTTGATTATTACGCCACAGGCAAATTGGATACGCACGTTGCCGAAGCTGTGGTCGCCAGCATTGCTGAAGGCTGCCGTCAGGCGGGCTGCGCCCTCATTGGCGGCGAAACTGCCGAAATGCCCGGTATGTACAGCGAGGGCGATTATGATCTGGCTGGCTTTTGCGTTGGCGCGGTCGAGCGCACGGATGTGTTAACAGCCGATAAGGTAGCCGCAGGTGATGTGATCTTGGGCCTCGCCTCCTCGGGGGTCCATTCCAACGGATTCTCGCTGGTCCGCCGTTTGGCCGCCGATAAAGGCTGGAAACTCGACCGCCCCGCCCTGTTTGATCAAGATGTGCTGTTGATTGACGCTTTGATGGCCCCTACGCGCATTTACGTCCGCGCCTTGTTGCCGCTGGTGCGGGCAGGCTTGGTGCACGCCATGGCACATATCACGGGCGGCGGATTGCTGGAAAATATCCCTCGTGTGCTGCCAGACGGCTTGCACGCCCATGTAAACGCCGATTTGTGGGAACAGCCACGCCTGATGGCATTCTTGCAGGCGCAGGGGAATATTGAGCCTGAGGAAATGGCCCGCACGTTCAACTGCGGCATTGGCATGGCCGTTGTTGTATCTGCAGAAGAGGAAGCCCGGGCAATTGCGGCGCTGGCTGAGGCAGGCGAGCAGGCCGTGCGCATTGGCCATATTGCCGCGGGTGACAAGGGCTGCACCGTCTTTGGCCAGCAAGGTACGTGGAGCGCCAAGGCCAATTGGCGCGCAACCCACCATGGCTAAGGCGCGCATCGCCGTTCTTATTTCAGGCCGCGGCTCAAATATGGCGGCTTTGGTCTATGCCGCCAAGCAGCCGGACTGCCCCTATGAAATCATATTGGTCGCAGCGAATGACCCTGAGGCTGCGGGCCTTCAATTCGCGACCGCCGAGGGAATTGCCACCTTTGCGCACAGCCATAAGGGCATGAAGCGGGCCGAATTTGATGCCCTGCTTGATGCTGAAATTCGGCGGTCGGGCGCAGAATTCGTTGCTTTGGCAGGCTATATGCGGCTGCTTTCTCCAGAGTTTGTTGGGAAGTGGGAAGGCCGGATGGTCAATATTCATCCCTCGCTCTTGCCCAAATATAAAGGGCTCGACACGCATGCGCGTGCCTTGGCGGCGGGTGACCGCTTTGCTGGATGCAGCGTCCATGTTGTCACGGCCGAGTTAGATGACGGGCCTGTTCTGGCCCAAACTGAAGTTGCGATTATGCCAGACGATACGCCCGACAGTCTGGCTGCCCGGGTCTTAATCGCTGAACATCAAACCTATTCACGTGCCTTGGCAGATTTTGTGCGCGCATCAGCACCAAAGGCCTAACAGCTTAGGCGCGGCCTAAATCCTGCGAAACCCAGTCTATCAGCGCGCGGACCTTTTTCTGCCGCCACTGCGGCAAGGGCGCAATGAGCCAAAAGCCGTTTGCGCTGGGCTTGGCATTATCCACCGCCCGCACCCGCCCTGAGGCCAAATCCGCTTCGGCCAAAAGCAAAGGCACCTGCGCGCGGCCAAAGCCATTGGCTGCCGCATCAATCGCCAACCCAGCATCCGCGACGCGCAATACGGCGTCATCCGTTGCCTCACAGCCTGGCCAACTAATCAGCGTGTCACTGCCGCCATCCGGTGCCGCCACCAGCACGGTGGCCCCATCTGCCAGTTTCAGGCCTTCATGATTGCCCGGCCCCTCGCCATAGATAATGGCGAGATCGAGATTGGCCTCGGTAAATTCTGGCGGCGTATCTGCAGCAATAATTGCAAAGCGAACCTCTGGGTCGGTCCGGCCATAGGCGGCAAGGCGCGGCGCCAACCACTTAGCCGTAAAGTCACGAGGGGCCGCAATCGTCAGTGACTTGGAAGATTGGCCCGCCTGCATGGCCCGCACCGCTTCTTCAAACTGAAGAAAGCCGGCACGCAGGGCATCAAGACCATTTTCAGCCTCGGGCGTTAACTCTAACCCCTTGGGTGTCCGACGAAATAAGACGACCCCTAAAACATCCTCAAGTGCCCGAATCTGCTGGCCAACGGCAGCGGGCGTCACGGCCAATTCATCGGCGGCACGCGTGAAGCTTAAATGCCGGGCCGCCGCATCAAAGACGCGCAGCCCATTTAAGGGCAGTAATGTCCGCTTCATCCCTGCACCACCGGCGCGCGCAGCTCAAATCGCGGGATCGCGACGTCAAACATGGCACCATCTTCACCCAACATCCGGTAACTGCCGACCATGGCGCCAGACGACGTGGTCAAGGGGCATCCCGAGACATAATCATAGCTCTGCCCTGGCTCGATAATAGGTTGTTCGCCAATCACGCCCTCACCCTGCACAATTTGCAGTGCGCCACGCCCGTCCACAATTTCCCAGCGCCGCGTCAACAACTGGACTGTCATCAGCCCAGCATTCTGAACGCGGATGTGATAGGCCCAAAACCAACGCCCCCCTGCCGGTTGGGATTGCTCAGGCAAGTAATTTGCCGAAACGCGGACCTTTATGCCCCGCGTTTCAGCGACATAGGGAAATAAAGCGTCGATCACAGACCAACCGCGCGCAACGCCTGATCCAAATCTTCGATCAGGTCCTGCGGATCTTCCAGACCAACATTCAGGCGCAACATGCCCTCTTCAACGCCCATTTCGGCGCGCACTTCTGGCCCGACGCTGTGATGTGTGGTCGAGGCCGGGTGCGTCATAAGTGACCGAGAGTCGCCAATGTTATTTGAAATATCAATGAGGTTGAGCGCGTTGAGAAGCGCCATGGCCTGCGCCCGCCCGCCATCAACGCCAAAGGCAAAAATAGACCCACAGGCTGACATTTGCTTCATAGCCAAATCATGCTGCGGATGGCTTTCCAAGCCCGGATGCATAATCTTGGGCACACGCCCTTCCAAAAAGCGGCCAACGGCCAGAGCATTTTCCGATTGGCGGCGAATGCGCAAATCCAGCGTCTCAAGCCCCTTCAGCACCACCCATGCGTTAAAGGGCGACAGGTTTGGCCCTGTATTGCGCTGAAAGGGAAGCAATCTTTCTTCCATAAACTGTGCACTGGCCGCCACTGCCCCTGCCAAAACACGGCCCTGCCCGTCCATCATCTTTGTCGCGGAATAGGCCACAACATCCGCACCAAAATCCATTGGCCGCTGAATGGCCGACGTGGCGAAGGCATTGTCGACAACCGTTGTAATGCCGTGCGCTTTGGCAAGGCCGCAGACAAAGGCCAAATCCACAATATCCATGGTGGGATTGGCAGGAGTTTCAAAGAAAAACACTTTGGTGTTGGGGCGGATCGCCGCCTCCCACTGGGCATTGTCGCGGCTATCAATCGTGGTTGTTTCGATGCCAAACTTAGGAAACAAATTATCCGTCAACCAACGGCATGAGCCAAAAGCGGCGCGCGCGGCCACCACATGGTCGCCCTGCTGTAACTGGCAGAGCAGAGCGGTTGTCATCGCTGCCATGCCCGTCGCTTGGCAGCGTGCCGCCTCTGCCCCTTCCAACAGGGCAATGCGCTCTTCAAGCATTTCAACAGTTGGGTTTTGCAAGCGGGAATAGGTCATCCCCGGCGCCTCACCCGCAAAGCGGGCAGCAACGGCCTCTGCGCTGTCATAGCTATAGCCAGACGTCAGGAACAGCGCCTCAGATGTTTCCCCCTGCTCCGATCGCCACGTGCCACCGCGCACCGCCTGTGTTGCGGGGCGCCAATTGCGTGTAATGGAGCGGTTCTGACCAGTGGTGCGTTTCATAACTCTGCTTTGCCCCGTTCAGGCGCAAGGATCAAGGAAAAGCCCGGCTCTGCTCGTGCTCAAAGCACGGCGCGCACAGCTTCTCCCATGGCCCGTGTTGAAAGTGTGCCCCCCAAATCAGGTGAACGCGCGCCAGATGCCAAGGCCTTAGCAACGGCGCCCTCAATGCGATCAGCAGCTTCGGGTTGGTTCAGCGAATACCGCAGCATCATGGCAGCGGACAAAATAGTTGCGAGCGGATTGGCCTTGCCCTGCCCGGCAATATCCGGGGCAGAACCATGAATAGGCTCATACAATCCCTTTTGATTCACATCGAGCGATGCCGATGGTAGCATCCCAATGGATCCCGCGCACATACTGGCCTGATCTGACAAGATGTCGCCAAATAAATTGCCCGTCACAATAACATCAAATTGTCCGGGGTTGCGCACCAGCTGCATGGCCGCATTGTCGACATACATATGGCTCAGCTCAATATCCGGATAGTCCGCCGCTGTTTCAATCACCACATCCCGCCAAAGCTGAGATGTTTCGAGTACATTCGCTTTATCAACTGAGCACAGCTTGCCCGCGCGCGCGCGGGCCGTTTCAAACCCGATGCGGGCAATGCGGCGAACTTCATCCTCATTATAGGCCATAACGTCATAGCCTTCGCGCAAGCCAGAGGCTGTTTTGCGCATCCCCTTCTCACCAAAGTACACATCGCCATTCAGTTCGCGGACAATGACCATATCAATCTGACGGGCAACTTCCGGACGAAGGGCTGAGGCATCGGCCAGTTCTGGAAACAATTTGGCCGGGCGCAAATTGGCAAAGAACGAAAGATGGCGGCGCAAGCCCAAAATCGCTTGCTCGGGGCGCAAATGCCGTTCGAGCCGATCACAATCGGGATCGCCCACCGCGCCAAATAAAATGGCGTCAGCCCGCTCTGCAATATCAAGCGTTGCTTGCGGCAGGGGATGGCCCATGGCTTTGTAAGCGGCGCCGCCGACCAGACCTTCTTCAAATTCAAGGCTGGGCAAATCCAGCGCTTCCAGCACCAGCCGCGCCTCGGCAATGACTTCAGGGCCAATCCCGTCACCGGGAAACAAAGCAACGCGCATCATATATCTCCGTTTCTGGCGCGCAAATGGCCGCCCGCAGCGATTTACGCAACTGCCCTTTTGAAACGATCCATCATTCTTTCCCGCGCCGGCAAAATATCGCGGCGTCGATCTGTCAGCAGATGACGGGAAAGTTGGGCCCCATTCGCCGTCAAACCAGCGATGACCGATGGCCAATCTTCACCCACGAGGGGAAGCGTACCGCCATAGCCCAATGACTGCATCAACAGCCGCTCAAAATTCGCCATAGCACCAGCCCAACGGCGGGCACTGGGCGCGGCCGCAATCGCACCAAGCAGGCCATCCATGGCGTCATAAACATGGGGAAATGGCTCCTCTTCGGGCAAACAGGATGCCACCAATGCGCACGTCCAATCAATCCCAACCGCGGCCAAAGGCTCGGTCATCAGTGGCGCGCGTGAATCCACCAATTCCACGTCTAAACTTGCGAGTTGGTCAGGATGACGCTGGCGTCGTTCTGCCGTGATCTTGTTGCCCGGCACCAATACAGGCCTCAGCGCACGGGACCGACCGGCGCGGACATAGCCTGCGACAAGCCCCTTATCCGGCGTCAAAATCCGCGCAACAACCCCATGTTCGCCATGCGATCGGACGCTGCAGAGAAGAGCCAATGACCTATGCTGCACAAGCGTTTAGGCAATAATATCTGGGATGAGATGCGATTCCAGCGCCGCAATCTGATCCCGCAGGGCCAGTTTGCGCTTCTTGAACCGTGCAAGCTGCAGTTGATCTGGCACGCTGGAGTCCGCCAGAGCTTGGATCGCCATATCAAGGTCACGATGCTCAATCTTCAGCGCTTCGAGCCGCGATTGTAACATCTGACTTTGCATGGCGTCTCCTTTGGGATGCCAAGCCTAGTCTTGATTTGAAACGCCGACAAGCCAGTGAGATATCAGCAATCACGCCCCCCACGGCGCTACGCGGCGACAGACGTGTAAATAAGTGAAGACAGACGACAAAATAGGTGATCTATTCCTTCCTGCTGACCAAGAAAGGAGAGTCGCTTATGGATATGAACCATATGAGCTCACTGGAAGCGAAACACGCGCACTTGGATGCGCTTATCAAGCAAGAAACGCGACGTCCTTTGCCAAACCAAGCTGAGTTGGCCCTGCTAAAAAAGCGAAAGCTGAAGATTAAGGAAGAAATGAGCCAAGTATAAAGGCGGGGGAAGCGCGCGGGCGCAGTCTTAGCCGATTTTGAGCCCGGGCCTGCGCGCGTTAACCTGCCGAAGATAAGGTGGCGTTACGCTTGGCTTTTGTTCACGCCGAACGCGCCTTGGGTCAACTTCTGCGTCAAATGCGATTCCCATTCGGCCATCTGTAACCCAGACGACTCTGCCCGTGAGCGGATCAATACCCCGCAATTCCACGCGGACCTGCGTGCCCACCACAAATAAGATCGAAGTTTCCGCCATCATCCCCGAGGGAGAAAGGTTGCGGACACGCACCGACTCAAGCGCCACGCCGCCCAGCACGCCAACTTAGGCGAGCAGAAACAAGCTGTCGCGGCTCTCATTGCGGAGTCCGCGCGACGCCGCAGACTCAAGATCATCTGGATTTGGCCCGGTCATGCACAATGACCTAAGTCCAAAAGGTTGAAAAAGTCGTAACGAACTCAGCAGAGGCTATTCGTCGCGCGAGATTTTTTCGTTCCGCTCGTGCGCTGACTGGGCTTCGACTGTCATCGTGGCAATCGGCCGCGCCTCAAGGCGCCCTAAGGAAATCGGCTCGCCCGTCACTTCGCAATAGCCATATTCCCCTTCATCAATGCGACGCAGCGCCGCATCAATTTTGGCAATTAATTTGCGCTGACGGTCGCGCGTGCGAAGTTCGATTGACCAGTCAGTCTCACTCGACGCCCGGTCTGTCAGGTCAGGCTCTCGCAAGGGCTCATTCTGCAATGTCGCCAGAGTATCCTGCGCTTCCCGCAGAATCTCTTCCTTCCAGTTCAATAATTTACGACGGAAATAGGCAATTTGCCTTGGATTCATGAACGGCTCGTCTTCGCTTGGGCGATAATCCATATCATCGCCAACGCCTAAAATGCCTTCACCGTTCAACGCATTTGACATTCTGACTCTCCCAACCGCGCCAGGCACGACCAGTGCCGGTCCAGCTTCGGATGTCGCGCCTATAATAAGCCCCTTTGCCGCACACAAGCGGGCGAATCGCTTCTATGCCATGTGGCACACAGAAAACGGCTCAGGCTCCAACACAACCCCAGTCCGCCGCCCCCATATCCGGCCTGAATTGGGACACAAATAGAGACTGCCGGCAAAACCGCGCATATTTCCGCCAGAGACGCGCAATTAACGCTTAACTTGCATTGCGGGGGCAAAGCCTGTGCTGGGACAGGAGGGAAGACCCAATATGACCCGCGCAGGCCAGACATGAAAACGCGAATTCCCATTGCGATCCGCATTTTCGGGGCTCTACTTCTCTTGGTGGGGCTCAGCGCTCTGTTTTTGAATTCCGACACTTGGTTCGGCAGTCGATCCCCAAAAGCCACAAATGCGCAAAACCCCGGCCAGAAAACGGGCGTCGCCTTTGCCCCACCACCGGGACCAGACGTGGCCGCGACACGCAGCCCTTCCCAAGACGTGACGGCCATTCAAAGCGCCCCCCAACAGAATATGACCCAACAGGACGCAAACGCCGTCTCAAATTCGTAAAAAATTAGCCCCGGACAACGCAAAAAGCGCATTATTCGAACACGCAAAACAACCCTCCACTGCGGCACTGGCGGGCCGATGACCGCCGAACAAGCAGGTCCACCGCCGATATATCGCACCCACACGCCAACCCGGGTGGTTCGCAAGCTCGCTTCAGGCCAAAATGTGCGGACCATGAATGGGCGTAGAGTCCGCATGATCCGCGTTACAACACGCACAACGCGCATCACCTGCCCGCCCCTAACTGTCGTCGCATCAGCCGAGGCGCAGCAATCTATTGGGCAAGGCCCTATGGGCAGCGGCGGTGCCTCTCTTCCAAGTCTGATTGGCGGTGGTTGGTATGGCAGCGGTTGGTATGGCGGCGGATTTTGGGGCGGTGGCGTATACCTTCGCGGCGGCTCTTCCAGCACGTCAGGCGCAAGCACGACGTCCGGCGCAAGCACCAACTCAGGAGCAAGTACGACGTCCGGCGCGACGACGACTTCTGGCGTGAGTTCAACCGCGAGTACAACGACGACCTCGAGCACAACCACGACTTCGAGTACAACCACAACCTCTGGCGTCAGCACGACCTCTGGCGTCAGCACAACGAGCACCACCTCGGGTGTCAGCACGACATCTGGGGTCAGCACATCAGGCAACAATGGGGTGCCCGTTCCTGCCCCGCCATTTTTATGGATTTTCTGTCTTGGCATTGGAGCATTGTTTTTTCGCGATCAGCGCGAGCGTCGGGCACGGCTGCGGCAATAGACTGGTCCGCGCGTCTTAACGCTTGGCAAGTCGCGCCCTGCCCGGCATAGGCACAGCCATGCATGATATTCGTTTGATCAGAGACAATCCTGCCGCTTTTGACGCGGGCCTCGCGCGCCGTAGGCTTCCTGCGCAAGCCGCGCAGTTGCTCACCAAGGATGAGCAACTGCGCAGCGCGATTAAAGAAAGCGAAGAGCTTCAGGCCAAGTCAAATGCCGCCGCCAAGGCCATTGGCGCCGCGATGGGCCGAGGCGACAAAGACACCGCCGAACAGCTCAAGGCGGAAGTGGCCCAGATCAAAGCCCATTTGCCCGCACTTGAAACCAAAGTGCGCGATATAGCAGCAGAGTTGCGGGCAGATTTGTCTGCCCTCCCCAATATTCCAGCAGATGATGTTCCGCACGGCGCAGATGAGACGGGCAATCTTCTCCTAACTGAAAACGGCACAAAGCCCGATTTTGCCTTTGAACCCAAAGAGCATGATCGGCTTGATCCGGCCTTGGGGCTTGATTTTGAAACGGCAGCCCATGTGGCTGGCGCACGTTTTGCCTATTTGCGGGGTGGCATTGCCAAGTTGAACCGCGCGCTTGGCCAATTCATGCTTGATTTGCACACGCGCGACTTTGGCTATGAAGAAGTCGCCCCACCGCTGATGGTGCGTGACGAGGCTGTATTTGGCACCGGCCAATTGCCCAAATTTTCCGAAGACTTGTTCAAAACGACTGATGGCCGCTGGCTCATCCCCACGGCAGAGGTGTCGCTTACCAACATGGTGCGCGAAAAAATCTTAACCGAAGGCGAATTGCCACTGCGCCTGACAGCGCTCACCCAGTGCTTCCGATCCGAAGCCGGTTCTGCGGGCCGCGACACGCGCGGGTTTATCCGCCAGCATCAGTTTGAAAAGGTTGAGCTTGTCTCGATCACCACGCCCGACATGTCAGATGCCGAGCATGAGCGGATGACGCACGCTGCGGAAACTGTTCTGACCAAGCTTGGCCTTCATTTCCGGCGGATGCTGCTTTGTTCGGGCGATATGGGCTTTACTGCCCGGAAAACCTTTGATTTGGAGGTCTGGCTGCCCGGTCAAAACGCCTATCGAGAGATTTCCAGCTGCTCAAATTGCGGGGATTTTCAAGCCCGGCGGATGAACGCACGCTATCGTCCAGAGGGGGAAAAGGGCACACGGTTTGTCCATACGCTCAATGGCTCGGGCCTCGCAGTTGGCCGCACGCTTGTAGCGGTGCTTGAGAATTATCAGCAGGACGATGGCAGCATTGCCGTGCCAGATGTTCTCCAGCCTTATCTGGGCGGCGTCACACGGCTGACCATCTAAAGCCTAGCGCCCCTGCTTTTGCGTGACTTCGGCAAAGGCTTGGCGTAAGGCCCGCGGCCATCATGACGACGACAAAACTTCCCGATGCGCCCAAGGTGGGCATGGTCTCTTTGGGGTGCCCCAAGGCGCTGGTTGATAGCGAACGCATCCTCACCAAATTGCGGGCCGATGGCTATGGCCTGTCGGCTGATTATGCCGGCGCAGACGTTGTGCTGGTGAATACGTGCGGCTTTCTGGACAGTGCCAAGGAAGAAAGTCTGGAAGCCATCGGCGAAGCCATTGCTGAGAATGGTCGGGTCATTGTGACGGGCTGCATGGGCAATGAGGCAGACGCCATCCGCGCGCGCTTCCCACAGGTTCTCGCCATTTCAGGCCCGCATCAATATGAAGCTGTGGTGGAAGCTGTGCACGAAGCAGCCCCGCCCATCCCGCACGCCTTTGTCGATTTGGTGCCCGAAGCTGGGCTAAAGCTAACTCCCCGGCATTATAGCTATTTGAAGATTTCAGAAGGCTGCAACCACCGCTGCAGCTTTTGCATCATCCCCTCCATTCGGGGCGATCTTGCGTCACGCCGCCCCGATGCCATTTTGCGCGAAGCTGAAAAGCTCATCGCCGCGGGCACGCAAGAATTGCTTGTCATCAGCCAAGATACATCGGCCTATGGCGTCGACTTGCGCCATGCCGAAAAGCCGTGGAAGGACGGCAAGGTCCGCGCGCACATGACTGATTTGGCCCGTGAATTGGGTAAATTGGGGGCCTGGGTGCGGCTGCATTATGTGTACCCCTACCCCCATGTGGATCAGGTTATTCCGTTGATGGCGGACGGATTGGTGCTGCCATATCTCGACATTCCCTTTCAGCATGCCGCGCCGTCAGTGCTGAAATCCATGAAGCGCCCGGCCAATGAGGCCAAAGTGCTTGAGCGCATCCGCGCTTGGCGTGAGATTGTGCCCGACATCGCCATTCGATCCAGCTTTGTTGTTGGCTTTCCGGGGGAGACGGAGGCCGATTTCCAATATCTGCTTGATTGGCTGGACGAAGCCCAGCTCGATCGTGTCGGAGCCTTCCGTTTTGAGCCTGTTGAGGGCGCCGCGGCCAATGAATTGCCAGGTGCCGTGCCTGACGAGCTGAAGGAAGAGCGTTACGCGCGGATCATGGAAAAAACGGCGGCCATTTCCGCCCGCAAGCTTGAAGCCAAAATTGGCAAGACGCTGGATGTCATTATCGACATTGTGGATGAAGATGGCGGTGCCAATGCCCGCTCAAAAGCCGATGCGCCGGAAATTGATGGCCATGTCTTTTTACGCGATGCCAGCCATTTACAGCCCGGGGATATTGTCTCTGTAAAGATTGAAGATGCGGATGAGCATGATCTTTACGGGGTGCCCCTGAGCGCCTAGCCCTGAAGGCCCATTAGGAGACTGCGCATGAGCCGCTTTGCCCATTTGCTCCAGCCCGACCAAGGCCAAGAGGCGCGGAGCATTTCGCTGGTTTCCAAGTCCGGGCTGGAAGATTGGCTCAAATCCTTACCCGAACGCGCCCGTACAGCCGTGTTGGCCGATCGCTTTACGGGCGCACCGGGCGATTATGTCATTTTACCGGGGGATCGCCCCGGGGAATGGTCTGCCGCTTTTGGGATAGGCCCTAAACCGGGATTATGGGATCTTGCCGCCGCCGCAAAAGCTCTGCCAGAAGGCCTTTATCGTTTGGACCAAGGCAGCCCCGGCGCCGCCGGACTTGGCTGGATGCTTGCCCATTATCGTTATGACCGGTTTTTGAGCAAAACCGAGACTGTGGGAGATCGCATCCTCCTTACCACTGAACCGGGGTTGATTGCGGAACAGGCCCGTTTGGCCGAAGCAACGGCGCTTGTCCGTGACATGGTCAACTGCCCAGCGGCTGACCTTGGCCCAGCTGAGATTCAAGCCGCGATTGAGCAAATGGCTACAGATTTTGATGCGCAAATCTCGGTCACACGCGGGGATGATCTTAGCACTGGATTCGCCATGATCCATGCCGTCGGACAGGCAGCAGACCGGACCCGCGCGCCGCGGTTGATTGAACTGGAATGGGGCAACCCTGCCAATCCCCGACTTGCCATTGTGGGCAAAGGCGTGGCCTTTGATACCGGCGGCCTGAACATCAAAACCGGCGGCTTTATGCGCCAGATGAAGAAGGATATGGGCGGGGCCGCCCATGCCATTGCCTTGGCCAAATTGGTGATGGAGGCCCGACTGCCCGTGCGCCTGCACTTACTGGTGCCCGCTGTAGAAAATGCCATTTCGGCCAATGCCTTGCGCCCCGGCGATATCCTCAAAAGCCGCAAAGGCACGACGGTTGAAATTGACAATACTGATGCTGAGGGTCGCTTGATCTTGGGGGATGCGCTGGCCAAAGCAAGCGAAGATCATCCTGACCTTATCCTCGACTTTGCCACTCTGACTGGGGCGGCGCGAGTTGCATTGGGGCCAGATTTGCCCGCCATGTTCGCCAATCATGAAGACTTGGCCGCCGCCCTCCTCCAGGCGTCCGCCGATGTGTCTGATCCGTGTTGGCGGATGCCCTTATGGGACCGCTATGACGATATGCTCAAATCGGACATTGCCGATATGGTCAATTCCGCCGAAGGGGGCATGGCGGGGTGTGTTACGGCGGCCCTATTCCTGCGTCGCTTTGTGCCAGAAGCCATCCAATGGGTGCATTTTGATACCTTTGCCTGGCGCCCCACAGCCAGCCCAGGGCGCCCGAAAGGCGGCGAAGCCATGGGGCTGCGGGCCAGTTTTGAACTGCTGAAACGGCGCTATCCCGTTGATTAAGGCTTGCGACATCATCGCTGCATTGCACAGCGGCCAGTTGATCGGCTATGGCGCGCGGCCATGACTGAGCATCCACGCCCCAGCTTTGCCCTCAGCGGCCCGTCCATTGAACTGGATGGCCGGACACACGCCGTGCGCGGAGATCTTGCGGATATCGCTTTGGCGGGCAAGTTGTTCGTACCGCATTATGCCAAGCCGATGGAAATGCGCTGCACCACCGCAGCCACGCTGCATGCCGAGGCAGATGCGCAAAGTGACACACTGGCAATTTTAGAGGCTGACGCCCGTTTCATGGCCGTGGATATGGCGGGCGGATGGGCTTGGGGCTTTGCCGCAAATGGGCATATTGTGGGCTATATCTCATTGGATCTGCTGGATCAGGTGACGTGAACCACATCTTCATTGATGGCGGCCATGGCACCACGGGACTGGAAATTGCAGACCGGCTGGCTAACCGGCCCGAGCTGTCCCTCATCACGCTAGACGACAGCAAACGCAAAGACATGGCTGCCCGGCGGGCTGCGATTAATGACGCAGATATTGTTATCCTATGCCTGCCAGATGATGCGGCGCGTGACGCCGTTAGCTTGATCGAAAATGATCGGACCCGCGTGATTGATGCCTCAACGGCGCATCGCACGGCAAATGGCTGGCTCTATGGTTTCCCTGAAATTGTTGGGCGAGACGCCGTTGCCTCCGCAAAGCGAGTCTCAAATCCGGGCTGTTATGCAACTGGCTTTATTGCTCTGCTCGCCCCCTTGGTCCGTGCGGGCCTTGTGCCTGCAGATTGGCCATATGTGTGCAACGCGGTTTCAGGATATTCCGGTGGCGGCAAAACCATGATTGCCGAGTTTGAAGACCAGCCCTCCCCAACAGCTTGGCGCACCTATGCCCTGGGCCTTGCGCATAAGCATGTGCCCGAGATGCAGGCGCATGTGGGCCTTGGCCTGCCGCCTCTCTTTGCGCCATCGGTAGCGCCCGTCTTTCGCGGGATGATTGTGGACATTCCCTTGATGACAGGCGCCATGCCGGGCCGTCCCAGCGCAGCTGCACTCAGAGATGCCCTCAGCACCGCTTATGCCGGATCAGACATTGTCCATGTTGTGGCTGACCATTCGGACGCAAATCTTATGATTGAACAATGTGCGGGTACAGATCGCCTTGACCTGTTTGTTTTTGGCCGAGCCGATGACACACAAGTCCGCCTTGTCGCCGCGCTTGATAATCTGGGCAAAGGCGCCAGCGGCGCGGCCGTACAGTCCTTAAACCTCATGGCAGGACTGCCCGAAACAGCAGGCTTGCGCCTCTAAAAATTGGTGCACCCGACTGGATTCGAACCAGTGGCCCCCAGATTAGGAATCTGATGCTCTATCCTGCTGAGCTACGGGTGCGCTGGCGCAGATGACTAGGCTCGTGCGCCGCAAGGGTCAATTCTGCTTCTCGGGCGGAACGACGGGAAATGGCAGGGGCACAACGCCAATTCCATCTTCAATCAACGATTTAGCTTCTTCTGGGGTGGTTTGGCCATGGATCAGCCCTTGATCAATTTCTCCCGCGTCCATCGCGCGGGCCTTGGAGGCGAAGTCTTTGCCTACCCATTCTGACTTTTCCAACAAGGCGGCCTGCGCCTTGGCTAAGGTTTGCATCAATGCTTTGATGTCCGTAGCTTGAGGCGCGTTTGCGGCTGGCGTCACCCCGGGAACTGCACTGTCTTGGCGCTGGTTGCCCTTAGGCGCCACATTGGGCGCCATGACCGCTTTTTCCACTTGCGCTGATCCGCACAGCGGGCACGACAAGAGCCCCTTTTCGCGTTGCTCAACAAACGCGTCGCTATTGGCAAACCATGCCTCAAAGACATGATTATATTCACATTTAAGGTCAAAGACGATCATGACACCACGCGCACAATCGGAATTGCCCGGCGGTGCGCCAACACCGGCACACGGGCGCGGACATCGGGGAGAATAGCCGGGTCAATATCTGCATATCCCAGGCCTTCACTGACGCCCATATCCAAGACCACCCGCCCCCAAGGATCGATGACGAGAGAATGCCCATAGGTCTCACGCCCATCGTCATGCTGGCCAGTCTGCGCCGCTGCGACCACCCAACACGCGTTCTCAATTGCCCGCGCCCTTAAAAGAACGTGCCAATGCGCCTCTCCTGTGGGCACAGTGAATGCGGCGGGCACGGCCAAAATGTCAGCACCAGCGGCGGACAGCGCTTGGTAAAGAGCCGGAAAGCGCAGATCATAACAGATGCTTAGGCCCAGTTTACCAATGGGCGTCGAGGCAATGATGCTCTCTTTTCCCGGCTGATAGGCCGCGCTTTCGCGCCAGCTTTCCCCAGTTGGCAAGTCGACATCAAACAAGTGCAGCTTATCATATCGGGCGCAAATTTCCCCCTCGGGTGTAATTACAAATCCCCGATTTACGCTGCGATCTTGGCCTTGCAGGGCGAGCGAGCCCAGATGAACCCAAATGCCTGCCTCTCGCGCAGCCGCCTGTACAGCCGTTAGAACCGGATGCCCTTGCTCGGGATGAATATGGGCGCTGGCCCGTGCTCGATCGCGGTCAAGCAGGCCAGACATTTCGGGCGTGAACAGCATGACTGCGCCATTTTTGCGAGCACTCTGCACAGCAGCGACCAGCGCGGCTGTGTTTTGGGCGGGGTCAATGCCCGACCGCATCTGGAACAGTGCAATCTTCATCGGCTAAGCCGCAAGCAAGGGGTCCAGACCACCCTTGGCATCCAAAGCCGCAAGATCGTCAGACCCCCCAATATGCTGCCCGTCGATAAAGATTTGCGGCACAGTCGTCCGTCCATTCGCCCGCGCGATCATCTCGGCGCGCTTGGGCGCATCCATGCTGATCTCATATTCCTCAATGGCGGCCCCTTTGGTCCGCAACAGGGCCAAAGCCCGTGCGCAATAGGGGCAATATCCTTTGGTGTAGATTTCAACTTTCGCCATTGCTTCTCGTCTTCCTTCCCGATCGGAGGTGGGCAGCCAAGGCGGAAATGTCAATGTTCAAACCCGTCTTGCAACACACGGGCCCAGCACAAAATGTGAACCGACCGGGCGCCCTTTCGCTTCAGCAGCCGGGCACATGCATTGGCGGTGGCGCCGGTTGTGTAAATATCATCTACAAGCAGAACGTCTTGGCCCCTGACATCAGCCACGTCCGCCTTGGTGTTAAAGGCAAATACGCCGCGCACCTCCCGCGCGCGCGCCGCCTTGCCCAAGCCGCCTAAGGATTGGGTCCGCCGCACCCGCACGAGCAGATTGGCATGCAGTTTTTGCCCGGTTTGCCCCGCAATGGACCGCGCGATCTGCAGCGATTGATTAAATCCGCGATGCCATAGCCTGCTCCAGTGCAAGGGCACTGGCGCCAACATGGCGTCTGGAAACGCTGCGGCATGACGCCTCATCAACCCCGCCATAACAGAGGCCAAACCCAGCTTGCGGCCATATTTCAGGCGAAGCGCAACGCGGCGGGCAATGTCTCCATATGCCACGGCCGCGAGAACGCCGTCATGCGCCGGTGGATTTGCAATGCAGGGGCCGCAGATCAGCCAAGCCTGATCCATCGGCACACCGCACCTTGCACAGCCAGATTGGGGCATGTGGGACAGCGCCAGCCAGCATGCGCCACAAAAATCACCCGGGCCGTATTGCACCACGCCACAGCCGGCACAGCGCGGCGGCAGCGCAAAATCTAGCGGCCAAGAAATAATCTTTGCGATCCACCTCATCCAATATTGTCGCGCGGCCTTGACCGGGGCACAAGCGCCCCATGTCCGAACTGATTTTCTCTCGTGCGCGCAGACGCTTGATCCGCGCCCGTGCCATGGCCGCCCCTGACGACTCGCAGTGGCTGCTGGACCGGATGGCTGAAGAGCTTGTCGATCGACTGTCTTTTCTGACGATTGATATCCGTCAGGCGCTTGTATTTGGCCATGGCGCAGCCCAGTTGCGTCCGCACCTCTCCAACAGCGCCGCGATTTTGCGCTGTGACCTCGCACATGGCCCAGGCGTTGACCTTGTGGCCGAGGAAGACCGACTACCCATCGCAGATGGCAGCCAAGATCTTATTCTGGCCTGTGGCACGCTGGATAACATTGATGACTTACCCGGCGCGCTGATCCTTATGCGCCGCGCATTGCGCCCGGGCGGCCTTTTTCTGGGGGCAATTATGGGGGCCGGAAGCCTTGGACAGTTGCGGAGCCAGCTTCAAAGCGCCGAAGCAGCTGTCACAGGGCAGATGGCGCTGCGCTTTCATCCGCAAGTGGATGTCCGTTCCGCCGGGGATTTGTTGTTCAGGGCCGGGTTTTCAACGCCCGTTGCTGATCAAGAGGATATCACGGTCAACTATTCCAGCTGGCCACGCCTGCGATCTGACATTCGCGCCACAGGCCTTAGCAATGCGCTGACAACATGCCAGCCCCTGCCCCGCACCGTGGCCCATCGGCTGCTTGCCGCAGCACGCACGGACACATGGCAAGAGCAATTTTCGCCAATTTACCTGACCGGCTGGGCCCCTAGCGCTGGCGAACAACGCCCTGCTGGCCCCGTCAAATCCATTTTTTAAGGGCGTCAACCAACGGAATATCAGCAGGCGGCATTGGCAAGTCCGCCATATTCGACGCATCCACCCATAAAAGCGCCTCAGCTTCCAAAGCTTGAGGCTCCCCCTGCCAATCATGGATAAGGTACAGCAGCAACAGCATATGGGCCTCGGCCTGCGCCTCACTGGCAAAGGCAATTGCGGTCATGTCTTCTGGACGAACCAATATGCCCAGCTCTTCCTGCAGTTCACGCACCAAGGCTGATTCTGGGGTTTCTCCTGGTTCCAGCTTGCCGCCCGGAAACTCCCACAAACCAGCCATAGCCTTACCCTGAGGCCGCTTTTGGAGAAGAATATGCCCATCTGGCTTGGCCAATGCCGCAGCCACAATCAGACGCAATGTTGTTTGGGGGAACGGCAACGACATAAGCGGCCTATACGCAGGGCAAGATTGATGTGGCAACATCCATGCCCCTTCCCTTCAGAAAACATTCTGTCTCGTCATTCACGATTTATTAGCACCAGTCGGCGATAACGGCTGTGATCCGGACAGGATCCTTTGAGACTTGCTTCAACTCCAGGGGATAAGAAATGTTTTCGAGGCTTCGTAAAATTCGTCGCGACGAAAAGGGCGCGTCCGCAGTTGAATATGTGCTGATCGTGGTCATCGTGGCTATCGGTATCATTACCGGGGTTCAGACCTTTGGGACCAACTTGTCGTCACGCTTCTCGTCTGTCGGAACAACCGTCAGCACAGTGCGATAATCAAGTTTCTCTGGCCGCTGCGTGCCATTGCGACCAGAGGGAAAGGCGGGCTCATGCAGCCCGCCTTTTTTTTCTGCTCGGTGCAGCAAAGGTCACAAGCTTTACCTTCTGGCCGGGCCGAAGCGCCTCCGTCTCAGCAAGGCCATTTAACACCCGAAAACGCTCTGCCTGATAATCAGCATATGCCATTTTTGCCGCAAGGCTCGCCACGGTGTCGCCTGCTTTCACTGTGGTAATGGCAATCCGCCGGGGACGAATATTGGCCGCTTCCTCGGCACTCAGCCGGCGAACGCTTTGAAACAGGCTGTCAAATGGGGCCACCCCAACGCGTGTTATGGCAATCAGGTGATAGGCCTGTGTCGGCCCAAATTCATAGGCAAAGACAGTTACATCGACTGGACCGGACGATGTTGTGGCGCGGGCAATGGCATAGGCGGTCGGCAGGCCATTCACGACCGTGCGGCGTGGCGCACTATAGGCAAGCCGGGTCTGCCCACCAACGGCTTGAAACACCCGGCCTACATAGGTCTCCAAATCCCCTTGATAGGGGCCAGCTGAAAACTGCGCCTGTCCCCCAGCGCCATTGATTGAGACGGCCTTTGGACCGTTAGACATCACAAAGCCCGACGGGGCCGTAAACGCGAGCCGCAGGCTAGGGTGCTGAAAATTGCGCCCATCCACAACACCCTGCTGCGGATCATCGTCATAGAGGATGCCGTCCAACATTTGCAGAAAAGCGTCGCGGTTGGTTTGATGCCCCTGTGTGGTCAGCTGCGATGCCTTTTGGCGTGCCCGGACCACCCGGCTTGCGGGGTCGGGGTGCGTGCTTGCCCATTCTGGCAAGGCCGTGTCATTCCGGCCATCACGTCGGGCATCCAAAGCTGTCTGGCTTGCCAGCGATGCCAACATTGTTGAGGCGGCCATAGGTTCATAGCCGCTGCGCGCGAGGTACCTAATCCCCAGATCATCAGCCTCATATTCCTGCGCGCGCGAATAGCTGAGCACATAACGCTGCGCGAGCGCGCCGCCCAATTGTTGGCCCAGCCGGACGCCATTATCGCCCAACAAAACCCCGCCCAACACAGTTGCCAAAATCGCGCCCAGGCCGGCGCGGCTGGCCCGTTCGCTGCGTTTTTGGGAATGACGGGCAGCAATATGGCCCACTTCATGGCCAAGGACAGAGGCCAGCTCTGCCTCGTTATTCATGAGCGCCATCAACTGCCGGGTCACGTAGACATAGCCCCCGGGAATGGCAAAAGCGTTGTTGACTGGAGAGTTGAGTAACGAAATCGTAAATTCGTTTGGTGCAGCCGCAAGGCCCGATTGGGCAGCCACAGCACGGCCAATGCGCGTCACATAGGCGCGTTGAGGCCCCTCGTACAAACCGCCAAATTCTTCCAGCAATTGCGGATGCGCCTTTGCCCCTTCCGCCTTATCACGCGCCGAAATTGATTGGGGTGCCGCAACGCCCGGCTGTTGCGCCGTGGTTCTGCTGGTGGACGCCACCGCCACGAAAGCGAGGCACGCTGCGCCATAAAGCCAAGTTTTCATCCGTCACTCCCTGTCGCCAGAGCCTATCTGGCATCATGAAGCAGATCAGAGCACACCCATAGCAAGAAATTTTTCACGCCGTTCACGTCGAAGGGCTGCCGCGTCTCTTCCTGCAAGCGCATCCAATGACTTAGCAATGGCTTTGCTAAGAGCGGCAATCGCATCTGCCGGCGCACGATGGGCGCCCCCAACAGGTTCCGGCACAATTTCATCTGCAATGCCAAGGCGCTGCAAATCTTGCGCTGTGATTCGCATCGCTTCTGCAGCGTCTGACGCTTTTTCAGCTGTACGCCACAAAATCGAGGCGCACCCTTCAGGCGAAATCACAGAATAAACAGCGTGCTCAAACATCAACACATGATTGGCGGCCGCCAAGGCCACTGCCCCACCAGAGCCCCCTTCGCCGACAATTGCAGCGACCATTGGCACGCCCAGTTCAAGGCATTTTTCCGTGGACCGGGCAATCGCTTCGGCTTGGCCACGCTCTTCTGCCTGCACGCCCGGAAACGCACCTGATGTGTCTACCAAGGTCACAACTGGCACGCCAAAGCGATCAGCCAGTTCCATCAAGCGAATGGCCTTGCGATACCCCTCGGGCTTTCCCATGCCAAAATTATGTTTGATGCGTGACGTCGTATCATCGCCTTTTTCATGGCCAATCACCATGACACGGCGCCCACCCAGACGACCAAGGCCGCCCAAAATGGCTTGATCGTCAGCAAA
>RFZB01000180.1 GCA_009920915.1 Sphingomonadaceae bacterium | reverse complement strand
GCGGGCCAGCGCCAGTGCCGAGGCGGCACGCGACAGGGCGGGCGCCTTTTTCTGCTCATCACTCAGCGTTGCCAGCAGCGCATCGGCTTCGTCCAACTGGCCGCCTAAAATCAAGGCTCGGGCCAGGCCCGACAGCGCCTCGGCATTGTCGGGCGCCATCTCGTAAATCTGTTGGAAAATTCCCAGCGCACGCGCTGCATCGCCGCCAGCCAGCACCTCTTCGCCCATCGCAATCAGCGGCTCAATTTCTTGCGCCTGCGCCTGCGCCGCCCCTTGAATGGGCAGCTGCTTTAGCATTTGGTCCAGCGCGCGTGTGATCTGCGCTTCAGTGCGGAACTGCGTCATATCGGCCACCAACTGGCCTTGAAACACCGCATAAACAGTGGGGATGGATTGAACGCGGAATTGCGCGGCAATCAACTTTTGCTCGTCAACATTCACCTTGGCAAGGATCACGCCCTTATCCGCATAGTCAGCGGTAATTTTTTCTAAGATCGGCGTTAACTGCTTGCACGGGCCACACCATTCTGCCCAAAAGTCAAGAATGACCAGCGCCGTCATTGAAGGTTCAATGACGTCGCGGCGGAATGCGTCTAACGCCGCCTTCTCATCTGCGCTCATGCCCAAGCTGGCCAAATTCAACCTCCTCTTAATCTACCCAGCCCCTATGTGGGGATGCACTGGGCAGAGACAACCCAAAAATAAATCGCCCCTATGTGTCTGCAAAGACCACGAGGCAAAAGCGCCAAACTCCTGACATGTCAAAAATGCTGATAGATGGGGTTGCAAAGCGTTTAACCCGCTGTTAACAGCCCGGCTCCCGCGCAGGACAGACCGTCCGCGCCAACGCCAGAGCGGGCGTAGCTCAGGGGTAGAGCACAACCTTGCCAAGGTTGGGGTCGAGGGTTCGAATCCCTTCGCCCGCTCCAGTTTATCTAAGAAACACAGATGCTTACGCGACCATAAGGCTGGTCGCCTGTCCTGCTTTTTCTCAGTATCCCACCAGTATACCACCAAACGCACCCGGCATTTTTCTGGGGAAAGCCTTCCCCTGAGCCGGAGCCGCTACACGTCTCCGCCTACCCCATCGTGCGGGGACACCCCGCAACGCCCCGAGAATCGGAGCGGGGCTGGTGACGCGCACGATCCCGCGCACCGTCCCGGCGCGCTCCTGCGGGCGCGGCATTCGACCAGAAGGCCCCGCACGCACTCTGCCTCCGGCAGCCAAGTGTGCATGTGCAGGCCAGGAAAGCCGACAGGCCCCGCCTTTCCGCCTGCACGGGCAAGATAGCGATGACCGCCTCCCTTCAGGGTACGGTTTCTTGCCTTGGCAATCTCGCTGGTCGCTCGCGCAACGCGCAGCAAGACAAGGCTAGAGTGAGAGAATGGCAGGCTCCGCCGTGACGGGATGAGGGTCGAGAGAGAGGCTCCCGGCCGCCCGTCATGGAGATTTCCCATGAACATGCAGGTCCTAGATGCGCGCCGCGACGTCAGCGGCGGCTACAAGGTCGATGTGTCCCGCGGCGAGCGCGTCGGTCGGGTGTCGTCGGAGTGGTTCTCGCGGCCCGATGATGAGCGGTTTCTCTCGCTCGGTGATCTCGCTCGTTCTGTGCGTGGACGGTCGGAGCGTAGCCGCACCCGCGTCGTCGAAAGCGCGCTGATCCACGTCGAAGCAAACCGCAACGATCCCGAGCGCCTGGCGCTGAACCTGCCCGGCGCCGATGCGCCTGTCACGCCGACCCACTGGAGCTTCGGCCAGCTCGCAAGCCAGGTGGGCGCGCCTGCGGCTTACCTGCGCCAGCTTCCGGCCCCGCTGGCGGCAATCAACCTGCAGTATGGCCTGACCTCGAACCGGACCGAGCAGATCAAGACTCTGGAAACGGACAACGGCAGACTGGAACTCCGCGCCGTAACTGGTCCCGACTATGGCCGGATCTACGACCACGAACTTGTCGAAGCCGTCCAGAAGATCGCGGGCAACGGCACCGGCGATACGCGCTGGAAGGTGCCCGGCGTGCTCGATTGGTCGACCGGCGTCTACAATCCGCGGTCAACATCCTCGCGCACTGCTGCGGCGAATGCTTCAAACTCCTGCCCAAGGGTCATAGGAACAGCGTCTTGCAATTGTGTTCGCCCTAGCTTCGGGACGTCGCAAAAATTGTAGGCCAATGTTCCAAAGCGATTGGACAAATTTAACAGGGCGACCGCAAGTTTCTCGTTCGCTAAACATATCGCTAAGCGCACAGCTGTAGCATAGGCGTCATTTGTGGATTGAGATTTGTTTACGTGATCGTTTGGATTTATTAGATCGTATCTGCCCCGCATTTCGCCAGCAAGTTCCAATGCCCGATTTGCAATGACTTCATTTGCATTCATATTTGTTGAAGTCCCGGCGCCCCCCTGTAGGACATCGACTGGGAACGCGTGGTTCCACAAGCCTTCGGCAACTTCGTCACACGCAGCAATGATATGTGCTCCGAGATCCGGGGCGATTTCGCCTACCTCGACATTTGTGAGTGTTGCGGCTTTCTTGACCCACGCGAGGCATTTGATGAGTTCAGGCATCTGGCTGATTGGGATGCCGCTCACCTCAAAATTGTCCAAGGCTCGCTGCGTTTGCGGGCCATAAGCGCGGCTGCCCGGCAATCGAACGGTGCCAAGTGGATCCAC
>RFZB01000179.1 GCA_009920915.1 Sphingomonadaceae bacterium | reverse complement strand
GGCCTGATCTGCCGATAGAACTTCATCACCAATAATATAGGTGCCTTGTGATGTCCGCGGATAGGCGATGGCGACTTTGGGGCGCTTTGTATCGGCAGACCCCTCATATTTGTTCACCTTAACCTTCAGCTTAACTTTCCATCGACCCAATGCCTGCTGGTCTGCCTCGTCAAGGATCTCAAATCCTTGAATTGAGCCAGCTGTCACAGAAGCGACGGTTTCATTGGTGATGCCAAAAGCACCACTCTTGCCGGGCAGCGAGAGGGTGCCATCGCTGTTGATCGTAACGCCAACAACAGGGCTGCCATTTGTTTGTTTAAGCGCCATATTGATGGCGTCCAAAATAGCCGCATTGCGCGAAGGGCCATATCCTTCCGCCTCGACTTCGACGACCTTTACGCCGCCAAAATCTGGCATCTCCTTTTGGAATTCAGCGTCTTTCTTGAAAAAGCCGGTGATTTTGTCACAACCAGCGATGCTGAAAGCCAACAGGCTGATCAACACGATTTTCTGGACAATGCGCATCTCGCTAGGACCCTTCATTACGTTGTTCAGCGAACGCCTTCAGCAGTAAGGCGGCTAAGGACTTCTTCACCCACGCGTTGTGCAGCTTGGAACATGGCTGCGCTCCGAGCCATGCCAAGGTCGGGATTGCTGGCTGAGGCTGTCCGCTCCACTGTTGCGAGGACCTCTGGGAAACCATCGCCGATGCTCCAAATCTTGGTCCTCAAAACGACACTGACCTTTGGTGTTCCGGTCACGCTATCCAATTGGCCGGTATCGACAGTCGCATCGCCAAGGAGCATGTACTTGAACTGGCAATTGGCGAGAGCCTTTTGAATGCCTGTGCGGACGGGAGAACTAAGGTCCTCAGCTTTACTGCCATATTCTTTCGCCACCGTATCGGGGTTGGGGCCTGGGCAATCGCTTGAAATATCCGCATAGTGGAAAATGCGCACTGAGGCGTTCTTGAAGACATCAGTCAGATTTGAGTTAATTGCCTCAGGAGACGCGCTGCGATATTTAATGTCAGCAGCACGAACAACCGTTCGGCCCTGTGCCTTGAATGTTGCTTCCTCAGTTGCAGAGACTTGGGAACTGGATGTGGAGCTGGCGCTCACTTTGCCCTTTTCCTGGTCGCGCGCGCTATAGGTGTCGGTCACAGACCCAGCTGTCTCTCCATATCCTTCGCGAACGGCAGACCGCGACCGCGTGTCGCTTTGATAGCTCGCACTTGATTTGTCGCTTTGAGATACCCCGGCGCGTGCCGTTGCGCGTGCAGACCGATCGATATTTGGATCAAAGCTTGTGGTTGTCTCGATTTCCTTTACGATGAAGAATGCTGCAATCTTTGGGCGGCTGCCCAGATTTTGGGCCGGCGCAGACGCGCGGATGACGCCGTCAACTTCCACCAAGACATCCGGCAAGTTGCAATCAATTCGATAGCGAGCCGAGAGGCGCTTGAGCTTTTTATCTACAACATAGGTGATCATGGTTGGCGGTGCACAACGCTGCTTGAGCCCCTGAACAACTGCGCCATTTTGCTCCAGCGTTAGATTGCGAACTTTAAGGCCCACTTCGGGATGGCGCTTGATGACAATCCAAGCATTATTAAACGCGGCCTTCTCCGCTTCGGCCAAGCCAACATTTACGGCCTTGCCGCTGGTGGACTCAAGGGCCACGTCACCTGTTACGATCATCTGCAACGCTTCTGATTGCGCCATGGCAGGCGTTGATATGGAGGCAAGTAGCGCCGCCGCTGCGAAGAAATTTGTCAATTCTAACTTGCCCATATGTCACCCTAATTCATTCAAAGTTGCGCAAATTGCGGTTTCACTTCTGCAGAGACGACTTGAAATCCGTTCGATCCGCCAAGCTGGAAGTTGTTATAGGCTTTGGCGGCACGCGATACGCGTTTGATGGACGACATGACTTTGCCTGCCTCCGCTGCGACGATTCCGCCTAAAAGTATCTTTTGAAAGGTATTCCCGCCGCTATCCAAGACGCCTTTTGTGCCAACCGCAATGGCCACGATCAGCGCAGCTTTTGCAGTCCCCAATTGTTGGCGTGCCTTTTTAGCCAGCTCTTTTTGTCGCGCTGTAGGATATGCCCCCAAAGCTTGGAGTTCATATATGTCGCGCTCGACGGCTTCGTTGCTTTGAACAAATGCCTGCATGCCTGCACCGCCACCCAAAGTGCCATTTGCCAAGTCATCGGCAAGCCGCGTGGCTTCTTGCGCTTTGGCGCCCATGCCAATTGCCTGATAATAATTGGCAGTTGCCTTCAGCGCCTGTGACTGAGAAAGCTTAATGGCGCCATAAAAGATAAGCAGTTCTGCCTCGCCTGCAGCTTTGGCTGGTGTGGCAGCGAAGAAGAGCGGGATTGCGGCAAAAAATGCGTAAACCGCACGCTTAAAGCTCGTGTTCATGGTTTTCCCTCTCGCTTTATTCGTCGTCATCGCCGTTGCTTTGAGCAACCGGCCGGATTTGCATGGTTCCTTGGACCAATGCTTTCCATTCTTTGGCAATTTTAGAGGCGTCACGCTGCTTTTTGTCCGTGACGCTTGCCGAGATATGCTCCTTGATCCAATCCTTCTGGGGGTTGGCATATGTCTGAAGCAATTCGCCCATGAAATTGGTGGTCAGCTTTGTGAACTGCTCATAGTCGTTCACTTCACGCGCGCCTGCAAAGCGGACGGAGCGCTTGAACTGAA
>RFZB01000178.1 GCA_009920915.1 Sphingomonadaceae bacterium | reverse complement strand
TAAAGCGCAATACACGGATGGCTATTGGTGGTCGAATGACGGCCTAAGGTTGCATTATCGCGACTATCCGGGCGATAAATCGCGCCCGCCGATCCTTTGCATCCCCGGGCTGACGCGCAATGCGCGCGATTTTGAGCATGTGGCAGCCCGTCTGTCAGGCGATTGGCGCGTGATTTGCGTCGATCTGCGCGGGCGCGGGGAAAGCGCCTATGCCAAAGACCCGATGACCTATGTGCCGCTGACTTATGTGCAAGATTTAGAAGCCCTTTTAGCCGAGTTGAAGATCAAGAAATTTGTGTCCATCGGCACATCATTGGGCGGCCTTATCACGATGCTGATGGCCGGCATAAAGCCGGGCCGCATTGTCGGCGCCTTGTTGAATGATATTGGCCCGGTGGTGGATGAAAAAGGGTTGGATCGAATCCGCACCTCCGTTGGCCGGACCCATAGCTGGCCGACTTGGGTCCATGCTGCGCGTGATTTGGGTGAGATGCAGGCTGTCGTCTATCCGAGCTATAAGCTTGAAGATTGGATTACCTATGCCAAGCGCGTCTGCCGTTTGACGGCGCAGGGCCGCATCGTGCTGGACTATGACATGCAAATTGCTGAGCCAATGAAGCTGGCGGCAGAGCCTTATGATCTTTGGCCGGCTTATGAGGCGCTGGGCAGGGCCCCCATTGCCATTTTGCGGGGCGGGTTATCCGATCTTCTGTCAGACGCGACGGCCAAGGACATGGCCCGCCGCCTGCCCAATGCGCGGCTGACGACAGTGTCGGGCGTTGGCCATGCTCCTGCGCTGAATGAGCCTTCGGCCACACGCGCACTGGGGGCATTGCTGAAAGCTGTGATGGCATGACGGCACCTGCCATGGCCCTGGCATGGCTATTGGTTCCCAAGTTATAAGGAATGCGGCGAGCAAATCGGGATAACTTGGATGGATGCGCATGACGTGCATGTGGATGATTTCAATAAAGTCCGCGCAATGTTCAGATGATGGCGTATAGAGGGCTGCAAAGAGAGACATGCAGGGGCATCATGTTTAGAGGTTTGAAACCGATTATCTATCACGGCCGCGAAGTTTGGCCGTTGGTTGAAGGCGGCAAAGGCGTTTCGGCAACCAACCATGCAAGTGCGGGCGCTTGGGCCGCTGCTGGCGGCATTGGCACTGTGTCTGCCGTTAATGCCGATAGCTATGATCCGACAGGCAAAATCATCCCTCAAGTCTTTTTGACGAAAACACGTCGGGAACGGCATGAAGAGCTGATTGAATATGGCATTCGTGGTGCAGTGGAACAAGTGAAGCGCGCCTATGACATTGCCGGCGGCAAGGGTGCGATTAACATCAACGTGCTTTGGGAAATGGGCGGTGCGCAGCAGATCCTGCACGGCATTCTCGAAAAGACCAAAGGCATGGTTCATGGTGTGACCTGCGGCGCAGGTATGCCCTATAAGCTGTCGGAAATTGCTGCCCAATATGGCGTTTCTTATCTGCCGATTGTCAGCTCGGGCCGCGCCTTTCGCGCGCTGTGGAAGCGGGCCTATTCTAAGGTTGCTAATTTGCTGGCGGCGGTGGTTTATGAAGACCCTTGGCTGGCCGGCGGGCATAATGGCCTGTCCAATGCCGAAGATCCGTTAAAGCCGGAAGATCCCTATCCCCGTGTCAAAGCGCTGCGGGACGTGATGCGCGAAGGAGGCATTCCTGATTCAACGCCCATCGTGATGGCGGGCGGTGTATGGTATCTGCGCGATTGGAATGACTGGATTGATAATCCAGAGCTTGGCCAAATTGCCTTCCAATTTGGCACGCGGCCGCTGTTGACGCAGGAAAGCCCCATTCCCCAAGCGTGGAAAGATCGGCTGATGACATTGGAGCCGGGCGACGTTCTGCTCCACCGTTTTTCCCCCACCGGCTTTTATTCCAGCGCGGTGCGCAATCCATTTTTGCGGAACTTGGAAGCGCGCAGCGCGCGGCAAATTGCCTATAGCCGCGACGAGGGTGGAGACTTTACGCACCAGCTGGACGTGGGCGTGAAGGGCAAAAGCTTTTGGGTGTCCCGAGACGATCTCATGCGCGCGCGCGAATATTTTGGGGCTGGCTTTACCGAGGCTTTGCGGACCCCAGATGATACGCTGGTGTTTGTAACCCCAGAAGAGCGCAAGCTGATCCAAAAGGATCAGGCGGATTGCATGGGCTGTTTGTCGCACTGTGCCTTTTCATCGTGGAAAGACCATGATGATTATACCACAGGCTATTTGGCGGATCCGCGCAGCTTTTGCATTCAAAAGACATTGCAGGCGATCGCGCATGATGGCGATGTCGAACAAAATCTGATGTTCGCGGGCCATAACGCCTATAATTTTAAGAAAGACCCATTCTACTCCAACGGCTTTGTGCCGACGGTGAAGCAATTGGTGGATCGCATTCTTACGGGCGATTAATTGCCTGAAGCAGAGTTAAAAAAAGCGCGGCAGGGCTGTCCTTGCCGCGCTTTTTTTGTTGCCTTTCGTTGGGCTTAATCGAGCTCCCAGCCGCGTTCGCCGTGGCTGTGGAGGTCAAGCCCGTCATGCTCGGCTTCTTCATCCACCCGCATGGGGATGATGCGTGCGACGCCCCAGGCCGCGATGATTGTCGTCACGGCTGTCCAAAGCGCCGTTACCCACACGCCAATTGCTTGCGCCTTCAGCTGGGTGACGAGCGTCACCCCTTCTGAAAAGCC
>RFZB01000177.1 GCA_009920915.1 Sphingomonadaceae bacterium | reverse complement strand
CAGCGGCGGCGTGATTAAGTTTAAGCCGACCATTAATTATGCTGACCCGAATTTGTTTGTCATCACTGATCCACAGGGGTGGAATAGCTGTGGTGGCACGGTGCCCAACTGCCAAGATGGCTTTGTGAACCGCCCGCGCATTCGCGATGACCTGAAGGCTCTGCGCGTTCAGGCCACAAAGGATGTCGACGGCTTCTTCTCCAGCATCCGCGTTGGCGCGAACTATACTGACCGTAAAAAGCAGCTGGTTGATGAAGGCTTTGTGCTGACAAGCAAAGGCTATCCGAACAATACGGTTGTGCCATCATCCTATCTGTTCAAGCCCGTCTCGCTCAATTTCATCGGCATTCCAGGCATGGTCGCCTTCGATTCCTGGCGCTATTATGACGAAGGCAATTACAAGCTGACGCCGGAAAGCAACTGGACGCCCAGCCGCTTTACCAACAGCTATATTGTCCATGAAAAGGTCCTGACGGGCTATGTTCAGGCCAATATTGATAGCAATTTGGGGAATACGCCCCTGAAGGGCAATGTCGGCGTGCAGATCGTCAACACCAACCAGTCGGGCGACAGCTATGTGTCGACCAGCTTCCGCGGTGTTCTGCCCTTCTCTGATGGCGAGAAATATACCGAAATTCTGCCAAGCTTGAACTTGTCGGCAGAAGTGGGTGACAATCTGTTCCTGCGTATGGGCGCTGCGCGCATGTTGGCGCGGGCCCGCATGGATCAGCTGAATCCGGGTGGCGGCGTTTCGTTCAATGTCGCGAACAACATCTTGACCTCAACTGATCCTAAGCAGTCGCCATGGTCGGGCAATGTCGGCAATGCAAAGCTGCGTCCGCTGATGGCCGATACAATTGACCTAGCTGTCGAAAAATATTTCGGCAAGGGCGGGTATGTCTCCTTTGGTGGCTTCTTCAAGCATCTTGAAAACTACATCTATAAGCAGACTGACCTGTTTGATTTCACAGGCATCACGCCGCCTGCCGGGGTGACGCCGCGGACCTATACGGGTCTGGTGGAACAATGGGTTAATGGCCGCTCGGGCAAAATCTATGGGGCAGAAGCCTCGGCCTCATT
Source organism: Sphingomonadaceae bacterium (assembly GCA_009920915.1). GTDB lineage: Bacteria > Pseudomonadota > Alphaproteobacteria > Sphingomonadales > Sphingomonadaceae > Aquisediminimonas. The sequence goes on along the minus strand of RFZB01000177.1, from coordinate 1,679 downwards.
GCCGTTCAGCACCTTGTCTTCCGCGCTGAATGGCTTTGGCCTCATTGGCAGTGCTTCGCTCACCAAGAGCCGGGTGCGCGAAAATGGGCCCTATATCTCTATGCCCGGCCTGTCTGAATGGGTCGTCAACGGCACAGCCTATTATGAAAAGGATGGCTTCCAGGCGCGTTTGAGCGGCAGGTATCGCTCGTCCTTCTTGGCCGAAGTGTCGGGCCTCAGCCTCACCCGCGATAAGGTGATGGCCAAGGCTGAATTGATTGTGGATGCGCAAATTGGCTACACCTTCCAGCAAGGTCCGCTGGAGGGTGTGTCGGTTCTGGCAACTGCCAGCAACCTCACGAATGAGCCCTTCATTACCTATTTGAATGGCGATGCGCGTCAGGTTCGCGACTATCAAAACTATGGTCGCAACTACATGTTGGGCATCAGCTACAAGTTCTGATGCTGCAGGGCGGGCCTGATCCTTTGGGATTGGGCCCGCTTCTTTGTTCTAAGGGGAAGCCGTGCCATGTGTGGGCCGGATAGAAAGTCCTTCTTCCCTATGGCAAGGTTAGCCAGATGATCGGTGATCGCATCCAGAAAGTCGTGATCGTTGGTGGTGGCACAGCAGGCTGGATGGCTGCTGCTGCCTTGTCCCGAACCATGGGACTTCAGCTTTCGATACATCTTGTTGAAAGTGATGAGATTGGCACGGTTGGCGTTGGTGAGGCGACAATACCTGCCATTCGGCTGTTCAACCAGCTGGTCGGTCTTGATGAAGACGAATTCGTCCGCGAGACAAATGGCACATTCAAACTGGGCATTGAGTTCCAGAATTGGGGCCAGCTGGGGGACAGCTATATGCACGCCTTTGGCCAATTCGGCCAAAGTCTCGGCTTGCTTGAGTTTGTTCAATATTGGCTGCGTGGTCGGCGGGAAGGCGTGGCTGGGCCCTTGTGGGACTATTCACTGAACGAGGTGTCGGCACGTCTGGGGCGCTTTGCCCGAATCCCCCAAATTCCCAACACAAATTTGGATGGCATTGCCCATGCCTTTCACTTTGATGCAGGGCTCTATGCGGCCTATCTGCGCAAAATCGCCGAAGGCGCTGGAGTGGTCCGCAGCGAAGGGCGCATCCAACATGTTTTGCGCAATGGCGAGACGGGCCATGTATCGGCTGTCAAGCTCGATTCTGGTGCCGAAATTGCTGGCGAGCTGTTTATTGACTGCTCCGGATTTCGCGGTCTGTTGATCGAACAGACACTTGAGGCCGGCTATGAAGATTGGACCCATTGGCTGCCCTGCAACCGGGCTATTGCCGTCCCCAGCCGCAATACGCGGCCTGCCCGGCCTTATACGCAGTCCATTGCGCATCAGGCAGGCTGGCAATGGCGGATTCCGCTGCAACATCGCACAGGCAATGGCCATGTTTTCTGCTCTGAGTTTATGAGCGAAGATGAAGCGACAGCGGTGCTGCTTGGCAATTTGGAAGGCGAAGCTCTGGCTGAGCCTCGGACCATCCAATTCCGCACCGGTATGCGCAAATCGGCATGGTCGCGAGTGAGTCGAACGACCTGCACCACCTTGTCGACCCACTGCGGGTCGGCATCGGGAGCGTTGCGCAGAACGATTGCGACTTCCTCGGCATGCGGTTGGTAACCCACAGAAACACGACACACGCGGTCGTACACGGCCCCCGA
>RFZB01000176.1 GCA_009920915.1 Sphingomonadaceae bacterium | reverse complement strand
GTCACTCTCGTCATTATGCGGAGGTTCTCTGAGGCCGAGCGCGAGAAGTGCCACGAAAACCGGGTGAAGTACGGAAGAAGCATACCAATCACCTACAAGGAACTTCTTTTGAAACTCCGATGAACACCACAACACCTACTCCAGTCCGTCCGACATATCGCTACCAGTATGTCCACATCCCACGCAAGAGCGAGGACTCAAAGCCTGTAGATATTACATCAGACGATATCGTTGGCGCTATCTGCCTTGTGTTCATTTTCTTTGTTGTCGTTACGCTGTTCTGCTTCATTAACAAATGAGCAAGCCACAGAAGCGCCGTCCCGAGCGCGACCATCCAAGGCTCAAGCAACTGACCCCGCACGAAAGGCGTAAGGCCGAACAGGTCAACAAGGCTGACCGGGATCGCTGGGCTGAACTTCTTGCCAAGCCGTGGAACAAGTGGGAGCCAGTCAAATGATTCACGAATTCCGCAACCCTATGCCAGTCGAGACCGAACTCGGTTACGGGATGCTCATCTATGTCCGTGACGGCGGCTCGTTCTGCAACGATGTGTTCGCCATAGTGCTGGACAAGGACGGGGTCATCAGGCATATGACTACAGACCAGTTCAAACTCGTCCGTAACGACACCTTTAACATTCGTACCAATGACTGACATTTCCAAATGCGATGGCTGGATACGCAATGTGCTTTGCGTCAACCGTGACAACTGCCTGCGTTACACCATCAAGGCAGATGATCTGCTCCAGTCGTGGCTGCTGCCCCGGATGAAGACCAACGGCCAGTGCCAATACTTTATTCCTAACTACGCCAATGAAAAAGAAAAGCCTAAGCCTAGCAGACAAGATCCTGAACTACATCCGGAGGAATGAGCGGGAGCAAGCCGTACCGCCCGGATACAAGAGCATCCTAGAATGGTGCAAGGAGTTCGGCTGCTCACGCCGTAGGTGGGGGCTTGTCCTGACAGCCCTGCTTGCGAGCAAGAAGATCAAGCAGGTGAAACTGCGCCGCTTCTTCAAGAACAGGATCTGCATAATGAACTACTATTCCATCGACAAGAATGTCATCAGGGAGATCAGCAAGAAGTGAAAGGCTGACCGCCCGTTAGGTCGGCTACGGGGGTCATATCGCTTCGGGTCTTCCTAGAGCCACGCACAACGGCAACCGACCAACCCGATGCGAATGAGATATAGTCGCCCGCACATAGGCCGCCGTCAAGCGGCCTCAGTGTTCACAGCCTGTCCCTAATCATCTTCCAGAGCAAAGCCCCGGCGATGATGACGCAGCCAACGGCGACGGCATAGGCCACATCGCAGGTGTTGTGTAGGGCGGCCGTTGCGTCATTCAGTTTATCACCCAGTTTGCTATCGTCCGATGCGAAGTTCTTCCCTGCGTCAACGATGATGAGCGCCATCGCCTGCGAACTGGACAGGGTGTCCAGCGTGGACTGGATCACGCAGGAGGTGTAGAATGCACAGCCCCCGGAGATGCCGAGGGTAAACCATACCGCTATGAACAGGTTTTGTTCAGCGGCGCTTCTTCGTCTGTGGTTTGGCATCTGGCTTCTCCTCTTTCAGTTTCTTGCTGAACTGCTTGTTGAGGTATGAAAGGGCAAAGTTCGTCACCTCCGGGGCGGCGAAGCCAGCGAGTCCTGCCACGGCCAGACGGAGGGGAGGCAGCCGAGCGGAGCATCCACAGGAAGCCGACAGGCTCAGGCGACAGGAGCGCCCGGGCAACGGCGGCAGACGAACCAAGGGCGCTGGAGATCACTCCGTCCTTAGCCATCTGGCTATAGTCTACCGGGTCACTTGGGCTGCTCATTGTTCTTATCCTTGATGTAATCAAAAGCGCGCCACAGCAAGAGGCAGGCTGCGATTCCTAGGGTGACCCCTGTGATCCAAGCGAAGTACTCGGACGACAGGATGACCGGGACGGCGGCAGCCAGCGGAGCGCAGGCCAAGATAGAGCCTCCAACGCGCCAGCCAAAGATAGCCCCTGTCAGAACCCCGCAGACGAACAGACCCACCCCGGCCATAGTCCAGAGGCTCTTGTCGGCCTCGTCCTTGACCTTCTTGATCTCGGCCTTGAGGGCAGTCACCTCCTTCTTGGATGCGTCCAGATCCTTCCGGGCTTGGATGAGTTCATCGGCGTTCTTCTTGGACTGGGCTACGGCCTCGTTCCATTCCTTCTCTACGCTCTTCAGCCAAGCCCTAGCCTTGGCTATCTCGGCCTCATACACCTTGGGGTCTGCGGCAGCAGCCCTGTCCCGGGCGGCCTTGAGATCCGTGTCTTCGGGCTTCGGAAGATGAGCCAGCGCCACCTTGCCCTCGGACTGAACCACGGGAGGTTTATCGCTGTTCTCAATCATAACGGTAACGGCAGAGGCCACCTTGGAGTCGCCCTTGTCGATGTTGTTGCCTAGCGTACCGAGGCTGTCAGGCGTGGGTACGGCAACTGGAGGAGCCTTGGGCTTATCCTCCGTGGAACAGCCTGCAAGGGCAAGCCAGAGGCTAATGAATATGTATCTCATCGGGAAGGCATAACTCCTCGGTAGCGTTCCAAGTTCTGGATCTGCATAATGTTCTCCTCGGCGCGGTAGACATTGCCCACGCCGCAGAGCTTGCTTTGATCCATGAGCAAGGCTCCGATGGGCGTCTTCGACTTTGCCACAGATGCAAAGAATCGGCGGGGGTCGGCATCTTCCCGCAAAGGGTCCGGCCCCAGGCGGGCCAGAATCTCCTGCTTCTCCTCCATCGAGATG
>RFZB01000175.1 GCA_009920915.1 Sphingomonadaceae bacterium | reverse complement strand
CCTCCCTTGCAAGGGAGGGGCTTCGAATAATGACTCTCACCCCCGCTTGGTTGGATGAACTCCGCGCGCGCACGCAGCTGTCGACGCTGGTTGCGCGGACGGTGAAAATTACCAAGGCAGGCCGGGAATATAAGGGCTGCTGCCCCTTCCATAATGAAAAAACACCCAGCTTTTACGTCAATGACGAGAAAGGCTTTTACCATTGCTTTGGGTGTAGCGCGCATGGCGATGCCATTCGCTGGATGACGGACCATCGCGGTTTGCCTTTCATGGATGCCGTGAAAGAATTGGCAGATGCAGCGGGGCTTGAGGTGCCAGCCGCAGACCCGCAGGCACGCGAACGTACAGAGCGGGCCAATTCGCTGTATGATGTCATGCAGGCCGCAGCAGAGTGGTTTATCGAGCAATTGCACGGCGTCGAAGGGGCAGAGGCGCAGGCATATCTTAAAAAAAGGGGGATGCGCGCCGATACAGTTAAGGGCTTCGGATTTGGCTATGCCCCAGACAGCAAGGCGAAGCTGAAAGCCGCTCTTGCCCGCTTTGGCGAGGATAAGCTGATTGAGGCAGGCCTTCTCATCAAAGTGGATGAGAAAGAGAGCTATGATCGGTTCCGCGGGCGACTGATGATCCCCATTCGCGATGCGCGCGGCCGCGTGATTGCTTTTGGCGGGCGGATTTTGGCGCAAGGGGAACCCAAATACCTAAATTCACCTGACACCCCCCTCTTTGATAAAGGGCGGACGCTGTACAATCTGGATCGTGCTGCCTCTGCCAGCCGCAAGTCAGGCCGCGTGCTGGTTGTTGAAGGCTATATGGACGTGATCGCGCTGGCACAGGCGGGGATTGAGGACGCCGTCGCCCCCTTGGGCACCGCGCTGACCGAGCATCAAATTGCCCGGCTCTGGCGGATGAGCGACCAGCCCATCCTGTGCTTTGACGGCGATGCCGCAGGGCAAAAGGCGGCGATCCGCGCAATTGGGCGCGCTTTGCCCGGCCTTGCCCCTGCCCGATCCCTGCGCTTTGCCACGCTGCCTATGGGGCAAGACCCCGACGATGTGGTGAAATCCGGCGGGCGAACGGCGATGGAGACCATCCTGTCTGCCGCAGAGCCTTTGGTGGAGCGGCTGTGGCGGCATGAGCTGGAAGCAGAGCCTTTGACCACGCCCGAAGCGCGTGCGGGCCTGCGCCAGCGCCTGCGCGACCATAGCCAGGCCATTGCAGACCCCAATGTGCGCGATCAATATCAGGTGGAGTTCCAGCAGCGCTTTGATGCTGCCTTCCGTCCGCAGCGCCAGCAGACCGCCCCCTATGCCAATCGCGGCGCGCCGCGCGGCGGCCAAAGGGGCCGTTTTCCGGTGTTTGAGGCCCCGCCCGGCGGCACCGCGCGCAAGATTAGCGGACAGGGCGTCGATGGCCTTTATGTCCGCGCGATCCTGACGGGCCTGATCCTGCACCCAACCATGATCCTTACGTGCGCCGAGGCGCTGGCCGCCCTGCCTATAGCTGACAAAGACTTGGCCGATTTGCGGAACATTTTTCTGGATGCGGCATATGATCATGCGGCGCTTGATTCTCAGCTATTGATCACCATATGCGAGGAACGTGGTTCCGGCGCGCTTGTCGCACGGTTGGTCGATGCGAATGGGCTTGCCTTTTCCTTCACCCGGCGGCAGTCGGATGCCGAACTTGCCCGGAGGGACTTGGGCATGGCGATCGAAGCGCTGGCAGCGCGTCCAGAATTGGACGCGGCACTGGAAGCTGCTACGGCCCGCCTTGCCGAACACTGGGATGATTTGGGGTTTGCCGAACAACAGCGTCTGCAACAGGCGCGTCGTGAGGCCGATGAAAAACTCGCTGCACTGGCCGAACGCGCCAGTGATGGGGATTGAAGAAGGGTATATCGGGTCACATGGCCAAGACTGACACTGCCGACGCGATGGACAAGGATGGCGCTGATGCGCCGTTGATCGACCTGAACGAAGCCTCGATTAAGAAGCTGATCGCCCGTGCCAAAAAGCGCGGCTACATCACTTATGATGAGCTGAACGAGGCGCTGCCGCAGGATCAGATGTCGTCTGAGCAAATCGAAGACGTCATGGCCGCGATCAACGATATGGGCGTCAACATCGTCGAAAATGACGAAGCCGGCGAAGACGGCGAAGACGCCGAACCCGAAGAAGATATCGAAGCCGTTGATGCGGCAGACCCGCTCGGCGCGCCGCAAGTTGAAAAGAAAAAAGAAACTGTTGATCGCACGGACGACCCCGTCCGTATGTATCTGCGCGAAATGGGCGCGGTGGAGCTTTTGAGCCGCGAAGGCGAAATTGCGATTGCCAAGCGCATTGAGGCAGGCCGCGACACAATGATTTTGGGCCTGTGCGAAAGCCCGATCACTTTTAACGCGATTATCGACTGGTCGACGGCCTTGAACGAAGGCACGATGCAGCTGCGCGAAATCCTTGATCTGGAAGCGATGCTGTCCAAGGGCCCTGCCCCGGAAGCACTGACGGATGAAGATGAAGGCGCAGACGGCGAAATCTCTGAAAAGACAGCCGGTCCGTCTTACAAGGAAGAAGAAGACGTTGCCGAAGAATCCTCTGATGATGAGGATGAAGATGGCCTGATTGAGCGCCGGATGAAGGCACAGGCGGACGATGATGATGAGGATAACACCCTCTCGCTCGCCCAGATGGAAGAAACCTTAAAGCCGGAGGCTTTGGAGCGGTTTGCCCGCATCAAGGAGGGGTTTGATTTCCTGGATGCTCCCGGTGAAGTTCCGCGC
>RFZB01000174.1 GCA_009920915.1 Sphingomonadaceae bacterium | reverse complement strand
GCGACTAAATACTGCAAGGTGCAAAGTTGGTATTAATATAAACCGAAATGGCATAAGTTGTTCGTGCATCACTTATTGCTGGTGCTAACCCCCGATCCCACTTGGGGAGAGAGGCGGGTCGTTTGCAATTTGCTTTGCTGCGTGAATGCCTTTGCTCGTTCCAGCACCGGTGAAGGCCATATTGTGTACGCTTCTAAATCCAAGTTTCTGCCTAGATTATCTGTACTTTCATCGGCCAGTCTGTTGGTGATCGCAACCTTTGCTGTGCCTGTTTTTGGTCAAGAGGCAGCGCCTATGGCGGCGGCTACTCCGGTGAGCGCTGCAGCGGAGACGACTGAGCCTGCCGCTGTCGACCAGCAAGGCCAGATGCCCAATCCCGTTGCGGCAAAGCCGGTTTATGGGCCTCAAATTCCAGCCTCGTCTGTGCAAAAGTCGGGCTATGCGGTCAATTGGGAGGGCGGCCCCGTCGCAGCGCCCGTGGCGCTGGTTGACGCATTGGACCTTGTGAGCCGTAATTATCCCAGCATCAGAGGCGCACGCGCGTCTCTAAATGCGGCCGCATCGGACGTGCGGGGCGCGAAATGGCAGAGGTTCCCATCTTTGTCGGTGGAGACGGGAGCCTATGATACGGGCAATGCAATTGCGCCCTCTGTCGCGGTTTCGACGCCTTTGTGGACGGCGGGACGCATCAACTCCACAATTCGGAGGGCAAATGCCGCCTATGATGCAACGGACGCGCGCTATCGCGAGACGGTTTTGGGGCTGGCCGTTGAGACGACCCAGTTATATTTTGACATTGCCCGCCTGACGCGGCGTGAGGCTCTGATTACCGAGAGCCTTGAAGAACACCGCGCCTTGGTGGCGTCGATGGAGCGCCGTGTTGCGCAAGAGGTATCGCCTCTGGCTGATTTAGAACTGGCTCGGTCGCGCGTTGCGCAGATTGAGCAAGAACTGACCGTTTCACGGGCGCAGCGTCAAGCGTCGCTCTTTGCCTTTGCAGAACTGGTGTCTGACCCCAGTTACAATATCGGAAATGTGCCTGAGTATATTGACGGTCTAAAGCTCACCGATCGTGAGAAGATTGTTGATGAGGCCTTGGGGTTTGATCCATCGCTGCAGCGACTGTCGTCTGAAATTCGGGCAGGTGAGGCCGAAGTGGCTGCCACCAAGGCATCGCTTTTTCCTCAGTTAAATGCCCAATACACCTATAACGACATCATTGGCAGCCGTGTTGGTGTTGTCGCCCGGCTTGAAACATCTGCCGGCCTGTCGCGCTTTTCCGCCGTCAGTTCGGCGCGGTCGCGAGTGGATACCTCAATTGCGCAGCTGGCAACCGCCCAGCGTCAGATCCGCCAGCGCATTAACAATGACATGACCGAGTTTGACGCGGCCCAAGCGCGCGCCTCTGTGTCCCGCAACGCGTCCTTTACGGCGAGCAATGTGAGCCAAAGCTATATGCGCCAGTTTATCGCTGGCCGCAGGTCGTGGCTCGACGTGATGAACTCGCTTCGAGAAACTTTGTCTGCCCGCCTGGGGCAGGCCGATGCTGAAATCTCAGCAATGTCCTCCTACGTTCGATTGTCATTGCGCACCGGTCGTTGGAGCCCCTTTGTGGATAGTGCAAAATGACCAAAAACGCAGACCTTCTTACTGCAATCGCAAAATTGGCTCGGCTGAGAGGTTTAGACCTGCCTCCGGGCTGGGATGCGCAGGGGCAGAGCGTCAATCTGGATGGCGAGGATGGCCTTTCCGTATTTTGTGAGGCAACGGGCTGGGCTCCGCCGCGCGTGATGGACGAGCATGTCCGCGCGCACGGATTTCCGTTGCTTGCCTATTCCGAAGGCAATGGCTGGGCTGTTGCGCGCAAATTTGAGCCGGGCGGCTATGTCGCCGTTCAACAGGGCAATGACAATGCAGTTTGGAAGGCTGATGAGACACGCCTTTATGAGGTGCTGATCCCGACGCCACCAAATCAGCGCGTCTTTGAAAAGTCGATCGACGTCTTCATGGCGGCGATTTTGAAGCGCAAGCACGCGCTTGTGATTGCAGGCGTCGCGACCGTTGTTGTCAACCTCATTGCCTTGGCAACGTCGCTCTACTCGATGCAGGTCTATGACCGCGTGGTGCCCCTGGGCGCCTTTTCAACGCTATTTGTGTTGAGCCTTGGCACAGCAATCGCGATTGGCTTTGACTTCCTTTTGCGCGTTGTGCGCACCAATTTGCTCGAAGAAGAATCGATCCACATTGACACAGAAGTGTCGGAATTCTTCTTTGCGCGGGCAACGGACGTTCGCTTAGACGCGCGGCCGCCCTCTATTGGGACAATGGCTGCCCAGCTTAAGGGGCTGGAGCAGGTGCGCGCGATGATGTCGTCGAGCACGCTCTTCCTGCTCGCGGATCTGCCCTTTGCCCTGTTCTTCATTTACATCGTATCACAGATTGGCGGCATCATTGCTGTTGTGATGTTGATCAGCTTCCCCATTTCGATGGCGCTTGCCTTCATGTTCGCGCGGATGATCCGTGACGATACCGCGCGTGCACAAGTCAGCGGCAATAAGAAGAATGGCCTTCTGGTCGAAGCCTTGGATGCGGCTGAAACAATTAAGAGTAGAAATTACGAAATTATGATTTGGAATAGGGACTTGACAGAAATGCACTTTCCTGAGCTTATACCGGTGTTGACGCGCATTAAGACAGGGTCGTGGATTTCAGATATATTGCGCTATTATGCTTTATTTAAATTTGGCGGTCTGTATTTGGATACTGATGTAAAACCAGTGAGGGATCCT
>RFZB01000173.1 GCA_009920915.1 Sphingomonadaceae bacterium | reverse complement strand
GCAGCGCCGGCCTGGACTGAATTCAAGGCCAATCTGGTCGAGCACGGCATGAGCATCGCCGAATCGTATCTTGTGGAGCTTATGCGCGGCCGTAGGGGCGAGTTTTCTAAAGGTGTGGTGGGCAGCCCCTTCCACAGCCTTTGCGACCGTCTGGCGGCCGGCGCGCCCTCTGGCGTGAAGGTGCCCCAGGCTGCGCTCCTGCATGCGCTTAAAGAGGCCGGCTGGATTGACTGCGGCCGGATTAAATCGCGTGCTAATGACACCCGCAAGCATGTATTTTGCGCGCCTGATATGCAACTACACAGCAAGTCCGAATTGCGCGATTTGGTCGAGGACACCGCGTCGCCGCTCATGGTGCGGGTGAAATAGGGCAAGAAAAAGGCCCGGCATTGCACCGGGCCTGAAGGGCAACTGCGTTACAGGTCGAAGAAGACCGCAAGCAGTGCGGCAATTATGCCGCAAATCAGCACTGCGCCCATGCCGCGTCCTCCTCGATTGCATTGATCGTGCCGGGCGATAACAGCGGCAGGATATCAACCCCTGCCACTTTGGCGCTGATCAGATACGCGGCCGGCGGGAACGGCGGATTGATTTCGTCGGCTGTCTGGCCGGGATCGTACTCTAGCTCGCAATCGAGCCCGATCCCTTCGCCGTGCTCATAGTGGTGGCTTATTGTTCGCATGGCAGGGCCTCAACTTCAGGGATTGACGGGTCCAGCATGGGCGCCTGTCGGTCGGCATGGGTGTAGTCAACCTTAGCAAGATGCAATTTGTCGTTTAGAACGACGTAGGCGCCGATGTAATCGGCCGTGCTCATGCCCGGCTCAAAAACGGGATAGGACCGCTTGCTGCTATCGTGTTTAGGGTTGCCCTTGTCCTTCGGCAGTTTGCGCCCTTTGGCGCCTTTGCTCTTGTCTATCAGGGCCAAAAGCGCGCGCGTCGGTTCGGCGTTTTGGGGTTGGACGGTAAACGTGGCGCGATTGTGGGTGATGGTGATCATAGGGTTAGTCTCCAATGGCTTTGGTGATGGCTGCGCGGGCTTGGTTGAACCAGTCCGGCCGGGCGTCGCGTGGCGCGTCTTTCATGGGCGCAGCCCATTGAACCGCGGATTCAAGCGCGGCCAGCAAGTCCGGCGCGGCCGCAATTAACTGCGCGTCGCGTTGGCTAATCGTTTTGGTGAGTTCAACGTCTCCGGCGCCGGCCACATGGCCGTTTTCAGATGCAGCGAACCACCATTTCAGATGCATTTCAGATGGGCTCATGTCTCGATGTTCCTTGCGATGATGTACTGGTCGACGGCATCCTCCACTAGCGTGCCGTGTAGGTAGTAATACTTGGCCGCGTCCCAATCAATGCGGCCAGCCAAGCGCGGCACGCGGGCCAGTAACGCATCGGAAAATGCAACCATCCATTGAGCTTGGCGGTCGGCTTTGGTTGGACGTCTCATAGGGGCCCCCATAGGATGTCAAAGTAGGCAAGGCCAAGCGCGGCCAAGGCCAATCCGATGGCCAGGGCAGCGATAAGGTCCAAGGCCGATTCGGCGCGTCGGGCCGGTCGGGGTTGATAGTGTTCACGCATGTCGTGTGCTCCTCTGTTGCCGGACGGATTGTCCGCATGTGGCCACTAAATGGCCACACACTGGCAATCATGCCGATGCGATCGCGATAACCCGGCGCTTATGACCTACAGCATGGTCCGCAATCACAATGTCGCGCGCTTGTATGCTGGTGCCAGAGCATAGAGTGCATTTAGCACATGTGGCGCGCCGGCCAGCTTCGGCCGATGCTGGGCACGAAGCTTCGCCGGCCTGGACGTCGGCGCCGATGGATACGCGGAACACACGCATGCCCAATAGGTTAGCGCGCGCAGCTTCGTCGATTGTGTCAGCGCTCGCCATTACCAATGGCGCCCATGCTTGAGCATCAAAATCCGGCCGCTGCCATTGGTGCGTATAGCCCCGACGGCCGGCCGCGTAGCGGGTAATCTGCGCCCACATACGCACCGGCGCAGCGGCCGGATCCCCATAGGTGCCAAGTCGGACAATCTTACCGGCCAGGGCGCGGGCGATTGTGGCCGCGTCGGCGCGGGTATAGCGGCCGCGCTTGTATGCTTCATAAACCGATCGGACCGACCGACCGACGTTAACGTAACACGGCGCCTGGCCGTTTTGCTTTGCCAGTAACGGCCGGTGCGGACAATCGCCACATATGCTAGCGTCATCGCCGGTCCTAAGCGCTTCCACTGGTGGAACATCGGCGCGGAGAATGAACGATTGGACAATGGCGCCAGTTTTGGCATTGTCGCTGCCGTCCAGCTTGTTGACAACGACAACGATAGGTTTTCCGTCAATCAATGACGGTCCCTCATATGCGATATAGCCTAGTGGTTTCATGGTTTGCCTTTACTGTAGTGAATGATGCGCGGCCGCTCTGGCCGCGCGGGTTTGAAGATCAATAATTCCAAGGCTTGGCGCCGATGGCCTTAGCGGCCGCTTTTGCTTCGGCGCGGGTTGCAAAGTAGTATTGAGCTTGCACGCTATCGCCGGAAATGCCAGGCTGATTGTGGATGACAAGCTCGAAGCGCTTGCCGCGTGCTGTGAATATCGATGCGTACATGGTTTGCCTTTACTCTATTGCATGGCGACGGTGCCATGTGCGAGAGTGTAAGGGATTTCCTTGCACAATGCAACAACCCTGCAAAATAGTCGGGTATGGCCAGTTTGTGGACCATGCGTGGACCATGCGTGGACCAATTTTAAGGGGCTAGTTGACCCACAGAAGATCGTTGATCTA
>RFZB01000172.1 GCA_009920915.1 Sphingomonadaceae bacterium | reverse complement strand
CAAGGGAGGCAGCTTAAGAGGACTGAATTGAGGACTGCGTAGAGGGCTGAATGGAAGAAATGCGACTCAAGTGGCGGGTGGCAGGCGGCGGCAGTGAATCGGGGAACCGCGTTCGCCGAATGGTGAACGGAAGGTAGGGGCGTGGCTACGCCGCGCCCTTCATACGGGTGGCTCTAGGGCAGCACGCGGTGCTGCCCCTACCTAGATAAAGTCCTCAGGTTGCTGAAGTTGCGGCAAACAGTGCGCCCACCGATGAGGACAAGGTGGAACTTCTGTACTTCGATGAAAGCGGCGACGATGGCCTTGGACCTGGCGCCTCTCCCCTTTTCGCACTGACCTGCCTGAGAGTCTCGACCAACGATTGGCCGGAGGTAGCCAGGCGCATGGAAGCCGCCCGCCACATGCTGGCCTCGCTCGCCGGACTCCCCGTGCAAGGCGAGCTCCATGCGCGCGAACTCCTGCTGCGCAAAGGTCGTTATCATGAGTTGCGGCTTCGTACGCAAGCGGTGCTTACCATCATCCGCACAATCGACGATCTGGCGGCCAGACCAGAGATTCGCATTCATTCAGAGGTGCTGCTGAAGACGGACGGGGGCCAATTTCTACGGACCGCCCTAAAAGCACAAATGCTTCGGAATAATCGGGCTAACATTGCAATTTCCGACCGTGGGCGAGTTCCAAGGATGAGGCACATCATCCGGCTGGAGACAGAGAGGGGCGCCATTACCCTGCCGCCCATCGAAGGGATGCTAGAAATTGAGTCGCGTGATTGCGCCATGGTTCAATTAGCCGACTTCTTCGCGACTGCAGCATACCTGCGAGCCTCAGCAGAAGTCGGATATCCCCATCATGCGCGCATGATTCCAGAGGAGGCGGCCGCGATGATCAGCATAACTGAAGGGGCGAACCGGACTTATCGTCTGGTTCGCCCCGATGGCACTGCCTGATCCTACTTTCTAGGGCAGGTAGTTCGATGACGACATTTAGTCTTAGGTAAATGAGCGGCAAGTTTATTTCCGCGGCGATCGATGGCCTGAAGGGAGACACCTATGTCGTGACGCGGTCCCGAGCCTACCCGTGACGGGAATTAGCGGTTAGCGGTTGGCAGTCGGGAACACTGATCCCGCCGCCTGCCACCCAGGGCTGCCACCCGCCACTTGAGTCGCATTTCTTCCATTCAGTCCTCCATTCAGCCCTCTACGCAGTCCTCAATTCAGTCCTCTTAAGCTGCCTCCCTTGTCAACGTGTCAACTCGTTGTATCTCGTTCTGGCCAACCGGCCAACTGATCAACTGGTCAACTATTTGCGTCTCATTCTGGCCAACCGATCAACTGATCAACCGGTCAACTACTTATCAGTCAGCGCCTCCAACAGTTCAGGCCTCCACTCCTTCGCCTTGGGATCCCAGACGCCGAATCCGGACTGGTATTCCCAATAGGCCCAGGTGAAGCCGGATTCTTCGGCGGCTTGGCGGATGAAGCGGGTCCAGCGGACACGAGCGGGATAATTGGGATTGGTGCCGGAAGCGCCGAACTCGCCGAGGAAGATCGGGCGGCCTTCGGCCTTGGCCCATTCGCGGGCGATGGCGAAGTCTTTGCGCACGGCAGCCTGCTCGGCCTCGGTGCCGTCCCAGGTATCGCCGTCCTTCCACTCCTTGGAGCCTTTCACCCACGAGGCGTTCTTATGGGTGAAGTGGAACGGAGAGTAATAATGGATGTGGGCGATGAGGTGGCGGTCTTCCTTGGGCAGCTGCAGCTCCTTGAGCTTCGCGATTTGATTCCATTGGACGCTGCCGACGTGCACCGCGCGCTCCGGATGCAGGGGACGGATCTCGGCGAGGGCGACGCGCAGGTTGGTGTTCCATTCGGTGGCGGTATGCGCGCCATGCGGCTCGTTGCTGAGTTCGAATTGAAGGGCGTCGGGGAAGCCGGCGTAACGGGCCGCGAGCTGCTTCCAGAGGGCGGCGAAGCGCGGACGCTGGCCAACCGGGTCGCGGTCGAGTTCGTCGTAGTGATGAACATTGAGGATCACCTGAAGATCGGCCTTGAGCGCGGCTCGGACGAGCCCTTCGACCTTATCGGCGAAAGCCGGCTCGATCGCATACGGGGCTTCCTTCGCCGCGTAGTCGGCCCAGCGGACCGGAATGCGCACGGAAGAAAACCCGGCGGCCTTGATGCGAGGAAAGTCCTCCTCGGAGATCGCCCGACCCCAGGATGCGCCCTTCGGAGCCTCGAGGGAGTTGCCCATGTTCAGGCCGCGGCCGAGTCGCTTCTGCTGCTCGAAGACATCAGCGGCGGGAAGCGCTGCCACGCAGAGGAAGAGGAGGAATAGGGGGCGGAGCATGATCGCTGTTGACATGGTTGCCAAATCGCCACCCGATGGCTATACCCTGACGACGGTGATCGCTGCTCACGCAGCCAATCCTGCCTTGTATGCCTATCGCCGGAATACATGAGATCGACAATATCGACTACGCCGAACCCTTCACAGTTAAGGAAGGATACGACTTCTTCGAAATGCGGAGCCCCCAGGTTGTAGTTATGCGTCTGCAGTTCCAGAAGGAGATAGCGTGAATTCCTCACAATCGGGAGTCCTCCACGAATAACATCAAGTTCTGCACCTTGCACATCCATCTTGATTAAATCGAAACCGTCGTCAGTGCCCAATAACGTACAGAGCGTGATGCACTTGCGCTTCTCGGGTGCAAAGCTGAATGCAGTGTTTTCACGATAAATACCATTACCCGATCCTGCATCACCGTCCTGGCATTTATAGTAATCAACCTCACGGCCGTCTTCATCTCCTAGAACCGC
>RFZB01000171.1 GCA_009920915.1 Sphingomonadaceae bacterium | reverse complement strand
GTCCTACGTCATTCCGGCTGATATCATCAGCGCCATGGGCGAAGGCAACACCATGGCTGGCTTCAAGCAGATGAAGCGCATCCTCTACAGCGGCACTCCCTACGGCGCTGAGGCCGCTCCGTATGGCGCTAGGGGTGGTCCGTACAATGAGCCTCTGCCGGAAAAGGCCGCTGGCGGCTCGACCCAAACAGTCCCCATCATCGCTGCTGGCGGTGAATATGTGATCTCGCCTGAAGAAGTGTTGAAGGTAGGGAAAGGAGACCTCGATACCGGTCACCGAGTTCTTGATGAATTTGTAAAGCGTATGAGAGCCGAAACTGTAAAGACTCTGAAGGCCCTGCCGGGCCCAAAGAAGGATTAACTATAAAGGATTACCTATGTCAGATAAGAGCAAGTCTGAAGATATCGTTATTCGCATTGGCACCCCTGAGGACCTCGATGGTCTGATGCAGATCGCCATGATGGCGACGGAAGAGAATGCATTTCTAGACCCTAATCCTGCCAAGCTGGCTGCCGAAATGTGGCCAGCCCTGCATCAGGATCACGGGATTGTGGGCATTATCGGCCCCAAGGATGGACAGATCGAAGGCGCTGTTCTTCTGCGGGTTGGAGACATGTGGTATTCGGATACTCAGGTTGTCGAAGAAAAGGCGATCTTTATCCACCCAGATTACCGCAGCGCCAAGGGCGGGCGCGCAAAGCGGCTCTGCGATTTCAGTAAAAAGGTAGCTGATGCTTTGGGCATCCCACTAATCATTGGCGTATTGTCGAATAGCCGCACTGAAGCTAAAGTGCGGATGTATGAACGCCAGTTTGGTAAGCCCAGCGGGGCTTTCTTTCTTTACGGCGCTAAAACTGGGATGAATTCCAGAGTGGAGCATTAAATGGGCGGCAAGTCATCTCAGTCCACACAGCAAATCCAAATTCCGCCAGAGGTTTTGGCGAGGTATAATGCTGTCAACGCACGGGCTGAGATGGTTGCCGAACGTCCTTTTCAGCAATACTCGACCGATCCGAATGCATTTGTTGCCCCGCTGACACCCACTCAGCAGGCGGGTATTGCTAACACCAACTATTATGCCGGTACGGCGCAGCCCTATTATGCTTCTGCCACTCGGCAGCTTTTGGGCGCTCAGGACACCGCAATGCCTTTCTACGGTCAGGCTGCGCAGCAAGTTGGTCAGGCCCAAAATGTAGGCAATCGCCTTGCTGGCCTGTCTATGGAAAGCCTTTATGGTGCCCAAGGCGCTGCCGCACCGCTTCAGGGGCAGGCGGCTACTGGATTTATGTCTGCGCTCAATCAGGCGCAGCCGTTCAACGTTGCCGCTGCTGGCCAGTATGCGCAGGGATTGCAGCAGGGCCGTGGGCTGGCGGGCCTTGCTGCTGCTGGTACGCAACAGGCGCTTTTGGGTGGCCAGCCCTTCCAGCAAACCGCTGCTCAGTTCATGGGCGCTGGTGCTCAGGCAGTTAACCCGGGGGCTTTGGGCGCTCAGCAGATCAACCAGTACATGTCGCCCTATCTGGCGAACGTGTTGCAGGGCACTGCCGCTCTCCAGAACCAAATGAACCAGCAGGCTCAGTCCGCCCAGCTTGGTAATGCGATCCGTCAGGGTGCTTTTGGTGGCGACCGTGCAGGCATTGCTGCGGCAAACCTCGCTCAGCAGCAGCAGCTTGCAAACTCGAAGATTTTCGCTGACATTCTCAATCAGAGTTATGGGCAGGCTCTTAGCGCCGCCCAGCAGCAGCAGCAGCTTGGCCTCGGCGCTGAGCAGGCTAACCGCGCAGCCCTCCAGAATGCTGCCCAGCAGTCTCTGGCTATTGGTCAGCAGGGCTTCGGTCAGGGCCTGTCCGCTGCTCAGCAGCAGGCGGCTCTTGGCCAGCAGCTTTTTGGCATGGGCTCAAGCGGCGGCCAAAACCTTGCCGCCCTTGGGCAGCAGATTTTCGGGCAGGGCACGGGCACCGCTCAGCAGCAGGCTGCACTCGCCCAACAGCTTTTCAATCAGGGCCTCGGCACCTCCCAGCAGTTTGCTAACCTCGGTCAGCAGCAGTTTGGGCAGGGCATGACTGCTGCGCAGCAGAATGCGGCGCTTGGCGCTGGCCTTTTTGGCATGGGCAGCCAGACTGCTCAGGGACTTGCCAATTTGGGCCTTGGGGCTCAGAGCGCAGGTCTTCAGGGTGCTCAGGCCCAGATGGCCGCAGGTCAGGCTCAGCAGCAGACGCAGCAGGCTGGCTTGCAGGCGCTCTACAACCAGTTCCTCCAGCAGCAGTCGTATCCGTTCCAAGTGGCGCAGTTCCTCGCGAACATCGCCATGGGGACGGGTGCGCTGTCTGGCTCGACCACTCAGACCAATCAGGCCATGGGTGGCTTCTCGGACAAGCGCCTGAAGGAGAACGTCAAGCCTGTTGGTAAGACCTTCGACGGCCAGACGATCTACAGCTACAACTTCAAGGGCGATCCCCAGACTGAAATCGGCCTGATCGCTCAGGAAGTCGAAAAGCGTCACCCTGAGGCTGTTGGTCTGGCTGGCGGCTACAAGACCGTCCGTTACGATAAGGCGACTGAAGACGCTGCGGATCGTGGCCACTTCGCCGCTGGTGGCTCCGCCATGGGTGGCGGCGTGATGCCGATGAATGCTGGTGAGGGCTACTTTGATGGTGGTGCTGTGGGCTACGACCCCGGCATCATGCAGCAAATCCTTGCGTCTTATGAGCGGATGTACGCCCCGCTTCAGGGGGCAAAGGGCGGCCTTGGCGCTGCTTCTTTTGTCCCTGAAGCTGGACTCCCTGTCGGGCAGCTTATGACGGCTGGCGATCTTCCT
>RFZB01000018.1 GCA_009920915.1 Sphingomonadaceae bacterium | reverse complement strand
CGCGATGAAGGCGCATGTGAACACGCTGGGCAACAAGGCCTATTGGAGCCAGTTCGACGATGCGCCCGACTATGTGATTATGTTCGTGCCGGGTGAGCATTTTCTGACTGCGGCGTTGGAGCAAGATCATCAGCTTTGGGATTATGCCTTTGATCGCAAGGTTTTACTGGCCACTCCTACGAATTTGATTGCCATTGCACGCACGGTCGCCGCGGTGTGGAAGCAAGAAAAAATGGCAGGCCAAGCCCGCGAAATCGCTGATTTAGGACGTGAGCTTTATAGCCGTTTGGCAACAATGGGCGGCCATGTCGCCCGGATGGGCCGCAACCTTGATACAGCGGTTTCTGCCTATAACAGCATGGTCGGTAGCCTTGAGAGCCAAGTCATGACCTCTGCCCAACGCTTTGAAAAGCTAGGTGTTGATACCGGAGCAAAGGCGATTGAGGCCCTTCCTGTTGTGGAACAGGCCGCGCGGCCCCTGACAAAGCTGATGCCGCCATCGGCCCAAGCAGATGAGGCAGTGGAATAGATTAGCGTTTGCGCAGTTGGTTCAGCACTTCATAGGCCATCACAGAGGTTGCGACAGCGGCGTTCAGGCTATCGGCCTTGCCCATCATCGGCATCTTTACAAGAAGATCGCAGTCCGCCTCATAAGCCTCTGGTAAACCTTGAGATTCATTGCCAACCACCAGAAAGACGGGTGGCGCATAATCTGGAGCCTGATAATCGTGATCGGTATTGAGGCTTGTGCCCACCAACTGGCCTGGGCCTTGGCGCAGCCAATGGATAAATTCCGGCCAAGTCGCCTTGCTAATGGACTGCGTGAACAGCGCGCCCATGCTGGCGCGAACGGCCTCGACTGAAAAAGGGTCGGTGCAGTCATCAATCAGGATCAGGCCGCCAGCGCCCACAGCATCACCTGTGCGCAAAATAGTGCCCAGATTGCCGGGATCGCGCAGCCGCTCGGCCACAATCCAGATGGCCGCTGTGCCGCGGTCAAGCGCGCTCAGCGGCGTCCATTGTTCTGGATAAACGCCCAGCACGGCTCCGGGATTATCCTTGCCTGAAAGCTTGGATAAAATATCGGGGGAGGTCACAAACACCTCACCGCCGCCCGTTTCGGTCGCTTTGACAAGAGCTTCGACGAGTGGGTGGCGTGCGCTTTCTGGCGCGAACCACAGCATTTCTGGCGTGCGACCAGCCTCAAGGGCTTCGGTTAAAATGCGCAGGCCTTCTGCTAGGAAGAGCCCTTCTAAACGACGAGCCTTTTTATCACGCAGGGCTTTGACGCGCTTAACCAGCGGGTTTGAAAAGCCAGTGATTTCTCGAAACATGACGCCTTATTCCGCCTCGTGGAAGCGGGCCTCCACCAGTTCGGCCAGGGCAGTCACAGCTTGTTCTGCGCCATCGCCCGAACCATGAATGGTAATTTCATCGCCCAAGGCGGCGCCGAGCATCATGAGGCCCATGATCGACGTCCCCACCACGCGCGTGCCTTCTTTTTCAACTTCTACTTGGGCAGAAAGGCCGCTGGCCATTGTCACAAATTTTGCGCTGGCGCGGGCGTGCAGGCCACGGCGGTTGCAGATTTTAACGGTGCGGCTGATGCTCATGCCGCTTGTTCACCCAAGACTTCGGACGCAACCGAGATATATTTGCGACCTGCTTCGCGGGCGGCAGCCACAGCTTCTACCACTTTCATGCGGCGGCGCGCACTTTCCAGGCGGATCAGCATGGGTAAGTTGATGCCGGCAATGACTTCTACACGCCCCACTTCCATCAAGGAAATTGCAAGGTTTGAGGGCGTTCCGCCGAACAGGTCAGTCAGCACAATGACGCCACTGCCACTTTCGACCTTGGCAATTGCAGACGCGATATCAGCCCGACGAGCTTCCATATCGTCCTCAGGCCCAATGCAAATCGCTTCAATGGCAGTTTGCGGGCCCACTACGTGTTCCATCGCGGTTACGAATTCGACGGCAAGCCGCCCATGCGTCACCAGCACCAGACCAATCATCAACAACCCCGTCTTTACTTTCCTGGCCGTTTGCCCGTTTCGGCGTCTTCAGTGTCTACCGATCCGTTCCCCGAAAGGCCAAGATCACGATGTGACAGCGTAGGCGCAAAGCCGCGCTCCGCCAAGAGGCTCGCGACTCGTTCTGCAACATGTACTGAACGATGGCGGCCGCCGGTACACCCAAATGCAATGGTGACATAGGCTTTTCCTTCTGCCCCATAGCGTGGGAGAAGAGTCAGCAGCAGA
Source organism: Sphingomonadaceae bacterium (assembly GCA_009920915.1). Taxonomy (GTDB): domain Bacteria; phylum Pseudomonadota; class Alphaproteobacteria; order Sphingomonadales; family Sphingomonadaceae; genus Aquisediminimonas. The sequence continues at coordinate 27,617 of RFZB01000018.1, read as the reverse complement.
TTTTCAATTTGTCCAACGGCATCGGCATAAGCGGGGTCATTCCGCACATAGTCTGCCACAGCCGTATCTTGGCCAGTCAGCGGCCGTAAGTCTTGGTCCCAATAAGGGTTATGCAAGAAGCGCATATCGAAGACCAAATCCGCATTGCGGGGCAGGCCGCGCGAATAGCCAAAGGACATAACTGCCACCGTCATTGCGGCAGTACCCCAATCATGAAACCGGGCGCGGATTTCTTGCTTTAGGCTGTGGCTGGTGTTTGTTGTGGTATCGACCAGATAATCAGCGCCAAGCCGCAATGGGGCGATCAGCTCACGTTCGCGCGCAATGCCATCTGCCGCCGGCCTATCGACTGCAAGGGGGTGGCGCCTGCGTGTTTCGGAATAGCGGCGTTCCAGCTCGGCGCCTGCACAATCGAGAAAGAGAATGGAGATACGCGAGCTGGCGTCCTTTGACATGGCTTGGGTCCGCTCCACAATTTGGGCGGCATCAAAACCACGGGTTCGGCTGTCTATGCCCAAGGCAAGTGGTCTTTGCCCCAACACGCCTTCCGGCGCACGTGTTGCAAGCAGGCGGTTCAGCAATTGAAAGGGAAGGTTATCAACAACTTCCCAGCCCATATCTTCCAGCGTGTTGAGAACAGTCGATTTTCCGGCGCCGGACATTCCCGTAACCAGCAAGACCCTATCTGGTGCTGTCTTGCTCAAACGGAACTCCTTTGATGTTGGAGCGCCCATTCTACCTTGATCGGCGCCGATGCCTCATAGGCATTAAGTATTAATCGCGGCAAGCCAATGCCTTGCACAAATTCGGTTTCGTCTTCGGGTAGGCGTTGGGGCGGGGCATCGAGCCGGACGACCAGGGCAATGCGCGCCTCGTTTATATGCTGCGTGGTGCAAAGACCCACATTCCGGACTTCGATCATCCCGGCAAGGCGCGGCGCAGGCTTTACCCATAGGCCCGTGTCGCGGACGTCTGGCACAAGATAATCATCCCCCACCAAAAGGGCACCGCGATCCATAAGCCGCAAAGCCAAATCTGACTTGCCGGACCCTGAAACGCCTAAAAGCAACACCCCTTGCTGCCCGATCGCAACGCAGCTTCCATGGATAAGACTGTCGCTCATGCCCCGCGGTCCGGGGCCGTCGGGAGAGTGACGACAAACAGCGCCCCGTGCTGGCCTGCAGGGCGGTCTTCCACCGAGATGTGCCCGCCATGCGCGTCGATGATCGTCCGGGCAATGGGTAGGCCCAGGCCGCTATGCTTGCCAAAGGCTGCAATATCGGGCCGGTCACTATGAAAACGTTCAAAAATTGCCTCTCGTTGCGCCGGCGCAATGCCTGGTCCCTGATCTTCAATGGTGGCCCGCAAATACGCGCCTGAGCGCGTTGCAGAGATTTGGACAACGCCCCCAGCTGGAGAAAATGACACCGCATTGTCGATAATATTCTCAAAGGCGCGGCTCAGCCGGTGCGCCTCGCCCATCAGCACGGCTGATCCCCTTTTGGGGCGGGCAAAGGCAATGCGGACATTGCCATTCGTCCCGCGCATGTCGCGATCTTTGATAAGCGATTCCAAAAGCTGCCCAAGATCAATTCGGTCAAATCGCGCACGGGTCAACTGAGGTTCAAGCTGGCTGGCCTCGGCAATGTCTGTGATCAGCCGATCCAATCGACGCACATCTTCCATGGCGATGGCCATCATTTGCGCCTTCAACTCCGGCTTTTTGACGGTGTCCATTGTCTCGAGTGCAGACGACAGCGAGGCGAGGGGGTTGCGCAATTCATGCGCCACATCTGCGGCAAAGGCTTCTGTGGCATCAATACGATCACGCAAATTTTCAGTCATGTCGGCAAGGGCGTTGGACAGTGCACCCACTTCATCGCGGCGCCCAAGACGGGGAATGACAATGTCACGCGCGCGGCCAAGGCGAACCTGCTCTGCGGCGGTTGCCAGCATCCCAAGGGGGCGCGCAATGGTGCGGGCGAGGAAGAAGGACAGCAAAACCGAAGACAGAACGGAAAATAGCACAATTGTGGCAAGCCTTGCACGTTCTGCCCGCAACAACCGCCGGACATCGCGGACATGTCGGTCTGTCACCAAAATGGCGTCGGGTTGCCCCAAAATCGGTGCCTGTGCCGTGATGACATGGGTCCGGTCCGCTCGGAGTGACACGTCTACGGTTTGGCGCGGAAGCTGGGCATAGCGATTATGGGGCGCGATATTGCTGGCGCCGACAATGCCATCAATCACATCATCCAACCACGCAGCGGCTGTTCGCTTCCAACGGTTTGAATCGTCGCGCCACGCATCTGCGCCTTTTGGCAAGTCACGCCAGCTGTCCATGACAAGTTGGTCAGCGACATAAAGCCGCACGCGCATTCCCGTGGCTGCGCCCAGACGAGTCAGCGCGGCAGAGCGTGCCTTGCTGTCCAGCGTAGAGACAGTGGAGGCCACCAGCTGCGCCTCTGAAACTGCCTGATCCATGCGTTCATTCAAGACGCGGTTGCGCACTTCTTGAAGGTAGACAAGGCTTGCGGCCAAAAGCGCAACGGGCAATAGATTGACCAGCAAAATACGCCAGGCGAGCGAAAACCGCCCGCGCCAGCGCAGCCGCTGATGCAGCGCCTTAAACGTCTGAGAATCGGTAGCCGGCGCCATAAAGCGTATCAATTGCGTCAAATTCAGGATCTACTTTGCGGAATTTCTTTCTCAGTCGCTTGATATGGCTGTCAATCGTTCGATCATCGACAAAAACATCTTCATGATAGGCCGCATCCATCAACTGGTTGCGCGATTTCACAACGCCGGGGCGCTGGGCGAGCGCCTCTAAAATCATAAACTCGGTGACTGTTAGAACCACGTCTGCCGCATTCCAGCGAACCCGATGCCGGGCCGAATCCATTTCCAGCCGCCCACGGACCATGATGTCTGTGTCGGGCACGTCTGAAGAGCCTGAAGCGCTATCCAAACTTTGCCGACGCAGGACAGCGTGGATGCGGGCCAGCAAAAGCCGCTGCGAAAAAGGTTTGGAAATATAATCATCTGCGCCCAGCGACAGGCCCAGTTCTTCATCAGCTTCATCATCCTTTGACGTGAGGAAGATGACAGGAACATTTGAATGATCGCGGAGCCGACGAAGCAGCTCAAACCCATCCATCCGGGGCATTTTTACATCAAGCACGGCCAGATCAGGTGGATCATCGCGCAAGGCCCGCAACGCAGTTTCGCCGTCGCTGTACACGCGCGTCCTAAATCCTTCTGCTTGCAGGCCAATGGAGACCGATGTGAGGATATTCCGATCATCATCAACCAGGGCGATCGTTCGGTCCATTTAAGCTAGCCTATTTTGCGCAACATTTTTTCCTTTGTAGAAACAAACCCCCTTTACGGCAATCGCGCCTAACTTGGGAGGTTGCGGTGCTTGACGGGCGCGCTGGTGAGGGTTAGGCGCCTGCCTATTCCTGAACCGCATGGAGAATAGCTGTGGCCGAACGCGTCCCCACCTTCACACTGGCAGACCAAGGCCTGCATACGAATGCAGCTGTACATTGGAATCTGCTGACTGGACCGCTGGTTGAGCAGGCAGTGCAGCGCGGTGAAGGGATGTTGGCGGCAGAAGGGCCCCTGGTTGTGGCCACGGGCAAGCATACGGGGCGGTCTGCCAAGGATAAGTTCATTGTCCAAGACGCTGAAACCCAAGACACAGTTTGGTGGGGCAAGACCAATGTGCCGATGACGCCGGCGCATTTTGCGGCTTTGAAGGAAGATTTTTTTGCCGAAGTCGCCAAGCGTGACACGCTGTTTGTCGCCGATCTCTATGGCGGTTCGCAGCCGGAACATCGCGTGCGCGTGCGCGTGGTGAATGAATATGCGTGGCATAATCTGTTCATTCGGACGCTGTTGGTGCGGCCAGAGGCTGCCGATCTGAAGGGCTTTGTGCCCGAATATACGATTATTGATCTGCCCAATTTCCGTGCGAACCCTGAGCGTCATGGCTGTCGCAGTGAGACTGTGATTGCCGTCAACTTCAGCGAAAAGCTGATCTTGATTGGCGGCACGGCCTATGCCGGCGAAATGAAGAAGTCCGTTTTTGGCATTCTCAACTATTTGCTGCCGACAAAGGGCGTGATGCCAATGCATTGCTCGGCCAATATCGGCGCAAATGGTGATACGGCCATCTTCTTTGGTTTGTCGGGCACCGGCAAAACCACCTTGTCGGCTGATGCCAGCCGCACGTTGATTGGCGATGATGAGCATGGCTGGTCTGATACGGCCGTCTTCAATTTTGAGGGCGGTTGCTATGCCAAGATGATCCGCCTGTCGGCGGAAGCGGAACCTGAAATTTTTGCGACGACCAAGCGGTTTGGCACGGTTCTTGAAAACGTCGTCATTGATCCGGTCACGCGCCAGTTGGACTTGGATGACAACAGCTTGGCTGAGAATAGCCGTGGTTCTTATCCAATTGATTTCATTCCCAATGCTTCGGCCGAAAACATGGGGCCGGTGCCCAAGAACATCATCATGTTGACGGCGGATGCCTATGGCGTGCTGCCGCCGATCGCCAAGCTGACGCCGGATCAGGCTATGTATCACTTCTTGTCGGGCTATACGGCGCGTGTTGCTGGCACTGAAATTGGCGTGACCGAGCCCGAAGCCACGTTCTCGACCTGCTTTGGGGCGCCGTTCATGCCGCGTCACCCCTCAGTCTATGGCAATTTGTTGAAAGAGCGGATCGCCAAGGGCAATGTGAAGTGCTGGTTGGTCAACACTGGCTGGACGGGCGGCAAGGCGACAATGCCCGGCATTAGCCGGATGCCGATCAAGGCCACGCGTGCCCTGCTGAACGCAGCGCTCGATGGCAGCTTGAACAATGCTGAGTTCCGCAAAGACCCGAATTTTGGATTTGATGTGCCGGTGTCTGTGCCCGGCGTGGACAGCAAGTTGCTCGATCCACGTGACGCTTGGGCGGATAAGGATCAATATGATCAGACAGCCCGGACTCTGGTACAGCAGTTCATTGATAATTTTGCGCAGTTCGCAGAGCATGTTGATGAAGGCGTGCGTCAGGCAGCGCCCAAAGCGGCGTAGTCAAAAGGTCTCATGATTCAAAAAAAGCCCTGTCGCTGATGCGGCAGGGCTTTTTTGTGTCTGCCAAACAGTTGAACCCAGCCGGCTTCTGCGTCAAACAGCCAATATGAAAGACGCTATCATGCTGCCGCCGCGATCTGCCCTGTATATGCCGGCCTCAAACGCGCGCGCGATTGAGAAAGCGCGGGGCTTGGCGGCGGATATGATTATTCTGGATCTGGAAGACGCGGTGAAACCGGGCCTGAAAGATGAAGCACGCCAAGCTGCTGTCGACGCGATGGCTGAAGGATTTGGAGATCGGCTGACCGCCATTCGCATTAATGGCATTGGAACGCCATGGCACATGGCGGACCTTGCCGCCGCGCGGCAGGCGAAATGCGATTTTGTTGTGCTGCCCAAGGCAGAGGCGGCGTCAGCCGTGGCGGATGTTGCAGACCGTGTTTTCAAGCCATTACTGGTCATGATTGAAACGCCAATTGGCGTGTTGAATGCCGCCGAAATCGCAGCCGTTGAAGATGTGGCAGGATTATTGGTTGGCGCAAATGATTTGGCCCATTTGCTGCGTTTACCGCCAAAAGCTGGCCGGGAGTCGCTGTCCATGGCGCTGCAATCCATCCTTTTGGCCGCCCGCGCCGGAGACGTCTGGGCGCTCGATTCCGTCTTTAACGACTTGAATGATCCTGATGCGCTGATGGCGGAGTGCATTGCCGGAAAGATGCTGGGCTTTGACGGCAAAACCCTAATCCACCCCAATCAGATTGAGGCTGCCAATCAGGCGTTTAGCCCGAGTGCGGACGAAATTGAAGAAGCCCGCGCCCTTGTGGCGGCGGCATCCGGCGGGGCCGAGCGGTTTCGTGATCGCATGGTGGAGGCCATGCACGTCGATATGGCCCGCCAGCTTTTGGCACGGGCGGACCAAGCCTAAGCCTCTATCGGCTTATTTTTGAGCCATTAGCCACGTTACAAGCTCTTTACGCGCCGCCGCATCAGACATGCCACCATAAGACATTTTGGTGCCGGGAACTAAGGCGCGGGGATTTTCAAGCCATTTGTCGAGTGTCGCTTCATCCCATACAAGGCCAGAGGCCTTCAAAGCGGGCGAGAATTGATAGTCAGCAATTTCCCCAGCCTTGGTTCCCGCAATACCCCACAGATTTGGACCCAATCCGTGCGGTGCGCCTTTCGCCACTGCATGGCAGGCTGCGCACTGGGCAAAGCCATCAGGGCGCACGCCAGAGGCCGCCGTTTGTTGAGGCTGAGAGGAAGCGGATGTCTCGCTTTCGCTGCTCTGGGTTGAAGAGTTCGAGCCGCAGCCCGCAAGTAGGACTGCACCAGCCAAAAGGACATAGGGTTTCATGCGTCAATCACCTCTTCATCAATGCGCGCAGCATTTTCCTGAATGAACCGGAAGCGATGCTCCGGATTTTTCCCCATCAACCGATCAACCAGATCACGAACCCCGGCGCGTTCTTCATATTCCTGCGGCAACGTCACGCGGATCAGGGATCGCGTGGCCGGGTCCATCGTCGTTTCCTTTAATTGGCCGGGGTTCATTTCTCCCAAGCCTTTAAAGCGTGCGACATCGACCTTCTTGCCTTTAAATTCAGTCGCTTCGATTTCAGCCCGATGGGCGTCATCTTTGGCGTAAAGCGATTTTGCGCCGACTGTCAGGCGATAGAGCGGGGGTTGCGCAATGAACAAATGGCCGCGCCGCACAACTTCTGGCATTTCTTGGAAGAAGAATGTCATCAGCAGCGTGGCAATATGCGCCCCATCGACATCAGCATCGGTCATGATGATGATGCGTTCATAGCGCAGCAGATCGGGGTTGCAGTCTTTGCGCATCCCACAGCCCATGGCCTGGGCCAAATCGGCAATTTCGCTATTAGCGCGTATCTTATCTGACGTGGCCGAGGCGACATTCAAAATCTTACCGCGAATGGGCAAAATAGCTTGTGTCTTGCGGTTGCGCGCCTGCTTGGCCGAGCCACCGGCACTATCGCCTTCGACAATAAACAATTCCGTATTTTCTGGGCCATCCTCGGAACAGTCGGTCAATTTGCCGGGCAGGCGCAGTTTGCGGGCAGACGTGGCTGTCTTGCGCTTAATTTCCTTTTCCGCCTTGCGCCGGAGCCGATCATCCATGCGGTCCAGCATGAAGCCCAGCAGGGCTTTGCCGCGATCCATATTGTCGGCCAAGAAATGGTCGAAATGATCCCGCACCGCGTTTTCAACGAGCTTTGCGGCTTCGGGTGAGGTGAGGCGATCTTTGGTTTGGCTTTGAAATTGAGGGTCACGGATGAAGACCGAGAGCATGATTTCTGCACCCGTCACGACATCTTCGGCTTGCAGGCCTTCCGCCTTTTTCAAGCCAACCAGCGCGCCAAAGCTGCGAATGCCCTTCACAATGGCCGCCCGCAGGCCTGTTTCATGCGTGCCGCCATCCGGGGTGGGGATGGTATTGCAATAATAGCTATAGCTGCCTTCGGACCACAAAGGCCACGCCACAGCCCACTCAACCCGGCCCTGTTCGTCTGGGAAATCCTGATTGCCGCTAAAGAAATCAGCCGTCACACATTCGCGGTCGCCAATTTGCTCACGCAAATGGTCTGCAAGGCCACCGGGGAACTGGAAAACCGCTTCTGCGGGCGTGTCATCAGTGATGAGGGATGGCGTGCATTTCCAGCGGATTTCAACGCCGGCAAAGAGATAGGCTTTCGAGCGGGCCAGCTTGAACAAGCGGCCCGGCTTAAAGCTCATCTCGCCGAAAATCTCAGTATCTGGCGTAAAGCTGACACTCGTGCCGCGGCGGTTGTTGACTGGCCCCAGTTTCTCGAGCGGCGCAAGTGTCTGTCCACGTGAAAAGCGTTGGCGGAACAGTTCCTTATTCCGGGCCACTTCAACGACGGTGTCTGTCGACAACGCATTGACAACCGAAACGCCCACGCCGTGTAGGCCGCCCGATGTGGCATAGGCCTTGCCATTAAACTTCCCGCCTGAGTGGAGCGTGGACAGAATGACTTCCAGCGCTGATTTGTCAGGATATTTGGGATGCGGATCGACCGGAATGCCCCGGCCATTATCCGTAATGGTCAGGCGATTGCCGGGTTCAAGGCTGATTTCGATGCGCGTTGCATGGCCGGCAACGGCTTCGTCCATCGCATTGTCGAGCACTTCGGCCGCGAGATGGTGATAGGCGCGCTCATCCGTGCCGCCAATATACATGCCGGGGCGACGGCGAACAGGCTCAAGCCCCTCCAGCACCTCAATAGATGAGGCATCGTAGCCGCCAGAACTTGCAGGAGCGGACGCGAACAGATCGTCAGACATGGCCAAGCTATAAACGGACGCGAGTCAGCCGTGCAAGCTGGACTTTTGACTTATCCCCCGCTGGGTTTTGCACCCGGCACAGCAAAAGGCAGTGGCTTGCGGTCACGGCGCGGCATTTGCGCCTGATAGGCAAGGCCGCAATGCTCGACGCAATAGGGGAAGCCGGGATTCACCTTTTCCCCACAGAAATGGAAATCCGGCTCACCGGGGTGGCCCAAAGGCCATTTGCAGATGCGATCATTGAGATCGAGCAGCGATGTTTTGTCTGCGATTTCCGGGCTGGGGCGGGCAGGCACCAAGCGGCGCGGCGGTGCGGGCGGCGGCGGCGCAGATTGTTCACCCGGGTTCTGGCGGACAAAGCCACCCGGACCAATTGACCGAATGGTGGGTGGCATTTGATCAGGGTTGGTGGACCGGGGCGTCGTCTGCACAGGCGGCGGGGCCACACGCGGCGCTGGGGCTGGCTTGGGCGCGGCAGGTGCGGCCGCAGCTGGTGCCGGCTTTGCCTTGGGTGTTGCAGCTTTCCGGGTTGAGCCACCTTCGCCATCCGAAGACTTTACCGGCGATGGGCGCGATTGCAGGCCCAGACGGTGTGCCTTGCCGATAACGGCATTGCGGCTGACGCCGCCAAGCTCTTCAGCGATTTGGGACGCGGTCATCCCCTTGCTCCACATCGCCCTTAGCTGTTCGATCCGCTCATCGGTCCAAGACATGCCTTCACCACTTCACTAGCTTGTATCTGCCGCAGCCCTTGCGACAACCGGCGCTAGCCGATAGGCGATTAGGCTATGAACAGCGAGTCAGAAATTGCAATACACAGCCAGCCCGGCGTCCCGGCCATTCGATCGGTCAACTGGGGAGGTCTGCAAGCCCTTTATTTGAAGGAAGTTCGTCGCTTTTTCAAGGTGCAACTCCAGACTATCTGGGCACCGGCACTGACGACCCTTTTATATTTGGTGATTTTCACGGTTGCCTTGGGTGGCGTGAAGCCATCTGTGCTGGGTGTGCCCTTTGCTGATTTTATTGCGCCGGGCCTCATCATCATGGGCATGATGCAGAATTCTTTTGCGAATTCGAGCTTCTCATTGCTCGTCGGCAAGATCCAAGGCACGATTGTGGATTATTTGATGCCGCCTTTGTCTACGGGGGAGGTGTTATTTGGTCTCGCAGGCGCGGCTGTGACGCGGGCGATATTGGTGGGGTTCACTATATGGGGCGCAATGCTGCTGTGGCCGGGCGTGCATGTGATGCCGCAGTATATATGGGCGATCGTCCTTTTCGGCCTGCTTGGATCAGCCATGCTTGCGTTTATGGGGGTTTTAACCTCGATTTGGGCAGAAAAATTTGATCACGCCGCTGCGGTGACCAATTTTGTCGTGGCGCCACTCGCCCTGTTATCTGGCACATTTTATTCCGTGGATAAGCTTGCCCCCACATTTGCTGCGATTAGCCATGCGAACCCGTTTCATTATGCGATTTCGGGCTTCCGCTATGGGTTTATCGGGCAGGCGGATATTCCCTTGGGCTTTGGCATTGGTCTGTTGACGGCCATTAACGTGGCGCTCGCGGCGCTATGCTATGCGCTGCTCAAAAGCGGGTGGAAGATTAAGAACTAGGCTGGTCCTTCAGCGGGGGTTGTCCCCGCTTTTGCGCATCTCTATAAGTCCTGCTCGCTTCAAGGCGGCCGCCAATGGCCGCCTTTTTACATTGCGGTTGAACAGGAGGCCAAAAGCCATGACGATCACGCCCTTGATGCCTGTCTATCCCCGGTGTGGTTTCCGCCCGGTGAAAGGGGAGGGGTGCTACCTCATTAGCGAGGACGGTCGCCGTGCGCTTGATTTTGCGAGCGGCATTGCCGTCAATTTGCTTGGCCATGGTCATCCGCATCTGAGCAAGGCCATTGCCGATCAGGCGGCAACCTTGATGCACGTTTCCAACCTTTATGGCAGCCCGCAGGGGGAGGCCTTTGCCCAGCGTCTCGTCGATAACTGCTTTGCAGACACAGTTTTCTTCACCAATTCGGGTGCCGAGGCGGTCGAGTGCGCGATTAAGACGGCCCGGCGCTACCACCATGCCAAGGGCAATCCGCACAAGAATGTTCTGATTACCTTCAAAAACGCCTTTCATGGTCGAACAATGGCGACAATTTCGGCGACGGATCAAGAAAAGCTGCGCGATGGATTTGCGCCGCTGCTCGAAGGCTTTGTTGTTGTGCCGTTTGATGATCTAGAGGCTGCACGCGCGGCCGTGAATGAGCATACTGCCGGCTTCCTCGTTGAACCCATTCAAGGGGAGGGCGGCATTCGCCCGGCCAGCCAAGAATTTCTGCAGGGCCTGCGTGACATTTGTGACGAGCAAGACCTGATTTTGGTTTTTGATGAAGTGCAATGCGGTGTTGCGCGCACCGGCTATCTCTATGCCTATGAGCATTTTGGGGTCATTCCGGATGTGGTCGCCTCGGCCAAGGGCATTGGCGGGGGCTTTCCAGTGGGGGCCTGTCTGGCAACGGAAAAGGCAGCCGCCGGTATGGTCGCAGGGACGCATGGCAGCACCTATGGCGGCAATCCGCTGGCCTGTGCTGCGGGCATGGCGGTTCTGGATGTTATTCTGGAACCCGACTTCATGGACAATGTGAAGGCCAAGGGAGAGCGGCTGCGGTCCAGCTTGGAACAGATGATCCCCAATCATGACAGCCTGTTTGATAGCGTACGTGGCGTAGGTCTGATGCTGGGTCTGAAGCTGAAGGTGGATAGCCGGGCCTTTGTCGCGCATTTGCGTGATCATCACGGGCTATTGACGGTGGCTGCGGGTGACAATGTGGTGCGCATTTTGCCGCCGCTGATCATTGACGACAGCCATATTGCCGAATGTGTTGAAAAGCTCTCAGCCGGGGCGGCCAGCTTTACGCTGCCGGACGCCGCGTGACCCGGCATTTCCTCAATCTTGCTGATGCAGGCGCCGATGCGCTGGCAGCGATTTTGAACGATGCTTTGGCGCGGAAGTCTGCGCGCTTGGGGTGGCCCAAAGGCCGTGCCGATACTGATGCGCCGCTGAAAGATCATACTTTGGGTATGATTTTTGAGAAGAATTCCACTCGCACGCGCGTCAGCTTTGAAATGGCCATGCGGCAATTGGGTGGCGACGCGATGTTCATGGCGGCTGGCCAGATGCAGCTTGGCCGAGGGGAAACGGTGGCAGATACGGCGCGTGTCCTTTCGCGTATGGTGGATGCCATTGTGATCCGCACCGATGATCATGCGAAGGTTGAGGAACTCGCCGCCTATTCGTCTGTTCCAGTGATCAATGGGCTTACCGACCTCTCTCACCCCTGTCAGATTGTCGCAGATTTGCTGACGATCCTTGAGCAGGGCAAGGCGTTGCCGGGGCTGGAAGTTGCCTGGCTGGGGGATGGCAATAATGTGCTCGCCTCGATCATTGAGGCTGCTGGCTTAATGAAGTTCAACGTTCGGGCTGGGTGTCCCCAAGGCTATGAGCCGGACCCGAATTTTGTGGCACAGGCCCGCGCCCAAGGTGCGCGCATTGATATCATTGCGGACGCCGCCGCTGCGGTAGAGGGCGCAGATATCGTTGTGACAGATACTTGGGTCTCAATGGGGCAGGATCATGCGCACAACAAGATTGCGGCCATGTTCCCCTTTCAAGTGAATGAGGCGCTGATGGCCAAGGCAAAGCCGGATGCGCGTTTCCTTCACTGTCTGCCTGCGCATCGCGGCGAAGAGGCAACGGACGCCGTTCTGGATGGGCCGCAATCGCTGATTTGGGATGAGGCGGAAAACCGCATTCATGCCCAGAAATCGATTTTGCTTTGGGCGCTGGGGCTTCTTTAATGGCCGACATGGACCGCGTTCTAGGCTTTACAATTGCCAGCCGCCACGCGCGCGGCCGCGTGGTGCGCCTTGGCCCAGTGTTGGAGCAGGTGCTGCAAGCCCATGGCTATCCGCCTGCAGTGGAAAAGCTGCTGGCTGAAGCGTTGGTGATTGCCGCGCTTTTGGGGACAACGCTTAAGTCCGATGACGGGCAGATGACCATGCAGGCGCAAACCGAAGATGGCGCGATTGAGCTGTTGGTTTGTGATTATCATGCTGGTGAAGTCCGTGGCTATGTAAAGCATGATCCCGAGAAAATTGCCGCGCTGCCGCATGATCCCGATCTTCAGACCTTATTTGGTAAAGGCTATCTGGCCATTACATTTGACCAGGCTTTAACCAAAGAGCGATATCAGGGGATTGTGCCACTCGAGGGGGCACATTTGGGCGAAGCGATTGAGCATTATTTTGCCCAATCAGAGCAGATTCCCAGCCTTGTTCGTACGGCTATGTCAGGCGATATCGCTGGCGGAATTCTTGTCCAGCATTTGCCCGAGGGTGAAGTTGGGCGGGAACGCCTGCATGTGCGCCATGACCATCCGGAATGGGAGCATGTGTCCATTCTTGCGCACACAATTTCGACAGAAGAACTGACGGACCCGGCGCTGCCGCTTGATGACATCATCTGGCGGCTATTTCATGAGGAAGACCAAGTCCGAATCTTGGATGGGCAGCCACTGCGTAAGGGCTGTCGATGCGATGCGGACTATGTTCGATCCGTCATATTGCGGTTTTCTGAGGAAGAACGGCGCGAGATGGCAGATGATAAAGGTGTAATCTCAATTGATTGCGCGTTTTGTTCAAAGATTTTTCCGGTGGAGATTTAGCGAACAGCTTAATGCTGTTCGCATTTGAATATCTCGTTGCTTGTCATTATTTCTCCACTTTAGAGGCGTATTCCTCCTACCTAGGTGCGTGGTCAGGAGAATGATGGTGTGGACGGATAGATTTCGGCGTGGGGTGCTGGGCAGTTGTGCTTTGGCCATGCTGGGCGCCACAGCGGCGCTTTATGCAGCGGACTTGTCGGTTCTCCGCAAGGTTGAGCCGGGCCTATGGGATATTCAGTCCAGAGATGTGCGTGATGGCGGGCGAACGATGTGCATCGCAGACCCCCTTGTTTTAACGCAGTTGGCGCATCCCGGACTTGCCTGTACGCGCTTTGTGATTTCCAGCACTGAGGACAGCGTGGCTGTTCATTATAGCTGCGCTGGCACTGGCAATGGCCAAACCGATATTCGGGTGGAAACCCCTCGGCTTGTGCAAATTGAGACGCAAGGCATGGTTCGGCAGACGCCATTTCAGTGGCGTTACCAAGCCCGGCGTATTGGCGAGTGCAGCACGCCCAAGAAATAATCGTTCTTCGTTAGTCGGTTGTTAATCTTTTCTTGGGTATTTCGGGCTCGAAGTCTTCTTCATGGTGGCTTCAGATCCCTTATGACATGATCCCTGCGGGCCGCTCTTTTCGGGCGGTCCGCTTCTTTTGGGTGCCCCTTGCTTGAAACACGGCGCGTCTCGCTTTAGCTGGCGGAATGACTTTTCCAAAAGCACCCAATGGCGGCGCTGTTGTTGCGCTTATATCAGGCGGGCTGGACTCGCTGGTTGTGGCGGCTATGGCGCGCGCGGCAGGCTGGCGGCTTTTCGCGCTGACCATTGACTATAACCAGCGGCATAGAATTGAACTCGAAGCCGCCGCACGCGTTGCCCAGGCCATGGCGGCTGATCGGCACGTTGTTTTGCCGCTTGATCTGTCCCGCTTTGGCGGCTCAGCGCTGACCGATGCTGATATTGCTGTCCCCAAAACTGGTGTGGGGGAAGGGATCCCCATTACATATGTGCCGGCTCGCAATACCATTTTCCTGTCCCTCTGCTTGGGCTGGGCGGAAGCTGTTGGCGCGCGAGATATCGGCATTGGCGTGAATTCGCTGGATTATTCTGGCTATCCAGACTGCCGTGCTGACTTCATTCAGGCGTTTGAAGTTATGGCCAATTTGGCCACGAAGGCGGGGGTTGAAGGCAATCCCTTTCACATTCACACCCCTTTGGTCGAAATGACGAAAGCCGATATTATTCGCGCGGGCATGGATTTGGGCGTTGATTTTGGGATGAGCTGGTCTTGTTATGACCCGACACCGGACGGCAAACATTGCGGTGAATGTGATAGTTGCCGCCTGCGGCATAAGGGCTTTCTTGAGGCCGGGATCGCCGATCCCACCCAATATGCAGTTCAACCATGAGCTACGCCGTTAAAGAAATTTTCCTGACGTTGCAGGGAGAGGGCGCTCAGGCCGGTCGGCGCGCTGTTTTCTTGCGGTTTGCGGGGTGTAATCTCTGGTCAGGCCGCGAGGAGGACCGCGCGACGGCGACCTGCCAATTTTGTGATACCGATTTTGTTGGCACCAATGGCGAAAATGGGCGGAAATACGCCGATGCTGCCGCCCTTGCGGATAAAGTGCAGTCGCTTTGGGGTGAAGCCGGCGGAACGCCTTATGTCGTTATCACTGGCGGGGAGCCGATGCTTCAGCTCGACGCGGCGCTGATTGATGCGCTCCACGCGCGCGGGTTCGAAATTGGTGTGGAAAGCAATGGAACGTTGCCCGCTGTTCCCGGCATTGATTGGCTGTGCATCAGCCCCAAGGCAGGGAGCGACGTGGTCCAAACCAAGGGGAATGAACTGAAACTGGTTTGGCCGCAGCCCGGAAGCGATTGGCAAACGATGGAAAGCTGGTCCTTTGACCATTTCCTGATCCAGCCCATGGATAGCGTCGCGCGGGCAGAAAATCTGCAAGCGGCGATCCAATTTGTGATGGATCATCCCAAATGGCGGCTCTCACTGCAAAATCACAAAGCTTTAGGGCTGCCCTAAGGCGGTTTTGCGCCCAATAAGGCTTGCCAAGGCGCTCTGCCCAAGTTATGAAGCGCGCCTCAATCCCGCATGGGCGGCACATATCCCGGTGCGAAGCGCTTGCTTCGTTCTCGCTGCCCAGTGGACCAACCGGAAGGAGACTATCCCATGGCAGCACCGACTGTCACGATGCACCAGCTGTTGGAAGCTGGCGCGCATTTTGGCCACCAGACGCACCGCTGGAACCCGAAGATGAAGCCTTACATCTTTGGTGATCGCAATGGCGTGCATATTCTTGATCTTTCGCAGAGCGTTCCGCTGTTCGCCCGCGCGCTCGACTTCGTGTCGCAGACGGCAGCGCGTGGCGGCAAGGTTCTGTTCGTTGGCACCAAGCGCCAGGCACAGGGTCCGATTGCCGACGCAGCTCGCGCTTCGGGTCAGCATTTCGTCAATCACCGTTGGCTGGGCGGCATGCTCACCAACTGGAAGACCATTTCGGGTTCGATCAAGCGCCTGAAGTCGATGGAAGAAACGCTGAACGGCGACACGTCGGGCTTCACCAAGAAGGAAGTCCTCCAGATGACGCGTGAGCGCGATAAGCTGGAATTGTCGCTTGGTGGTATCCGCGATATGGGCGGCATTCCGGACGTGATGTTCGTGATCGACGCCAACAAGGAAGAGCTGGCGATCAAGGAAGCGAATGTTCTGGGCATTCCCGTCGTTGCGATCCTCGATTCCAACGTTTCGCCTGATGGCATTGCGTTCCCGGTTCCGGGCAATGACGATGCCAGCCGCGCGATCCGTCTCTACTGCGAAGCTGTGGCGACAGCCGCAACGCGCGGTGGTCAGCAGGGCGCTGCGGCCCGTGGTGCCGATTTGGGTGCTATGGACGAGCCGCCGGCTGAAGCCGTTCTCGCCGACGCCTAATCCCATTTTCCGTCATTCCCGCGTCGTTGGGAAGTCATAACGCGCTTTGGCGCGATCCATGATCCCCCGCTTCGGCGGGGGTGACGGCATTTAGAACCGAAAGGACACGAACATGGCAGACATTACTGCGGCAATGGTCAAGGATCTGCGCGAAAAATCTGGCGCGGGCATGATGGATTGCAAAAAGGCGCTTGCCGAAGCCAATGGCGATATGGAAGCTGCCGTTGATTGGCTGCGCGCCAAAGGTTTGGCAACAGCGTCAAAGAAGTCGAGCCGGACGGCAGCTGAAGGCCTGGTCGGCGTGGCTGTCAACGGCACCTCGGGCGCAGCCGTCGAAGTGAACTCGGAAACCGACTTCGTTGCAAAGAACGATCAGTTCCAAGACTTTGTCCGCAATGTGACGCAAATCGCCTTGGCAAAGGGTGACGATGTTGAGGCTCTGGCCAACGAAGCCTATCCCTCGGGTGGCACCGTTGCCGAAGTGCTGACCAACAACATTGCGACCATTGGCGAAAATCAAACGCTGCGTCGTGCCCGTCGCCTGACAGTCGATAAGGGTGCCGTTGTGGCCTATGTCCACAATCAGGTTGTGCCTGGCATGGGCAAGATTGGCGTGCTGGTTGCTCTGGAATCGGACGCGCCTGTCGCAACGTTGGACGCTTTGGGCCGTCAGTTGGCCATGCACGTGGCCGCTGCCTTCCCGCTGGCGCTCGATGAAAGCGGTATCCCTGCGGACATGATTGAGCGTGAGCGCAAGATTGCATCGGAAAAGGCAGCCGAAAGCGGCAAGCCTGCTGACGTGATTGCCAAGATGGTTGATGGCGCAGTGGCCAAGTTCGTCAAGGAAAACGCACTGCTCAATCAGCTGTTCGTGATGGACGGCAAGACCAAAATCTCTGACGTTGTCGCGGCCGCTGGCAAAGAAGCTGGCACCTCGATTGTTCTCAAAGATTATGTCCGCTTCCAGCTTGGTGAAGGCATCGAGAAGGAAGAAAGCGATTTCGCTGCAGAAGTTGCTGCAGCAGCAGGCCTCTAAGTCTGACGCTTGGCAAGGGCGCGTACCCGCATTAGGGTGCGCGCCTTGCTGTTTTTCAGTGCCTTGTTGAGAGAGACCACAGATCATGTCGCGCCCTAGCTTCAAACGCATTCTTCTGAAGCTGTCTGGCGAAGTCCTCATGGGCGATCAGCCCTTTGGCATTAACCCCGAAACTGTCGCGCGCATGGCGCAAGAAGTGAAAGCGGCCAAGGATGCCGGCTTTGAGCTGTGCCTTGTCATTGGCGGCGGCAATATCTTCCGCGGTATGGCAGGGGCGGCCAAGGGAATGGACCGAGCCCAAGCCGATTATATGGGCATGTTGGCAACGGTCATGAATGCCCTCGCCATGCAAAATGCGCTGGAACAATTGGGCGTGGATACCCGTGTGCAATCTGCCATCCAGATGGATCAAGTGTGCGAGCCTGTTATTCGTCGCCGGGCTGAACGCCATATTCAAAAAGGGCGCGTTGTTATTTTCGCAGCCGGGGTCGGTAGCCCCTATTTCACAACCGATAGTGGTGCGGCTTTGCGCGCTGCCGAAATGAAGTGCGATGCCCTGTTCAAAGGCACAAGTGTGGACGGCGTCTATGATGCTGATCCCAAGCTGGTGCCCAGCGCCACGCGCTATGACAGCGTCGGCTTTGACACTGTTTTGTCGGATAATTTGAAAGTCATGGATGCAAGCGCTGTCGCCTTGTGCCGTGACAATAATATTCCGATTGTTGTGTTTTCCATCCGCGAGGAGGGCAATCTTGCTCGGGTTCTGGCGGGTGAGGGAACAGCGACGATCGTCACCAACCAAGCTTAAGGGAGCAGGATCATGCCAGCCTATGATAAGGCCGATATCGAACGCCGAATGAATGGCGCTGTGGAATCGCTCAAGAGCGATCTGGGCGGCCTTCGCACAGGCCGCGCCAATACGGCGCTGCTCGATCCCATTCAGGTCGAAGTGTATGGCGCGATGATGCCGCTTAACCAAGTCGCAACGGTGTCAGCTCCAGAACCGCGCCTCTTGTCCGTGCAGGTGTGGGATAAGTCGAACGTGACGCCCGTCGAAAAGGCCATTCGGTCCGCAGGCTTGGGCATTAACCCGATGGTTGATGGCCAGAACATCCGCCTGCCTATTCCGGATATGACCGAGGAGCGCCGTAAGGAATTGGTAAAGCTTGCGCATCAATATGCTGAAAAGGCAAAGATTGCCGCGCGCAATGTGCGCCGCGACGGCAATGATGCCCTGAAAACTGATGAAAAGAAGAAAGACATTAGCGAGGATGATCGCAAGCGTCTGGAAGCTGAAGTGCAAAAAATGACGGACGCGACTATTGCCGACATTGATGCGGCCCTTGCTGCCAAGGAAAAGGAAATTCTCGGCAAGTGACACTGGCGGCCGCCCCCAATATTGCATCGGGGCAGGGGGCGCCGCCGCCTCGCCATGTTGCAATCATTATGGACGGCAATGGACGCTGGGCCAAACGTCGGCTCTTGCCGCGTATTGCAGGCCATAAAAAAGGCGTAGAGGCGGCGAAAGCGGTCGCCCGCGCGGCTGGCGATCTGGGAGTAGAGGTGCTGACCCTCTATGCCTTTTCTACCGAAAATTGGCGGCGGCCTGCAGATGAAGTCAGCGATTTGATGGGCCTTTTGCGCCATTTTATTGAGCATGACGTTAAAGAGCTGCAGCAACATGGCGTTCGGCTAAAGATTATTGGCGACTATCAAACCTTGCAGCCTGATCTGGTCGATCTGATCGACCGGGCGGTTGAGGACACAGCCAGCAATACGCGGACAACTCTGGTAATCGCCCTAAACTATGGATCGCAGGCAGAAATTGCGCGCGCCGCCCAGTCCTTGGCAGCAGATGTGCGTCAGGGCATTTTGGACGTGAATGCTATTGATGCGGCAGCGCTGGAGGCGCGGCTCTATACCGCTGATATTCCGCCACCCGATTTGATTATTCGGACATCGGGGGAGCAGCGCCTTTCCAATTTCTTGATGTGGCAAGCGGCCTATGCCGAGCTGATGTTTGTTGACACGCTCTGGCCTGATTTCGGCAAGAGCCATTTGGCAGAGGCTTTAAATGTTTATGCGGCACGCGAGCGGCGCTTTGGTGGCCTGTGACTCCTGAACTTGTTCAACGCTCAATCACTGGGATTTTCCTGATCGTCATAGCCGCTTTAGAGCTATGGCTGGGGGGCAATGCGCTTTGGGCTTTGGCCACGATTGTTGGCTTGCTGATGATGGGGGAATGGGCGGGCCTGACCCAAGGGCAAGAGCATCGTCGCTTTGCCCAATATGCCATGTGCGTGCCCTTGGCTTTGCTATCGCCTATTGCTGCCGGCCCCAGTGTCGTCGTCGCAATTGGATTTCTTGGCGTTTTTCTGGTTCTGCGTCTCGGCACACGCAACCTGTGGCTGGCCAGCGGGGCCATTTATGTTGGCCTGCCAATCACCGCATTGTTATGGCTTCGGATGCAAGAGGATGGCTTGTTGCTCGCCTTTTGGGCCCTCTCATTGGTTTGGGCGACAGATATTGGGGCCTATTTTGCAGGACGCAGCTTTGGTGGGCCCAAGGTCGCCCCTAAGATCAGTCCCAATAAAACTTGGTCCGGCCTGTTAGGGGGAATGGCGGGGGCATTTGTGCTGGGCTGGGTACTTGTAAGCTATACGACATTGCCGACGCATCTGGCGCTTGCCAGCCCAGCCTTGGCATTGATTGCCCAAGCGGGAGACTTTTTTGAAAGTTGGATGAAGCGTCGCGCTGGCGTGAAAGACAGCGGGGCGCTTATTCCCGGCCATGGCGGCGTTTTGGATCGTCTCGATGGGGTTGTCACCGCCTTGCCCGTTGCGGCGCTCCTGATTTGGTTCTGGGCCTAGGCGCTGGGGATGAAATCACTGTCCATCCTTGGGGCAACGGGCTCCATTGGCCAATCCACCTTAGATTTGGTCCGTCGTCAGCCGGACGCATTTTCGGTTGAGGTGTTGACTGCCCAAGCCAATGTGGACGGGTTGGCCCAAGCCGCGAAGGACGTGCGGGCAAAGCACGCGGTTATTGGCGATGAAAGCCATTATGCCGCGCTGAAAGCAGCCTTGGCAGGGACAGGCATTGAGGTGTCTGCCGGGCGTGCCGCGGTCATTGACGCGGCAGCCTGTGGGGCGGATTGGACAATGGCCTCTATTGTCGGCTGCGCCGGGCTAGAGCCCGTTATGGCCGCCATAAAGCGCGGCGGAACGATTGCCCTAGCGAATAAGGAAGCACTGGTTTCGGCAGGCGATGTGTTGATGGCAGCGGTGCGGGATCATGGGGCGACGTTGCTGCCTGTGGATTCTGAGCATAACGCTATTTTCCAATGCTTTGAGCGCCAGAATGCGGCTCAAGTCCGCCGTGTTATTTTGACGGCAAGCGGTGGGCCATTTCGACAATTGAGTGCCGATCTGCTTGGCAAAGTGACGCCCGAACAGGCCGTTAAACACCCCAATTGGTCCATGGGTGCTAAAATCTCAGTCGATTCCGCTAGCCTCATGAACAAGGGGCTGGAACTTATTGAGGCCTATCATCTTTTTCCCGTTACGGTGGATCAGTTGGATGTGATTGTGCACGCGCAATCCGTGATCCACAGCATGGTGGAATATCAGGATGGTTCGGTTCTCGCGCAGTTGGGCTCGCCCGATATGCGCACTCCAATTTCTTACTGCCTTGCCTGGCCAGAACGTATGTCCGCGCCAGTTGAGCGGCTTGATTTGGCAAAAATTGCCCAGCTAAGCTTTGAAGAGCCAGATTTGGTGCGCTTTCCCTGCTTGCGGTTGGCCAAAGACGCCCTTGCCCAAGGCCGCGGCGCGCCTGCCATTCTTAACGCAGCAAATGAAATTGCCGTTGCTGCATTTTTGGACAAGCGCATCGGGTTTATGGACATCCCCAGCGTTGTGGAATCTGTATTGGCCGGGTATGATGCCCCTGTGCCAGCCACTATTGCTGACATATTGGCGCTGGACAGTGAGGCACGACGTCGTGCTGCGCAGCAGGTGGAGGCGGTAGCCGCATGATGAGTTCGCCCGGCTTTTTCTGGACGATCCTGAGCTTTATCCTCATTATTGGTCCGCTCGTCTTCGTGCACGAGATGGGCCATTTTCTCGTTGCCCGTTGGTTCGGCGTGAAGGTTGAGGCATTCTCAATTGGCTTTGGGCGTGAGGTGTTTGGCTGGACTGACCGGCGCGGCACGCGCTGGAAAATTGGCTGGCTGCCTTTGGGTGGCTATGTGCGCTTTGTTGGCGATATGAACGGCGCTAGCATGGAAGATGCCCAGTGGCGCAGCTTGCCAGCGGAAGAGCGGGCTGGTGTGTTTCATGCAAAGCCCCTGGGGCAAAGGGCGCTGATTGTGCTGGCCGGTCCTTTGGCAAATCTTATCACGGCTGTCCTTATTCTGGCTGGTTTTGCATATGCGTATGGTGAGCCACATCGCCCACCCGTGATTGCCTCGGTCGCGCCTGACAGCCCCGCTGCACGCGCGGGCCTGGCTGCTGGCGATCGGATCACTGAGGTCAATGGACGCACCATTGAGAATTTTCAGGATATTTACCCATTGGTGCAAGACCGCCCCGGGATGACGTTGACCGTCACCTATATGCGGTCAGGCGCGGAACAGACGGCACAAATGACGCCAAGCGTTGTGGTGTCTAAAGACCGCTTTGGGAATGAGTATCGCGTTGGTCGAATCGGCATCATGCCCGCGGCCGAGGAAATGATCCGCGATTTATCGCTTGGTCAAAGCTTGGTGAGTGGGGTTGAGCGGACAGGCGCGATTATTGACCGCATGGCAACGGGCATTTGGCAAGTGATTACGGGCCGCCGCTCTGTCGCGGAGCTTGGCGGACCGATTAAAATTGCCAAGGTTTCTGGGGAAGCGGCGGAATTGGGATGGCAGCCTTTCCTCTACTTGGCGGCGCTCATCTCAATTAACCTCGGGTTCATCAACCTGTTGCCAGTTCCTATGCTTGATGGCGGTCATCTCAGCTTCTATGCGGTTGAGGCTATCCAGCGGCGTCCGGTAAGTCCAAGAACAATGGAAATTGCCTTCCGCTCCGGTATGTATGCCTTATTGGCATTGATGCTGTTCGTTACGTTCAATGACCTGGGTTCGCTGGGTCTGTGGCAATTGACGGGGCTGGGCGGATAATGAAACAGGGCGGTAAACGCCCTTTATTGGTGAATGAGAGAGCGTGTGGGTAAATTCGAAACTGTCCGTTTCCGCAATCGGTGTCTGACTGCGCTGCTGCTTGGCACAGCGCTGCCGGCGCTTATGTCGCCCGCGGAAGCACAGCAACGCACGCGCCGCGCGGCAGCACAGCCCATCCCGGCGCAAGCGCAACCTGCAGCGCCCGTCACCAGCCTTGCTCCGCAGACGGTTGGCAGCATTAAATCCATTAATGTCACGGGATCACAGCGGATTGAGCCAGATACGGTGCGATCCTACATCACCCTGCGTCCGGGCCAGCTTTACACCGTCGAGGCCCTTGATGATGCTTTGCGTCAGTTGCTCGACACAGAATTGTTTGCTGATGTTCAGATCCGCGACAATGCAGGCGATTTAACAATTGAGGTTCAGGAAAACCCCGTCATCAATCGCATCGTTCTGGAAGGCAATAAGCGCCTGAAGGACGAAAAAATTCGCCCGGAAATTAAGATTGCGCCCCGCCAAATCTTTACGCGGTCTAAGGTGCGTGCCGATGTTGCCCGGATCATTGAGCTTTACCAGCGTCAGGGCCGCTATGCAGCCATTGTTGAACCCAAGATGGTCAAGCTCGATCAGAACCGCGTCGACATTATCTTTGAGATTAGTGAAGGCCCGAAATCTAAGGTTCGCCAGATCAACATTCTGGGCAACGAGAAATTCTCTGACAGAAAGATCATTAGCGAAATGGCGACCCGGCCATCGAGCTTTTTTGGCTTTTTCTCGTCTAAGGACAGCTACGATCCTGACAAACTGGCCTATGACCAGTCCAAGATGCGGCAATTCTACCTCATGCAGGGTTATGCCGATTTCCGCGTTGTCTCAGCAACGGCAGAACTGACGCCGGACAAACGTGATTTCATTGTTACGTATTTGGTGGAAGAGGGCGATCGATACAAATTTGGCGACGTCACCATCGACAGTGAATTGCGCGATTACAAACCTCGGGCCGATACGCTCGCGACGCGCAAGGGCAATTGGTATGATGCCAAGCTGG
The DNA here is from genome assembly GCA_009920915.1 of Sphingomonadaceae bacterium. Lineage (GTDB taxonomy): Bacteria > Pseudomonadota > Alphaproteobacteria > Sphingomonadales > Sphingomonadaceae > Aquisediminimonas. Next base: position 4,289 of record RFZB01000018.1, on the reverse strand, counting down.
TGGAAGACACTGTTGAAAGCCTGACGCAAGCAGCAGGCCTTTTTGGCTATGCCTTTGCCGAGGTGAACCCTGATTTTGTGCGCGATAAGGACGCGCGCACGATGTCCATCGCGTATAAGATTAGCGATGCACCGCGCGTTTATGTGGAGCGGGTCGATATTAACGGAAATACCACAACGCTGGATAAGGTTATTCGGCGTGAATTCCGGTTGGCCGAAGGCGATCCGTTTAACAGCTTCCAAGTGAAGCGGTCGTCAGATCGTATTCAGAGCTTGGGCTATTTTCAGGAAAAGCTGCAGATTGAACAAAAGCCGGGCTCAACGCCGGACCGCATTGTTCTGCAAGCCAATGTGGAAGAAAAGGCGACGGGCGAATTGCAGCTATCTGCTGGCTTCTCATCGCTGGAACGCTTCATCATCAACTTCTCAATCCGTCAGCGCAATTTCCGCGGCAAGGGCCAAGAATTGCGCGCGGGCGTCAACTATTCGCAATATTCCAAATCCGTCGAACTCGGCTTTACCGAGCCGTATTTCATGGACCGGAACATTGCACTGGGCGCAGACGTATTCCGCCGCGATTTGAATTCATTCAACTTCATCAACCAGTCACGCCAAACCACCTATCAGCAGATCACAACGGGGATGCAGGTGCGCATGGGCGCGCCAATTACCGAATATTGGTCCTTTGCCGTGCGCTATGGCCTCAGCTTTGATGATGTGTCGCTGAATGAGCTGACCTATTATTATAACGGCCAGTGCGATCCCTTCTTGGCAGGCCGCTATTTGTGCGACGCCATTGGCAAGCGCACGACGTCATCGGTTGGCTACAGCCTTGTGTTTGACGATTTGGACAATCGCTTGCGGCCGACGCGCGGTCGTCGTTTTGTCTTTAGTCAGGATTTTGCCGGGCTCGGCGGCAGCGTCAATTATATCCGGTCAAATGTGGATGCGCGCCAATATTGGAAACCCTTTGGCAATTATGTTTTCTCACTGTCAGCCGAAGGCGGCTTTATTCACAGCTTTGAAAATCCAAAGACACCGGGCAGTGATCCTGTTCGTCTGACCGACCGGTATTTCTTGGGTGAGCCGCAATTCCCGGGCTTTGACATTCGTGGCTTGGGGCCGCGGGTGCAGCGCCAATTCTATGACAGCAACGGCAATCCCATTACGGCGCGCAATCAGGTTGTGGACGATTCCTTGGGTGGTCGGGCCTATTATCTGGGCCGTATGGAGCTGGAATTGCCCTTGGGCTCTGGCGCGCGCGAAATGGGCCTGCGTCCGTCCATCTTTGCTGTTATGGGCTCTGTCTTTGGCGTAAAGCGGCCACAAACCAATGATCTGCCCAATGGGCTGCGGCGCTGCCGTGACAATACGACGGGCGTTGTGACAGAGCAGAGCTATGGGTCTTCCTGCTCAGAATCACAGACGCTGTTGTTTGAAGTGCCGGGCTTCCGCGAAGTCTTTTATGGCGACACATGGCAACCGCGCTTGTCAGTTGGCTTTGGCGTCAACTGGCGTTCTCCCTTCGGTCCGTTCCGCATTGATCTTGCCAAGGCATTGATCAAGAAGGACGGAGACGATCCAAAACTGTTCACATTCAACGTAGGAACACAATTCTAATGAAGATGATCAACAAAATGCTTCTCGCCGCATCGGCGCTGGCTTTGGCACCTGTCGCTCCTGCTGCAGCGCAGAGCGTGGCCTATAGCGATGTGCAGCAGATTTTGGCGCAATCGCAAGCGGCCCGCACGGCTGACCAGCAGATGCGGGTGACCTATAAGTCCACCTATGACCAAATTGAATCGCGCTCGCGCGTTTTGCAGGCCGAATTGAACGCCATGGTCGTTAAGTTCCAAGCGGATCAAAAGACGAACCCGAACAACCCTGCCTTGCAAACGCAAGCACGCGCCATTCAGGAAAAGCAACGCGCTGCTCAGGAAGAGCTGGCCAAGTTGAGCGATCCGATTGAGCGCGTAAATGCCTATGTGCTTGAGCAGATTGAGCCGAAGCTGGATGCCGCCGTGTCTGCCGCCATGGCTAAGAAGAAGGTCGCTTTGCTCGTTCAGCGCAATGTGGTGATCAAGAACACACCGGGCACAGATTTGACCCCGGATATTCTCGCTGAACTGAATGCGCTGGTCCCCAGCGTATCCATCACGCCGCCAGCAGACTGGCAGCCCGGCCAACAGCAAGGCCCGCGCGCTGCGGCGCCAGCTGCGAACCAGCAGCAGCCTCAGGGCCGCTAAGGCGTCGATTGGACCAAATGATGGCGGGAGCGCTTGATATTCGGGCGGTGTTGGCAGCATTGCCACACCGCTACCCGATGCTTCTGGTTGATCGTGTGGAAGAGATTGTGCCGGATCAGTCGATCCGCGCAATCAAAGCCGTCACGATTAATGAGCCATTTTTTCAGGGGCATTTTCCCGGCCGCCCGATCATGCCCGGTGTTTTGATTGTTGAGGCATTGGCGCAGGCCGCTGGTGTCTTAGCAATTGAATCGCTTGGTCTGGCTGGCTCGGGCAAACTTGTTTACTTCATGGCAATTGATGGCGCTAAGTTCCGCACGCCTGTGGAACCGGGCTGCTTGCTGACGCTGGAAGCTGAATTTGTTCAAAAACGGGCCACTGTGTGCAAGTTTGTTGGTCGGGCCTCAATTGATGGCAAGCTGGCCGCCGAAGCCAATTTCACGGCAATGATCGCTGATCCGCCGCAAGGCTGAGGGGCGCATTGCTTGCCAAACCCTGCGTAAGCCGTTAAGGCGCGCGCTTTCCCGCATCCATGGCTGGTCGGAACCAGCCGCAACCGGAGCAGTAAGATGAAAAAAGAAGGCCATCCCGATTACCACATGATCAAGGTGCAGATGACTGACGGCACCGTGTTCGAAACGCGCTCCACCTGGGGCAAGGAAGGCGATACGATGACGCTGGATATTGATCCGCTCTCGCACCCCGCCTGGACCGGCGGTCAGCAGCGCCTGATGGATTCGGGTGGTCAGGTGGCCAAGTTCAACAAGCGTTTCGGCGGTCTTTCGCTCAAGCGCTAAGTTGGCTCCATCCTAACGGAATAAAAAAAGCCCCGGTCTTGGCCGGGGCTTTTCTTTTTGCGCGTTTGAGCGAGGAGGCTCTAGGCCTCTGGCTCTTCTGAACTGTCCATCGCTGGAGGCGCTTCAACCGCGGGCGTTGCGATGCCAGCGTCTGCCGCGTCATCGATCATGTCAGTCTCATCCCCGTCATCATCCGCTTCAATCAAAGCGGCGCTAACGACCTGTTCCTTATCGGCCACATCAAACAGGCGGACGCCGGCAGTGTTGCGGCCAATGACGCGCATGTCGGATACTTTCATGCGGATCATCTTGGCCTGATCCGTCACCAGCATGATTTGGGCGGCGTCATGCGCTGGGAAGCTGGCAACAACCGGGCCATTGCGGGCAATATTATCAATATTGGTAATCCCCTGACCGCCACGGCCCGTCCGGCGATATTCATAGGCGCTGGAGCGTTTGCCATAGCCATTGGCGCAGACCGTGAGAATGAACTGCTCCCGCTCCGCCATTTCCGCCATGCGTTCCGGCGACAGGGTGGGGGCGTTCTCATTCTCTTTCCACGGGGCCGCGCGCAAATATGCTTCCCGCTCTTCTTGGCTCGCGCCAGAGCGGCGGAGGATGGAAAGCGACATGACTTCGTCGCCATCCTTCAGGCTCATCCCGCGCACACCGGTTGAGCTGCGGCTTTGGAATTCGCGAATATCAGTGCCCATGAAGCGAATGGCTTTGCCACTGCGTGAGGCAAGGAGGACATCGTCATCCTCGGTCAATAGGGCAACACCAATCAGACGATCATCAGCATCCTCGCCTTCAAACTTCATCGCGATCTTGCCGTTTGACGGGATGTTGGTGAAGGCATCCATGCTGTTGCGCCGCACAGAGCCCTTGGCCGTGGCGAACATCACGTGCAGCTTGCCCCATTCATCTTCATCCTCGGGCAGAGGCAATACTGTCGAGATGGTCTCATCCTTGGCCAGCGGCAGCAGGTTCACCATCGGGCGGCCGCGCGTGTTCGGTCCACCTTCCGGCAGGCGCCAAACCTTCATGCGATAAACTTTGCCCAGAGTTGAGAAGAACAGCACCGGCGTGTGTGTGGACGTCACGAACAATTCGGTGACGACATCCTCATCCTTGGTCGACATAGCAGAGCGGCCCTTGCCGCCGCGCTTTTGCGCCCGGAACGTATCGAGCGGGGTGCGCTTGATATAGCCGTCAACGGTAACCGTAACGACCATTTCCTCACGTTC
>RFZB01000170.1 GCA_009920915.1 Sphingomonadaceae bacterium | reverse complement strand
TGAGGCTTATTCTGCTTGAAGTAACCATCCCATTCCTCGACCTGCGTAAGGCCTCTAGCAAGGGATGCTGACGGTGTCTTTTTAGATGTATACAGACGGGCATCCACCGCTTCTAGCTCCACAAAGTGAATCTCCCAGCCCCCGGAGAATGGCACCAAAGTAATGAAGTCCACGCGATACCTCGATCCAAGTTGAAACTCGGACGCTACGTACATCCCAAAACCGACAGTACCGATTCCACCAGGCACTACATCGGGGTTCGCCTTCAACCAACTGTGTGCGTCGCGTTCACCCTTAGTTCGCTCAAGTAAGTTTTTAAAATCCTTGGAGCGTACTACGCTGCGCTTAACTGCCCTTTTCTTGGTCATATTTGCGATTTCCCCAGAGATTAGGCGCTGACAGACCCGAGGCAACCTAGGGCTTTACCCAAATCACCTTGTTAATGCAGAGTGAATAGTAAGTCCTTCCCCCATCCAGCCCAACTGACAGGCTGACACCATGACAAACCCGGTGGAACCAACCAAGAAATCACCGAATTCAGGCAGGAAACGCCTTCGAATTAGAGACCTAAGCGCCCCTCACAATGTCAGAGGACTGTCAGAACTGCCCGTCCTAACTGACAAGGCGGACTGGATTTACCCATGGATCGAGGACGCAGCAGAACACGAACGAGTGGTTACCTACGAATATTACCGAGAAGCGATACGGATCGCAGATTTGCTGCTGCGTCTTAATCATTTCGAGAAGGCAGCAAACCGACTAAGGCAACGCTTCGTAAAACATGACTTTTTGCTCACGCTCGCCGGGCATGGAAGACCAGCTACAGCATTTCGAACCAGCATGCAGTACCTGATGGCAATCCATAAGGATTCGAGGACCTCGGAATTCCTTCCCCCGCCATCCGAATCATGCCGCGACCTTCTTCGTAAACATTACGGAGTAATTTCAGAAGGACGAACTGCGGCCTGCAGCCTACGCCCACTGACAAGGGCAGAGATGGTAGACGATAGGCATAGCTGGACAAAGGCAGCGCAATCGGAATTTCTTCTTACGATTAATCAGTTCGTATATCCACCGCCCCGGATGAGCGAGGTTCTTACTGAAGTTAAAAAGCAACTTAAGAAGATCGTAGAGGATGACCTCGGAGGCCGCCCCCCTGGAGATCTTCTGTTCCTAAGTTATTATCGCTTTAGCATGGGTACACGGAAAACATCCGTCAGCCACGGGAAAGGCTACATTGACGAGTTGCTTTCGGCGAAGTTGGAAATGACCGCCACATCAAGAGGACTATACGCTAGTTGCCTCGGATACGAGAAACCCGAAATAGCCAACAAGACATGGTATGCAGGCGTAAGAATAGCAGGCAGAAGGATTAACAAAATCATCGGCCTAATTCTTGAGAACTTCGCAAGGAACCAATAGTGCTGGGAAACCCACCGGGGGGTGTTTCCCGGCAGTCCGACGGATAGATGGGTGGCCACATAATGACCACATTGATATGCGTCATGCATACCGCATCCGCCGGAGCCACCGCCGATAACAACGGTGGCAACAAGAACTCCCAGGTGAACCGCCCCGAGTGGGTGCGGCTCCCTAAGCCTGGGCAACACTGCAATATCACCGGTCTGGGCCGCTCGTTCCTCGCGAAGCTCATCCGCGAAGGCAAGGTCGACTCGATCAGCCTGCGCGAGCGCGGCGCGAAGAAAGGCGTCCGCCTGATCAGGTACGACAGCCTGATGGCGTTCATCGAGAAGATGGGCCGTCTCAACAAGGAGGACGCCTAAGCCATGGATAACACCCTAGGTAAGAAGCCCCTCCCCTCCCTCGAGTTCGTCTGGAACATGCTGAACCTCGAAGGCACCCTGAAGGCAGGCATGTTCAAGTGCCCTGGCCACGAGGACAGGAACGCCTCTCTCTCGGTCTTCGAGAGCCGAGACCGTTCCTGCCTCCTCTGGAAGTGCCATGCCGGCTGCGGCAAGGGCGACGCGGTCGACTTCTACGCCATGGTCAAAGGCTGCAGCCGTAAGGCTGCCTTCCGTATCCTGACCCTGACCCCGAACGAGATCGTGGATGACTTCGCGGCCCACATCGTGCGGAAGTCCAAGGAGGCCCTGCGCGACGACACCCTGCGGCCCTCCTTCCAGTTCAGCAAGGCAGGTATCGACGAACGGCTAACCCAGTTGGCCGAACTTCGAAAAATCCCGCTGGAAGGGGTCGCCTTGGCCTACCGCCGGGGCTTGCTCGGGTTTGGAAGCCTCAAAGGCTATGCTGCCTGGGTCGTCTACGACTCGAGCGGCCAAAACATCCAGGCTAGGCGCCTGAGTGGTCACCTCTGGTGGGGAAAGTCCAAGTCCCACACCATGCGCCATTCCAAGGCGTCCCTCCCGGTTGGCCTGCCTGAGTCCTACCTCGCCAAGGTGGTTCACATCACTGAGGGGGCGCCCGACCTGATCGCCGCCCATGCGATAATCGCCGGCATGGCTACGCCGGAGGACCATAGCGCCATCGGCTTGCTCGGAGCATCCATGCACCCTTCCAAGGCCGTATTCAGCCCCCTGGAGGGCAAGGACGTGGTAATCTGGGCCCATTCCGACTCCCATGGGACGAAAGCTGCGGAAGCCTGGACCAAGACCCTGTTCGGGGTGGCTAGGTCCGTGGTCGTCCTCAAGGCCGAGGATATCCTGCCGGGGCATAAGGACCTCAACGATCTGGTAGCCAGCCAGACCGGGATGAGGGCCATCCTCTCGAAACTCAAGGAGGTGGGTCATGCTTAATCGAGACGACGCCTCCCCCGCCCCCGCTGGCCCGTTCCCTTCGCACGTCCTCCCGCCCATCCTTCGGGAAATGGC
>RFZB01000169.1 GCA_009920915.1 Sphingomonadaceae bacterium | reverse complement strand
CCCTCCCCCATCTGCCGGAGGGGCTTGGTACGCACCGTGAAACCCAGACCAGTCAAGGCATCGCGAAAGGGGCGTTGGTCGGTGGGATCTTTGACGCCCGCGTACCAAAAGGCACTCCCAAGCTCAAGGCCCGGCTGGGCCTGGGCATGGGCCAGCAGCAGCCGGGGTTCAAAGAACCAGCCCAACTTCTGCTGGGCGTAAAACATGCCGTGGCTGGAAAAAATGGAATAGCCAATCCCGAATGCTATCCAGGGCTGACGACTATATATCCACGCCCTCTGATAATTGTTGTTTCGCGACATCACATCCCATCCGCTGAACAGACCCAGCTGTGCCTGTCCGAATTCAACTACAAATCCGATAGATGGAGTAAACGTCAATACATCAGAAACCCCCGTCAAGGCACCCCTTGTGCTGGCGCTGTCAATGGTGCCGACCGGCATCTGGCCCAGTTCCATGGCATTACCCGGCTTCACGTCGGTCTTTTTGCCAGCGACAATCTTGTCGCCCGGCGCCAAACGCTGCGGCGCGAGAATGTAAGCCAGCTCGCCATCGTCATATTTGACGAGCGCGATAAAGGCGGTGCGGTTGGGGTCATATTCCAGACGCTCCACCGTCGCTTCCACGTCCCATTTGCGACGCTTGAAGTCGATCAGGCGATAGCGCTGCTTGTGACCACCGGCGATGCCGCGCGAGGTGACATGGCCCTTGTTGTTGCGGCCGCCTGTCTTGCGCTTGCCTTCGGTCAAAGCCTTAACCGGCTTGCCCTTGTGCAGCGCTGAGCGGTCAACCAGAATCAGGCCACGACGGGCCGGGCTGGTCGGATTATAATGCTTCAGTGCCATGGTTCTCAGATCCCCGTGGTCACGTCGATCGACTGGCCTTCAGCCAGCGTCACAATCGCTTTCTTGAAGTCCGAGCGTCGATAGGCTTCACCCTTCCAACGCTTGGTCTTGCCCTTCTGGACAATGGTGTTCACGCCCGTCACCTTGACGTTGAAGAGCGCTTCGACCGCTGCCTTGATCTGCGGCTTGGTGGCGTCATTCGCGACACGGAACACAACTGCGTTCTGTTCGCTCGCCATTGTCGCCTTTTCAGTGATGTGGGGCGCGAGCACCACGTCAAAGTGGCGAATATCCACTTGCTTATTAGCCATTGAACCGCGCCTCCAGCTTTTCAACGCCCGCGCGGGTCAAGACCAGCGTGTCATGGCGCAGAATGTCGTACACATTGGCACCCATCGCCGGCAGCATGTTGACGCCCGGAATGTTGGCAGTTGCCTGAGCGAAGCTCGTTTCAACAGCTTCACCGTCAATCACCAATGCCGTCTTGCCAAAGCCAAGCTTGTTGAGCGTGCCCACCAGAGCCTTGGTCTTGGCTTCCTTGACCGCGAGGTCTTCCAAAACGATCAGCGTGCCAGCCTTCGCCTTGGCAGAAAGTGCCATCTTGAGGCCGAGAGCGCGGATCTTCTTGTTCAGAGACGGGTTAAAGTCACGAACGCGCGGACCATGCGCCTTACCACCGCCGATGAAGACGGGCGCACGGCGATCGCCGTGACGGGCTGTGCCGCCGCCCTTTTGGCGACCGAACTTCTTACCCGTGCGGGCCACATCAGCACGCTCACGCGCGCCGCGGGCGGTGCCACGGGCCTTTTCCAGCTGCCAGGTGACAACACGGTGCAGAATGTCCGCACGCGGCTCGAGGCCGAATACGTCATCCGCCAGATCGATGTCGCCCTTAGCCTTGGCGTCGAGGGTCTGAACCTTGAGCTTCATGGCTTAGCCCTCCTGGGTTTCTGCAGCTTCAGGCGCATCAGCGACTTCAGCCGGGGTTTCAGCGGGAGCTTCGACCGGAGCGCCAGCGGTGCGAACCGCGGCAGGGTACGGAGCGTCGGCGGGACGTGCGACCTTCACAGAGTCAACAACGGTCAACCATGTGCCCTTGGCACCCGGAACTGAACCGCGAACGAAAAGAAGGCCACGCTCAACGTCAGTCAGAACGATTTCAAGGTTCTGCTGCGTGCGCTGACGATCACCCATGTGACCAGCCATCTTCTTGTTCTTGAAGACCTTACCTGGATCCTGACGGTTACCGGTCGAGCCGTGCGAGCGGTGCGAGACCGACACACCGTGAGTAGCTCGCAGACCGCCGAAGCCCCAACGCTTCATGGCACCTGCAAACCCCTTACCCTGGGTGTGACCGGCAACGTCAACCAACTGGCCAGTGACGAAATGGTCGGCAGAAATTTCTGCGCCAACGTCCACCAGCGCGTCTTCAGCAACGCGGAATTCGACGAGACGAGCCTTGGGCTCAACCTCTGCCTTCGCGAAGTGGCCACGCTGCGGCTTGGCTACATTCTTGGTTTTGGCCGCACCAGCACCCAACTGAACCGCAACATAACCGTCACGATCCAGCGTACGCTGTGACACGACCTGGCAATTTTCCAGCGAAAGAACGGTAACGGGAACGTGACGACCATCTTCATTGAAGATGCGTGTCATGCCGACCTTCTTCGCGATCACGCCAGTGCGCATGATCCGTTTCTCCTTAGCACAGAGGCCCACGGAGACCCATTCCCCGCGGGCATGTCAGCCCAAATTGTAATGCATCGCCCCGTCCGGGCTGGCTTTCGGACATTGCAGACCGAAAAGACGGGGGACGCAGCCCGGACTAGGTCCGGCGGTATCCCGAATCTCTAAAAGAGATGGGCCTTTAGGCCACCCGGCTGACTCCGTCAACCGGCGGCCCAAAGTAAACTGGTTTAGGCCAGCTTGATCTCTACATCGACACCCGCAGCAAGATCGAGCTTCATAAGCGCGTCAACTGTTTGCGGGGTGGGCTGCACGATATCCAGCAGCCGCTTATAAGTCCGAACCTCGAACTGCTCGCGCGACTTCTTGTCGACGTGCG
>RFZB01000168.1 GCA_009920915.1 Sphingomonadaceae bacterium | reverse complement strand
GATCAATCTGCATCAGCTGCACGACTGAAGTGTTCATTTCCGTTCGACCGAGATTACGGCCATCGTCAGGCGAGAAATGCAGACCAACCGGTCTTGCTCGTCAACGATGCGAATGCTCCAGATCTGGGTGGTCCGGCCCAGCGCTTCGGGGCGGGCTGTGCCATAGACCATGCCGCCTTTGACCGGCCGAACGTGATTAGCGTTTATCTCCAACCCGACGGCAATTTCCAGGGTCGGATCGAGCGTCAGGTTCGCTGCCAACGAGCCAACCGACTCTGCCAGAGCGACCGAAGCACCGCCGTGTAATCGCCCGTGCGGCTGAAGGGTGCGTTCATCAACCGGCATGCTTGAGGTAACGTAATCAGCGCCAATTTCGATTACTGTTATCCCGAGGTGCTGAACCATCGACTTTTCTTCGCGGCGGTTGATTTCCGTCACATCCAGATCGGTTCGCTTCCAGATTGAACGTCGGGTCATGGCTGCTCGCTTCCCCTTTCCTTCAAACAAAAGAGGTAAGCACATCGCCCAACCCGGAATCGAAGCGGGCCACCACTTCATCGCCTGCCTTCACCGGCATCGCACGCACTAAGGAACCCGTCAGGATCGTCTGGCCCGGTTCAAAGGTAATGCCAAACTCGCCTAGCTTGTTAGCTAGCCACGCAACTGCGGTGACCGGATTGCCGAGGACCGCCGAGCCATAGCCTTTCTGCTCGACCTTGCCGTTGACAATCATCTGGCCGTGCACCCGGCGCAGGTCGATGTCTTCAAGCTTTCGCGGATTGGCCCCCAACACTGCCACACCGCAAGCGGCCAGGTCAGCTACAGTATCGAGCACTGTCATCCCCGGAGCAGGGCCAACCCGAAAATCGACAATCTCGATCGCGGGCAGCACGAAATCGGTCGCCCGCAGAACATCGACTGGCAAAATTCCAGGGCCTTTGAGTGCGGTCTTCATCACGAAAGCGATTTCGATCTCAATCAACGGGCGGAAGAAACGTGAGTGCTCCAGCGGCGTATCTTCCGGCAGGAACAGATCGTCAGTCATAGCGCTGAAATCGGGCTCAGTCGCGTTTGACATCTCCTGCATTGCTTTGGAGGTTAGGCCCACTTTGTAGCCGCGCACGCTTCGCCCTTGCGCCAGCGAATGGGCTACGAAAGCTTGCTGGATGGCATAGGAGTCCGCCATCTCGATCTGAGGATAGGTCTGGGTCAGGAGCGGCAAAGGCGTGCGGGTATGGTAGGTGCCGATCAGGTCGGCCACGATCTGGTTGCGGGTTGCGGAATCAAGCATTGTTGGATCCTTCGGCAATGGCAACGCGCGCGGCGTCCAGGCTGGCATTAGCCGCGGCGGCAAGTGCAATGCTGTCGGTGAAGACCGAAATCATCCGGAAGCCCTGGGCGGCGCGAAGTGGGGCAAGCGCTGCGGTGGAAAGAACGGCGGTAGCAATCCCGTTCGATCGCGCGGCAGTGTTGATCCGCGCAATGGCAGCATCGAACGTCGGTTCGCCGTCATTGTCACCGGGGCGCAGGCCAAGTGAGAATGAGAGATCAAACGGTCCAACGAACAGAGCATCGACGCCTGGCACCGCGGCGATGGCGTCGACCTTCGCCAAGGCCTCGGCCGTCTCAATCATTGGAATAACTGCGATGCGATCATTGGCGCTTGCAACGTATCCCATCCCGTCGCGCGCACCGACCCGGACCGGGCCGAGACTACGTCTGCCAACAGGTGGGTAGCGGCAAGCGTCGACAAGGCCTTGGGCCTCGTTCATCGCGTTGACCATCGGCGCGACAATCCCCATGGCCCCAGCATCAAGCAGCCGCCCGATGATCCCGGGCTCGTTCCAGGGTACTCTGACCAATGGGGTAATCCCGGCCAGATCGATGGCGCGGATCATCTCGACGGCGGTTTCATAGCCCATGCAACCGTGCTGCATATCGATCAGCACCCAATCGAAGCCGCCCTTCGCCAGGATCTCTGCCGTCAGACTGCTGGGGATCATGCACCATGCGCCCAGAGTTACCTCGCCGCGCCGCCAACGGTCCTTGAGCGGTTCCACCATAGCCCGGCCTTTCACTTGAGAAGCCCGGACAGCTGGGTGCGGAGATGAGTCAGCGCTGCCCGCCGCTCAAAGCCACGACCGAGCCAGCTTATCAGTGCAAAGTAATAGAGCGCGAAGGCAGAGCGCGCGGCTACTTCGGGCTCATCGGCAACCGGCCGAACGATGTCCATCAATCCAGAATAGATTGCATCCATGAGTTCGGTGACATCTCCGCGCCGGTCGAGCGAGCTTGGCATGACAAGCTCGCGCAGCAATACCCGGGACAGGTCGATGTCGCGCGCATGATAGGCCATCATATGCTCAAAGACGGCCATAAGTTGATCGACAGGTGATGCCTTCGGCGAAAGGCGCGCGAATATCTCGCGCACGGTTTCCAGCATCTCATCCTTGAAGACCATGATGAGCAGGTCTTCCTTGCATTTAGCGTAGAGGAACAGGGTGCCGGTGCCGATGTCGGCCTCTACCGCAATCTGCTGGGTGGTGGTTTCGGCAAAACCCTGTCGATGGAACAACTGGCGCGCAGCCCAGACAATGCGGGCCTGCTTTTCCAGCTTGTTGCGTTCGCGGCGGCCTGGCGCCAACTGATCGAGGGCAACTGCGTTCGCCATTAAAGCGGCTCTCCATGGCAGGGGCGCCAGCACCCCCCTTGACGAGACATGGATACCAGATAAAACTGACTGTAGTCAATAATGATTGCGTTCGATATTTCGCGATTCGTGCGATAATCGCAACGCCTTTGGGGAGAGCCGGGATGACCGATACGTGCGCAGTCATTGCAGGAGTCGAAGTCTCGCTCGACCACTGGATCGGCGGCAAACGGATTTCCTCCGCGGATCGCTTCAGCAATGCCTCGCCGATTGACGGCAGCGAACTTGGC
>RFZB01000167.1 GCA_009920915.1 Sphingomonadaceae bacterium | reverse complement strand
ACATGGGGAATGCTTGGCAAATTGATCAATGGCTCTATAGGCGCGCTCTATGACTGCCCCACGCTTTGAGTTTTCGATTGCCGCAACGGATGGCAAGGCCCGCACGGGCGTGCTCCGCATGATGCGGGGGGATATTCGCACGCCCGCCTTCATGCCCGTGGGGACGGCCGCCACCGTGAAAGGGATGAAGCCAGCCGATGTCCGCGCCATTGGGGCGGACATCATCCTTGGTAACACCTATCACCTGATGCTGCGTCCGGGGGCGGAGCGGATGGACCGGTTGGGCGGGCTGCATAAATTCATGGGCTGGGATCGGCCGATTTTGACCGATAGCGGCGGCTATCAGGTGATGAGCCTCGCATCATTGCGCAAAATTACCGAAGAAGGCGTCCGCTTTGCGAGCCATATTGATGGATCGCGCCATATGCTGACGCCTGAACGATCGATGGAGATCCAGCGGCTCTTGGGCTCTGATATTGTCATGGCGTTCGATGAATGCCCCGCACATGGCGTTTCGCGTGAGTTGGCAGAGCGATCCATGCTGATGTCGATGCGCTGGGCGAAGCGATCGCGCGATGCCTTTGATGCAGGTGGGGATCATGCCGCGCGGGCGGCGCTGTTTGGCATTCAGCAAGGCTCGCTGGACCAAGAACTGCGCCAACGGTCTGCCGAAGCGCTGCAAGAGATTGGTTTTGATGGCTATGCCATTGGCGGCCTTGCGGTGGGAGAGGGGCAGGAGGCGATGTTCGCCACGCTCGATTTCGCGCCCGATCAACTGCCCTTTGATAAGCCCCGCTATTTAATGGGTGTTGGCAAGCCGGATGATCTGGTGGGCGCGGTGGAGCGCGGCGTGGATATGTTTGATTGTGTTCTGCCCACACGCTCTGGTCGCAATGGGCAGGCCTTTACCTGGGATGGCCCTGTTAACATCCGCAATGCCAAATATGCTGAGGATTTAACGCCACTCGACCCTGCATCGCCTGCGGGGCAGTGGAGCAAGGCCTATCTGCACCATTTGGTCAAAGCCGGTGAGATGCTGGGCGCGATGCTGATGACCGAACATAATCTGTGGTTTTATCAGCAGTTGATGGCGGCCATGCGTGATGCCATTGCGCAGGGCGAATTCGCAACCTTCGCCGCGGAATTCCGCGCCCGATATAAAAAGGCGGGGTAAAATCTGGAGTGCATCGCTCCGGCCTTGAGCCGGAGCCTAGCTTGGCACTGTCATTTGTTAACTGGGCTCCGGGTCAAGCCCGGAGCACCGAAGTCAGGCTGCTTACTTCTTGGTGCCGGCCCAAGCCTTTGCAGCTTTCAGCATTTCCGGCACGTGCTGGCGATAATCCAGATCGCTATGTACGGCCGTGATCTTGCCCTGCGGCGTGATGAAATAGGAGGTGCGGTTGGATTTGCCGAAAATCAGCTTGGCATCATAGGCTGCAATGGTCGTTGGGCTGGCCATGGCAACGGCAAATTTGCTGCGGCACTCGCTGGTTGAGAATTTGGCAAGCTTATCAATCGGATCCGCGGAAAGGCCAATCACCGTGGCGCCATATTTTGCAAATTCATCTGTCGCTTCGGCAAATTGGTTGGCCTCCACCGTGCAGCCCGATGTGAAGGCGGCTGGGAAGAAATAGAGGACAACCGGGCCTTTTTTCAGCTGCTTAGAGAGGGAAAAGCCAAATGTGTTTCCTGCTTTTGCGGCTGTCGTCGTAAAATCGGGTGCCGAAGCGCCGGGCTTTAAGGCTGCCAGCGCGGGGCTGGCGGCAGCAGCAGTCAGGGCAAGCGATGCGGCAATCATGGTCAGGCGGCGCATGGCAATCTTCTCCTCAATCTGAATTCTGTTGCTTATATAGGTGCTTTGCTGCCTGTTGACACCCTCATCTCAGGGATATAGAGACACATCATCTCTTGACACCGTTCACACGGCGACGCCTTTGTGCGCTCGTCGCGTTTCTGCGTTGAGGGATTTCAAAGCGTCGAGATAGGCTGGCCTTGCCCGTTAGCCTGTGGAGCAGGAGAAAGTAACTCATGGCACGTATTGCGGGTGTTAACATCCCGACCAACAAGCGCGTTTTGATCGCGCTGCAATATATCCACGGCATTGGCCCGGCCAAAGCCAAGGAAATCGTCACCAAGCTGAACATCGCTGCCGAACGCCGCGTTCAGGACCTGTCCGATCAGGAAGTCCTGCACATCCGCGAAACGATCGACGCCGATTACACGGTGGAAGGTGATCTTCGTCGTGAAACATCGATGAACATCAAGCGCCTGATGGACCTTGCGTCTTATCGTGGCCTTCGTCACCGCAAGGGCCTGCCGGTCCGTGGGCAGCGCACGCACACCAATGCGCGCACCCGCAAGGGCAAGGCCAAACCGATCGCTGGTAAGAAAAAGTAAACAGCAACCGTCCGGGGGACGGTTGATCTTTACTTTTCCGCCGGAGGCTGACCTCCAACCGGCACAACAGCTTAGTTTTTTAAAGTCAGGATTTCCTTATGGCACGCGAACCTCAGCGTATTCGTCGTAGAGAGCGCAAGAACATCACCGCCGGCGTCGCACATGTGAACGCCAGCTTCAACAACACCATGATCACCATCACCGACGCGCAGGGAAACACGATTTCCTGGTCCTCGTCGGGGCTCCAGGGCTTCAAGGGCAGCCGCAAGTCGACGCCCTTCGCCGCCCAGATGGCCGCCGAGGACGCCGGCAAGAAGGCGATGGAGCACGGGGTCCGCACGCTCGAGGTCGAGGTCAAGGGCCCCGGCTCGGGCCGCGAATCGGCCCTGCGCGCGCTGCAGGCGGTCGGCTTCCTGATCACCTCGATCCGCGACGTGACGCCCATTCCGCATAACGGCTGCAGGCCACCGAAGCGCCGGCGCGTCTGAGCCAGGCTGCCGCCCCCGGCGGCCAGCGCGCGCCGGCGGTCGGCGCGCATGATCG
>RFZB01000166.1 GCA_009920915.1 Sphingomonadaceae bacterium | reverse complement strand
CGCGGATCGCCTCGGCTAAATCTGCCACGCAACCGCGCCAAAATTCCCATTGCCGATAGGATGTATCCGGAAGCGCCCAGTATTCCGGTTCGACAATGAACAGCGGGAGGACAGGCCCAGCCGCCGCTGCCGCGCACAAGGCGGCATGATCCGCCAGCCGCAAATCGCGCTTAAACCAAAGGACTTGCAGGCTCATTTGGGCAACAGGCTGGGGATGTGCTGGCGAAAGGGGAAAAAGCCCTTAGTGGCCAGCGGCCAAGCTGCTCTGTCCCAAGCCCGCTGCACATAATGTAGCGCAAGGCCTTGGGTGGCGGCCTGTTGAGCGAATGCCGCCAATTGGCTGGCAATGGGGCCAACAGGCGCATAGGCCGTCACAATGTTGGTGAGGCCAAGCCCGCGGGCATGATCCAACAGCGCGCCAGCGTCCAAAACCGGGGCGCCCTGCCCGAAATGGTCCGCCGCGCGCATCAGCCCATCAGCCAAGGCCGCGTTGCGAAACGCTGCAACATTGGGAGAAAGGCCGTCTCGGCTGGGCGCAAGGCCTGCTAGGCCTGCAATTTGCCCAGCCCGCAATGCGAGGCTTTCGGCATGAAGGTCCTCCTCAGTCAGCAGGAGCAAAAAGGGCGCGTCCGGCAATTTCGGCACAGCAGGCAGCGCTTGTGCTGGCGGGTTGGCAGGCCCCTCAGGCGCTGGCCCGTGGAGGATCGCCTCGGGCTGAAAGCGGCCCTGGGTGAAAGTTGCGATGTTTTCGGGCGTGGCGAGATAGGTTTTGCCGGGCGTTTGCAAGCCCGCCACCCAGCGCCAGCTGAGCGTGTTCGAGGCGGGGTCCCCATCCATGCGCGCATGGTTGTGGAGATAGCCAGTCTCGACCAACTCTGCCGCCCAATTGTCAAAACAGGCGATGCCCGTGCGCCCAGCCATTGCGGCCTGTGCCTCGGCATTTGGAGGGCCAAGCTGGTCCAAATCTGCCAGATAGTCCGCCCAGACACTGGGCCGCATTTCCAGCCAGCCTTTCCAATAAGTCCGCCAATAAACTTCTTGGATAAATTTTTCAGCAGCCTCTGGGCTATGCTGTGTCAGCACCCCACGCACCACCTCTTCCTCCGTGATCAGGCGATGCCGGATATAGGGCGAAAGCGCAGAGACGCGTGTGTGCTGGCCCGGCCCAAAATCATAATTGCGCCATTGGGCATAGCCTGCCCCAGCCTTGGGCAGAAAGGCCTGCAACATCTCTAATGCGGCCGCACGGGTCGCCAGAGGAAAGGGCATTTGGGCGGACGGGGGCATAGTCATCATAAATTCATGGCCGAAATGCTTTGCCGCGGCTATGCGGCTTTCCGTATACCCCTGCCGGACTCGAGCTTCCCTCATGTCGCTCGGCGCAAGGGCCTAGAACCAACGGGTGACCAACCCTGAAAGGACGATATCTTGGGCGTTTCAGCCGCTGTTCTTGCTGTTGCTTTGGCAGCATTGCCTGCACAACTGGCCCAAGATGTGGCACAAACCGCCAATCCGCCTGCGCCATCTGCGCCTGTATCGACACCGGAAACGGCGAATGTCCCCACGCTGGACGCATTGCCAACAACCCCGCCTTCGGTTGCCACGCCAGACGATGCGCCAGAGGAAATTGTTGTCACAGCCAAGCGTCGAGCCATTGCCGCTGACCCACTGGAAAATTTTAACGAAACCAGCTTTGAGGTCATCCAATCTGTCGACAAGGCTTTTGTCGGGCCAGTCGCTATTGCCTATCGGGAGAAAATCCCGGGGCCGATGCGCAAGGGCGTGCGCAACTTCTTGTCAAATATTGGGGAACCCATTGCCTTTGTGAATTTTGTTCTGCAGCTGAAAATTGGCAAGGCTGCAGAAACCGTTGGGCGATTTGGCATCAACTCAACTCTGGGGGTTGCAGGCCTATTTGATGTGGCGAAAAAGAAGCCCTTTTATCTGCCACACCGCGTCAACGGCTTTGCCTATACCATGGGTTTTTATGGCATAAAATCAGGGCCATATTTGTATCTGCCCTTCATTGGACCGACCACGCTGCGCGATGTGACGGGCCGGCTGATGGATTTGAGCCTGCTGCCCTTTACCATTGGCGCACCGTTCAACAATCTTTTCTATGCCGTGCCCGCCGGCATTCTCAGCTCGCTGGATGATCGCGCTGAGTTTGATGATGAATTGCAGCGCCTACGGACCGAAACGAACGACCCCTATGCCGCGCTGCGCGCTTATTATCTTAACCGGCGTCAGGCAGAAATTGATGCCCTGCGCGGACGCAAGACAACGCCGCTTTTGCCTGACCCCTTAGCTGCGCCCAGTGAGGATAAGCCCAATATTGCCCCGGCAACGGATGCTGAGAATAAGGAGATAGGGCAGCAAGAACCCCGCCCCGCCGAAAAAGGCAATGAGGCCCAGCCCCAGCCCCAAAGCTGAAAAGCCATTGCGCCACGCCGTCCATAAGGCGGAGAGGCTGAGCATGAGCATGAAGTCGAGATTAAACTGGCCGGGCCAGCCCATGCGGCCAATATCGCCGAAAAAGATAGGCAGCAGGCCCATGCCATGATCGGCAATGACAAGTGCCGTGTAAATCAAAAGAGCGATCCAGCTTAGGATCAGATAGATGCGAAACGCCATCGTCACTCTCCCCCCAAATTATCTTTTTGCAAAGCTATGTCGCTTGATTGGAAAACGCAACGGGATTGCACACAAGGCCGCTTTGGGGCATGGCGCCCGGCATGACTGATACGCCTCCTGACCGCTTGTCGATTGATCCCTCGAGCCCGCATTTCAATGTAGATGTGCTGCGCCGGGGCGTAGGCATCCGCTTTCGCGGTGTCGAACGCCGCGATATCCGGCAACACGGCATCGGTGCAGACCAACCCGTACCAGCCGCCCACCGACCCCTACGGCTGCTGCGGGCAGCCCATCGTGCAGCGCTTGG
>RFZB01000165.1 GCA_009920915.1 Sphingomonadaceae bacterium | reverse complement strand
TCGTCCGAAGCCGCGTAACATGAGCACCCCGCAGCATCCTGCGGGGCTGCCCCGCTTGCACCTGCTGGCCGCCGTGCTTGTCATGGCGGTTTGGGGCTCCAACTTTGTCATTATCCGCATCGCGCTGGATAGCTTTCCGCCGCTGTTGCTGGCGGCGCTGCGCTATAGCTTCGCCTTTTTTCCAGCGGCTTTATTTCTGCCGCGCCCCAAAGTGCCGTGGCGCAATTTGGCGACCTATGGCGTGTTGATTGGCGGCGGGCAGTTTGGCCTGCTCTTCATTGCGATGAAGGGCCATATCACGCCCGGACTTGCCTCGCTGGTTGTCCAGACGCAGGTCATTTTCACAATCCTCTTCTCGCTGATCCTCCATAAGGAACGCGTCCGCCTGTTCCAGATTGTGGCGCTTGCGCTTGCAATGACGGGCCTTGGCGTCATCCTGACGCATACCGATGGGCACACCACGCCTCTCGGCATTGCGCTGGTGATTGGGGCGGCCATCAGCTGGTCCAGCGGCAATATGGTCTCCCGCGCGGCGGGGCAGATTAATATGCTGGCCTATGTCGTCTGGGCGAGCCTGTTTGCGATCCCGCCGCTCTTCCTGCTCGCCTTTGCTATGGAAGGGGCGGATGCGATTTTCACCAGCCTCGCCACCGCCCCGATCAGTGCATGGGCGGCTGTCGGGTGGCAATCGGTGGGCAATACCATGTTTGGCTATGCTGTCTGGGGCTGGCTGCTCTCACGCCACCCCTCAGCCCAAGTCGCGCCATTGGCGCTGCTTGTGCCAGTCTTTGGAATGCTCTCGTCCACGCTGATCTTGGCAGAGCCCATGCAGACATGGAAAATCATGGCCGCAGCTTTGGTGATGGGCGGCCTCGTGCTCTCCATCCTCTGGCCGCGCGTGGCAGAGCGGCTGGGGCGCAATTGAACCCCGGCCCCACCCTGCTAGAGTTTTAGGCAGGGGAGAAATTTATGATTCCACAGCGCCTTGCATCGGCTTTTGCCATCACATTAGGTTTGGCAGGGCTCGCCAGTCCTGCGCACGTCGCAGCGGAGACGGCGACAGTTGATCTCCTCATCCGCGGCGGCACAGTTTACACAGGCGCGGCGGCGGCATTTACAGGCGATGTTGCCGTTTCGGGGGACCGGATTGTGGCCGTTGGCCGGCATTTGGACGCCCCCGCCCGGCGCGTGATTGAGGCCAAGGGGCTGATTGTGGCGCCGGGCTTTATTGATCCGCATACCCATGCCGATGCGGCGCTGACATCGCGCGATCCTGCGGCCCGGCTGGTGCTGCCCTTTCTGACGCAAGGCGTGACGACAGCCTTTATTGGCGTAGATGGCTGGGGGGCGCCTGATTTGCTACGCACATTGGTGGCAGAGGCAGAGGGCGGCATTGGCGTGAACGCGGCGGCCTATGTTGGGCTGGGTGCGGTGCGCGCCCAAGTGGTCGGGGCCGCAGACCGGGCTGCTACGCCTAAGGAAATGGCCGATATGTCCGCCCTTGTGTCGCGTGCAATGTGCCAAGGGGCGCTGGGTCTATCAACCGGGCTTTTCTATGCCCCGCAAAGCTTTGCGCGGGCGGACGAAGTGATTGCTCTGGCGCGTGCAGCCGCGCTGAAAGGCGGGCTGTATGACAGCCATATCCGCGATGAATCGAGCTATAGCATTGGCCTGTCTGGCGCGATTGAAGAGGCGCTGAACGTTGGACGGCAAGCGAAAATCTCCGTGCATATCGCGCATATCAAGGCACTGGGCGTTGATGTTCAGGGCCAAGCCCCAAAGATTATTGCCCAGATAGAAGCCGCGCAAAAAGCGGGCATAGCCGTGACGGCAGATCAATATCCTTGGTCCGCCTCGGGCACACAATTGTCTGCCGCGTTGATGCCCCGCTGGGCGCAAGATGGCGGGCGGGCCGCGATGCTGGCGCGCTTTGATGATCCAGCTTTGCAAGCCCGGTTACGCGCCGACATGGCTGAAAATCTGCGCAAGCGCGGGGGGCCTGTTGCAATCTTGATTACTGCAGGGCCGAAAGCCGCGCAGGGCAAGACGTTAGAGGCCGTGGCAAAGGAGACGGGTCAAAGCCCGGTGGACGCCACCATCACGCTTTTGCGCGAACGCGAGACAAGCATTGCCTCGTTCAACCAGAGCGAGGCCGATATTGCCGCCTTTATGACGCGACCTTGGGTGATGACCAGCTCTGACGCGTCGCAAGGCCATCCGCGCTATTACGCCTCCTTCGCGCGAGCCTATGCGACTTATGGGCGCGAGAAGAAGGTGCTGACCGTGCAAAGCTTTATTGAACGCAGCACCCTCCGCACCGCCCGCAGCTTTGGCCTTGAAGGCCGTGGCGAGTTAAAGCCCGGGGCCTTTGCCGATGTGATTGTGTTTGACCCCAATCGCTTTGCGCCGCGCGCGGATTATGCGCAGCCCAGCCTGTTTTCCACGGGCATGCGCTTTGTGCTGGTCAACGGCCAACTCGCGTTGGACGAAGGGGAACCCACGGGCCGTGCGGGGGGTAAAGCCTTGCTGCGTCACCCCCCGTCTGGGCAATGTCCTTAATGCACCATCTGTTCGGGCGCGACAGCCAGTGCGCCGGGGCGCCGCGGGTCTGCAGCGCCTAGGAAGCGGCCCTTATCAATCATGATCGATTGGGCACTGCCCATGGTCTCATCTGATGTGATCTTATGGCCCATCTGGGTCAGCAGGCGGACGGTATCCGGGTTGAAATTGGGCTCAACGCGCAAGGTATCACTAGCATCCTGAAAGATGCGCGGCTGGTGCGTCGCTTCATCCACGTTCAGCCCATAATCGACCACATTCACCACGATTTGCAGCACCGTATCAATGATCGTGCTGCCCCCTGGCGTCCCCGTTACCAACCAAGGCTTGCCATCCTTCAGCACCATCGTTGGCATCATGGTAGAGAGCATCCGCTTGCCCGGTGCCATGGAATTAAGCGGCAGTGGCCCGCCTTCGCGCAGTGCGCGCACTGTGGCTTCATGGCTGAAATTGTTCATTTGATTATTGAG
>RFZB01000164.1 GCA_009920915.1 Sphingomonadaceae bacterium | reverse complement strand
CGACCAATGCCCCCCGGAGGGAGATTGGCGCTGCTGGTTGATCCTGGCCGGGCGCGGCTTTGGCAAAACCCGCACAGGGGCCGAATGGGTGCGATCGGCAGCGGAACATCTGCCGGGCCTGCGCATTGCCCTGGTGGGTGCAACCCTGGCAGACACACGCGCAATCATGGTGGAAGGCGAAAGCGGCCTTTTGGCCATTGCCCCTGCCCATGACCGCCCGATATTTGAGCCATCGTTACGGCGGCTGACATGGCGCAATGGCAGCATGGCAACACTCTATTCGGCTGCCGAGGCCGACGGGCTGCGGGGGCCAGAACATCATCTGGGCTGGGCCGATGAATGTGCCAAATGGGATAATGGCGAGGCGGCATGGGACAATTTGGCGCTCAGCTTGCGGTTGGGACCAGCCCCACGGCTGGTGGCCACAACAACGCCCCGGCCCGTGCCCCTCATCCGCCGCATCATGGACGAAGCAGGGACCGTGATGACGCGCGGGCGCACGGCCGATAATGGGTTGAACTTGGCCACCGCCTTTTTGGAGCGGATGACGACGCTTTATGGCGGCACGCGCCTTGGCCGGCAGGAGCTGGACGGCGTGTTGATTGAAGATGTGGCGGGCGCACTGTGGAGCCGCGCGATGATGGAGGCCGCCGCCTGTGACGGGCCAGTGCCTGACATGCGTCGCGTGGTGGTGGGCGTTGACCCCCCCCCGCTGGCAATCGCGGCGATGCCTGTGGCATTGTTGTTGTTGGGCTGGGCCAAGATGGCCGCGCCTGGGTGCTGGCCGATGCCAGCATTCAAGGCGCCTCCCCCGAAGGCTGGGCCGGACGTGTGGCAGACGCCGCGCGGCTATGGGCTGCAGATCGAGTGATTGCCGAATCCAATAATGGCGGATTGATGGTGGAAAGCGTGCTGCGCGCCGCCGATGCGGGCCTGCCCGTCAAGCTGGTGCGCGCAAGCCATGGCAAGGTGGCACGCGCCGAACCCATTGCCGCCCTGTATGAACGCGGGCAGGTGCGCCACAGGGGCCGAAACCCGCAACTGGAAGATGAATTGTGCGGGCTGGCGACGGGCGGCAGCTATCATGGCCCGGGCCGATCCCCCGACCGGGCGGATGCACTGGTCTGGGCGGTGACGGAACTGATGCTGGCCCCGGCTGGCAGCGTGCCGCGCGTACGGATGCTGTAGCCACAGTCTCGACAGGCTGTCGCCCCTCTGCCCGACCCGGCCGCCCGATGCGGCATGAAGATCAGGAGTTTTCAATGAAGTTATTCGGCTGGAAATCAGCCGGGCGTGCTGCTGCGCGTCCGGCATTGGCGCGTGGGCTGACGGGTTGGATAGGGGGCCATTGGCCGCGCGCCTATGAGGCACAGTTACGCGAATTATATTTAACCAATTCGGTTGCTCAACGCGCAGTGCGGTTGGTGGCCGAAGGTGTCGCCTCGATTGTCATCCGCGCCTCTGCCCCCATGGCGGGCGACTTGGTGGCCGCAACCTCAGGCGGGCAAAGCCTGATGGAGACACTGGCCATATCGCTGCTGCTGCATGGCAATGGCTATGTGCAGATTTTGCCCGACACGCACGGCGCACCGGCAGAGCTGTTTGCGCTGCGGCCCGAACGCGTGAGCATAGAGGCAGATCCGCGCGGATGGCCGATGGCCTATCGCTATCGTGCCGGCGAGGTGACGAGCCTGTTATCTGCCGATAGCGTCATTCATATTCGCGTCCATCATCCACTGGATGATCATTATGGGCTGGGCTGCCTCGATGACCGGCCCCCACTGAGTGGTCCGCGTTAATTGTTAGTGCAAGATTGCCTCCGGCGCCATGGGTGACCGCAGGTGGAGCGAAGCGGAACCGGAGGGCTGCCATGGCGGTGTCGCCGTTTCCGGGGCTGGTGGGCGATACCCCAAGGAGCTATGTGGCCTGAGGGTGTTGTAGTGGCGGCGCCAGGCTTCGATCAGGATCTTTGCCTCAGCCAGAGTGTAAAAGATCTTCCCGTTCAAGAGCTCATCACGCATCGAGCCATTGAAGCTTTCACAGTAGCCGTTCTCCCAAGGGCTACCTGGAGTGATGTAGAGCGTCTTCACGCCGATCTTCGCCAGCCATTGCTGCACGGCATTGGCGATAAACTCAGGGCCATTATCCGACCTTATGTGAGCCGGTGGGCCACGCGTGACGAACAACTCTGCCAGCGCCGCCAAGACATCCTCACTTCTGAGCCGTCGCGCGACAGGGAGGGCAAGGCACTCCCTGCTGGCTTCATCGATGATCGACAGGATGCGGAACTTGCGACCGTCGTGCGTACGACCCTCGACAAAGTCGTAGGACCACACGTGCCCCGGATATTCTGGGCGCAGTCGGATACATGAGCCATCGTTGAGCCAGAGCCTTCCTCGCTTCGGTTGCTTCTGAGGCACTTTCAGTCCCTCACGACGCCAGATGCGCTCCACGCGCTTGAAGCTCACATGCCAGCCAGCCTCGCGCAGCAGGGCAGTCACCCGACGGTAGCCATACCGGCCATACTGCCGGGCAAAAGCAATGATGTCTTCGGTCAGCGCGGCTTCGTCATCTGCCCCACGCGGCGTTTTGCGTTGTGTCGATCGATGTTGCCCAAGCACACGGCAGACCCGCCGCTCGGACACTGGCATCATGTCCCTTATATGATCGATACAGCGCCTGCGGCGCGCAGGGCTCAGAAGTTTCCCTTTGCGGCCTCCTGCAGGATCAGCTTGTCCAGCGTCAGGTCGGATACCGCCCGGCGCAACCGGGCGTTCTCCTTCTCAAGCTCTTTCATCCGCCGAGCCTGATCCATCTTCAGGCCGCCATACTCCTTGCGCCAACGGTAGTAGCTTTGTTCGGTAACGCCGATCCGCCGGCAGGCATCTGCGACCGTGCCGCCCTGCGCTAGAACGATCTCCGCCTCACGCAACTTGCCGATGATATCTTCCGGCTTGTGCTTCCTTGCCATTCCATTCCTCCTTCGTGACCATTCCTAAATTAGAAATTGGGCCACTCAGAAGGGGGCA
>RFZB01000163.1 GCA_009920915.1 Sphingomonadaceae bacterium | reverse complement strand
TTCAAAATAATTATTATTAGTAGATCCAGATATATAGTCATTTGCACCTGGATTATCTTCGCTGAACGCTCTAAAAGTAAACAAGCTAGCTGGTCGTATAGTAGTTATAGTGTATACAGCTATATCAGATGCTTCACACTGATTACCTGTTGTATCTCTAGTTCTCAATAAATACGTAAAAGTACCATACTCTCTAACAGGCGCATTTAAGAAACTTACGTTAGCAAAAGCAGATCCGATACTTGTAGCAGCTTCCCAGTTAGATTCTGTGACAGAACTATAAGTTCCTGTTAATTGTTTTATCTCAAATTGATATAAGTCTATTTCTAGAGGATCACCGTTTTGATCTCTAGGAACTGTCCAAGAGAATAAAATTTGATCTCCAAGTTGACTGGCTGAGAATCGGGTTACTCCGTCTGGTTTAGCAGTTTTACCTACTATATCTGCTGAGGTTTCTGTAGTAATACCTCTGATATCATTATTAAGAGGTGTAACTCTAGCATAAAAACGATAAGCAGCAGCGGAACCACCTCTTTCTATATTATCTATCTTAAAATATAATTTTCCGTCTTCTGCTATACCGCTGGCAGACACTTTTACAGTAGTATAAGTAAGCAGATCAGCTCCAGAATTATTATCTGCTATTTTATAAGATATTTCATAGTCTGTAACAGATTGATTAACTATAGGAGTAAAACTTATAGTAGCTCTAACAGCAATACCAACTTGTTTATCTCTGTAAAGAGATTCAGATATTTGTAAATCTGTTACTTTTCCTATCGGTAAAGTATCAATATTTACCTGTTTAGTAGAATATGCGCTTTTTCTATTAAAACTATTCTTGTTTCTAGCTCTTACAACATAACTTCCTGGGGCTATATTTTTTATCTTTCCTTCTTTACTTATGTCTAAGGATTCAAAAGTTTTACTTAAACTTACGTTATATACTTTATAAGATCCTAATTCGTAAACTCCTGGATATATTGTGTTGTCATAGTCCAAAGTGAATGTATTAGCTGTAACATTTAAATTTCCTACAGTGCCTTGAATATCATTAGATATATTTACGCCCGTAACTCCAGATATATTAGCAGTAAGCGATGTAGCAAATTTAACTCTGTAAATACAATTAGTAGTTAAATAGGAGTTATAACTAGGGCTTGAAGGATTGTAACTAGTCTCAGAAACAGCATAGATATTACCAGAAAATAAAGAAATATTATCTCCTGGTTCTATGATAGGGACAGTATAGTGGTTTGTTCTTACGGTAAGAACTTTTCCAGTTCCAGTCTGGACAGTAATATTAGATTTACTATCCCAAGTAAAAATACCTTGAGCTTGTTCTTGGTTATCAATATATACTGAAATTGCAGTCTTATATCTTGGTACTATGTTTATATCAACAGTAGAAGATCCTGCAACAGCTATAGCCTCAATATTAAAAGTCTTTGTAAATATATGTGAATATCCTTCTAGATACACGCTATTATTATTAAATTTAGTCTGATCTAAAAGTTGACTTATTTTTAGGTAGAAAGGAGGCTCAGGTAAACTATCTAATAAGAAAGTCTCTGGGTGGTTAGCGCTTACACTGTTATTAACCTTTAAAGTATTATTATTTAAGTTAAAACTCTCTATAGGCATACTAATCTGAGTTACTATAGGATTATATCCTACATGCCCTATATCTGCACCTGTATCTGTTTTCTCATTAATAGGTATTCCTACATAATCAATACCCTTTAGGTTACCAAAAACAGCCGGGTCATCATTAACTAATAATACATTTTTATTAAAGTTTAAGTCTATTGCACTAGCTAATCCAGTAACAGTAAATTCTAAGTTACCATTTTTTATAGTTTTATCTCCAGTAACATCTACTCTATTTACTGATGTGCATAACAAAGGTATAGATCCTAAAAGGGTATTAAACCCATTTTTGCCTACCAGAGCTACTCCGATACCATTAGATATATTAGAAGTATTTTCTACGGTTATTGTTTTATATGCCATTACGATATGCCTTGTGCCAGCACTATTTCAGAGGGTTTAGCTAATTCCATTTCTGTAGCAATAGAAATTGGGTATCCGGTAGTATCAGTAGATGCATAAATCTCTAAGTCATACTGTACTGAGCCATCTAAATTCTTTATAGGTCTAGGTATTACTTTTAATATAGGTGCAGGAGGTGGTATTAGAGGATTAGCTGTATCGGTATATTTAACAGGAACGTAACTAATAATGCTATCAGAATCTGTATATACGTTAGATACATATTCTGTAGCAGTTATAGTAACTAACTCATCAGTATCTCTTTCTACGTTTACTATCTTAAATAGTTTATCATTAGTGTTGGTATAGTAATTAGAAGGATCTACTTCTCCTAAAGACCATATATCACCTTTTACGGGAACATTATTAGAAGTAAAATTACTAAAAGAAGCAAATGTTCTAGTTTGTGGTTTGTATACTTTTTGAACTGTAAGTTCAATAATGTCTATACCTGCATTAACATTAGAACTAGATACAGAACTATAAGTATTATTACATATATACAACTCTACTCTCTCTGTCTCTCTATTAATTACTCTCAAAGCTATGGGTTTAGTGTTCCCAGTTATGACAGAACCTGTAATAGCGGGACTAGTAAAGTGTTCTAGTATTACATTTCCAGTAGCTGTAGTAGCGTTAGCAAATACTCTTCCTCCGTAACCCCAAGCTATACCTCCTATTCTTTGAGATACTGCTATAACATCTCCAATGGTAGAGGTCATACCTTCAGCAGGCGTTTTAAAAGTAGCTTTTCTTCTGACATATTTGCTAGATGCTAATAAATACTGCCCAAACCTCATTGCCTGACTTCGTCTATCACAACCAGGTAAATCTATAGATTTTACATTTTCTATAGAATTAAGCTCAGATATAGCGGTAGGGTCGTCTATTCTTACTAACTCTCTACGAGAATGGTTTCTAGGCTCAAGATAAGATACCTCTACGCCTGTTAAAATTTCTGACTCTCTGATACCACTAATTAGTAAAGAGTTTTTTAAGATATTTGT
>RFZB01000162.1 GCA_009920915.1 Sphingomonadaceae bacterium | reverse complement strand
GGCGGTCGTGTGCGCGACTTGCCTGGTGTGCGTTACCACGTTCTCCGCGGCGTGCTCGACACGCAGGGTGTGAAGGACCGCAAGCAGAGCCGTTCGAAGTACGGCGCGAAGCGTCCGAAGTAAGCCGGTTTTAGATAAAAGGATAAGCTGACATGGCTCGTCGTCGTCGTCCCGAGAAGCGGGAAATTCTGCCCGATCCCAAATTTGGTGATGTGGTGCTCTCGAAATTCATGAACTCCGTTATGCTTGACGGGAAAAAGTCGGTTGCTGAAGGCATTGTTTATGGTGCTTTGGAAGCGATCGAAGCCAAGGCGAAGAAGGAACCGCTGGGCGTGTTCCACGAAGCGCTGAACAATGTGAAGCCGGGCATCGAAGTCCGCTCACGCCGCGTTGGCGGTGCGACCTATCAGGTCCCCGTTGAAGTGCGTGCAGAGCGCGCTCAGGCTCTGGCCATTCGCTGGCTCATTGGCGCTGCCCGTTCGCGGTCGGAAAACACCATGGCTGCCCGTTTGTCGGGTGAGCTGATGGATGCGGCCAACAACCGTGGCAATGCGGTCAAGAAGCGTGAAGACACGCACCGCATGGCGGAAGCCAACCGCGCCTTCTCGCACTATCGCTGGTAATAGCGCTGTAACAATCGGAGCGTCTTAATGGGCGCTCCATCCCTTCGGAGATAGCATCATGGCACGCAGCCATCCTCTCGAACGCTACCGCAATATCGGTATTATGGCGCACATCGACGCGGGTAAAACCACGACGACCGAGCGCATTCTGTATTACACCGGCAAGTCCTACAAGATCGGTGAAGTCCATGAAGGCACCGCCACCATGGACTGGATGGAACAAGAGCAAGAGCGCGGCATCACGATCACGTCTGCTGCTACGACCTGCGAATGGAAGGGCCACCGGATCAACATCATTGATACGCCGGGCCACGTTGACTTCACGATTGAAGTTGAACGTTCGCTGCGCGTGCTCGACGGTGCCGTCGCCTGTTTTGACGGCGTTGCTGGCGTTGAGCCGCAGTCGGAAACAGTGTGGCGCCAAGCGGACAAGTATAAAGTTCCGCGGATGTGCTTCATCAACAAGCTCGATCGCACGGGCGCAAGCTTTGATTTCTGCGTGAAGTCAATTGTCGAGCGTCTGGGCGCGACACCTGCTGTGCTGTATCTGCCAATTGGCATTGAAAGCAGCCTGAAGGGCTTGGTCGATCTGGTCGAAAATCGTGCGATCATCTGGAAGAATGAAGCGTTGGGCGCTGAATTCTTCTATGAAGAAATTCCGGCGGACATGGCGGATCAAGCCGCTGACTATCGCCAGAAGCTGATCGAGCTTGCCGTTGAGCAAGACGATGATGCTATGGAAGCCTATTTGGAAGGCAATGAGCCTGACGTTGCAACGCTGAAGGCGCTGATCCGTAAGGGTACGCTGGCGCAGGCATTTGTGCCGGTTTGCTGTGGCTCGGCCTTTAAGAACAAGGGTGTTCAGCCGCTGCTTGACGCAGTTGTTGATTATCTGCCGTCGCCGCTCGACATTGAAGACGTGCAGGGCATCAACCCGTCGACGGAAGAGCCGGATAGCCGTCCGACGGCCGACGATGCGCCGTTCAGCGCGCTGGCTTTCAAGATCATGAACGACCCGTTTGTCGGCTCGCTCACCTTCTGCCGCATCTATTCGGGCACGCTGTCGAAGGGCAGCTACCTGAACTCGGTGAAGGATAAGAAGGAAAAGATTGGCCGTATGCTGTTGATGCATGCGAACGAGCGTGAAGACATTGATGTTGCTTATGCAGGCGACATTGTGGCGCTGGCCGGCATGAAGGAAACGACAACGGGCGATACGTTGTGTGATCCGGCTAAGCCGATCATTCTTGAGCGCATGGAATTCCCAGAGCCGGTTATTGAGCTTTCGGTGGAACCGAAGACCAAGGCTGACCAGGAAAAGATGGGCATCGCGCTCAATCGTCTGGCTGCTGAAGATCCTTCGTTCCGCGTGTCGACCGACCATGAATCGGGCCAGACGATCATCAAGGGCATGGGTGAACTTCACCTTGAAATTCTTGTCGATCGCATGAAGCGCGAGTTTAAGGTGGAAGCCAATGTCGGCGCTCCGCAGGTGGCCTATCGCGAATATCTCGCTAAGCCTGTGGACGTTGATTACACGCACAAGAAACAGTCCGGTGGTACCGGTCAGTTCGGTCGCGTGAAGGTCAAGGTCACGCCGGGTGAGCGCGGTTCGGGCATTGTCTTTAAGGACGAAATCAAGGGCGGTAACATTCCTAAGGAATATATCCCCGCGATTGAAAAGGGCATGCGTGAAACAGCCGAATCGGGCCAGCTTATTGGCTTCCCGATCATCGACTTTGAAATCCTGCTCTATGACGGTGCCTATCACGACGTTGACTCGTCCGCTCTGGCGTTCGAAATCACGGGTCGTGCGGCGATGCGCGAAGTCGCCCAAAAGGCTGGTATCAAGCTGCTTGAGCCGATCATGCGCGTTGAAGTCGTCACTCCGGAAGACTATCTGGGTGACGTGATTGGCGACATGAACTCACGTCGTGGCCAAATCCAAGGCACAGACAGCCGCGGCAACGCGCAGTCGGTCGAGGCAATGGTCCCGCTTGCGAACATGTTCGGCTACGTCAACCAGCTGCGTTCGTTCACGCAAGGGCGTGCGCAGTACACGATGCAGTTCTCGCATTATGACGAAGTTCCTGCGAACGTGGCGGATGAGGTGAAGGCAAAGCTTGCCTGATCGTAAAAGACGGATTATGGCGCGCGCCTGATTTCGCAGGCGAGCGCCCGCAATCCGAAAAATGTGAACCAATCGAAGAACGAGGGTTAGAACAATGGCGAAGGCTAAATTTGAGCGGACTAAGCCGCACTGCAACATCGGCACCATCGGTCACGTTGACCACGGCAAGACGTCGCTGACGGCTGCCATTTCGAAGATTCTGGCTGAAACCAATGGCGGCGTCGCTGTTGATTTCGCTAACATCGACAAGGCTCCGGAAGAGCGTGAGCGCGGCATCACCATTTCGACGGCACACGTCGAATATGAAACGGCTGCCCGTCACTACGCGCACGTCGA
>RFZB01000161.1 GCA_009920915.1 Sphingomonadaceae bacterium | reverse complement strand
AACGCCTCCTTCCCGCCACCTTGCTCCTGACCGCGGCGCTCGCCCACGCCCAGCTGCGCAAGCCGACGCTGGAGGAGACCGCGGCCCAACGCTGGTCGGAGACGAACCAGGACAAGATCGTGGGCATCGCCGCCGGCACGCCCATCATCCTGTCGGAAGTCCGCCGCCAGGTGGAGCCCATCGCCGGCCAGGCCCGGGCCAGCGCCAAGTCCGACGCCGAATTCTTCGCCACCCTCGCCCGGGCGAGCCAGGAATCCCTGCGCAGCATGGCCGACCGCCAGCTGGTGATCGCGGAGTTCAGGGCGGAGCGCGGCAGCCTGCCCGCCTCCTACATCGACCTCGACATCGACGAGACCATCCGCCGCGACTACGCCGGGGACCGCAACCGCTTCGTGGCCTCCCTCCGCGCCGCCGGCCTGACGCCGCTCGCCTACCGCAAGTTCATCGAGGACCGCATCATCTTCGACTACATGGTCGGCAACATCCGCCGGACGGCGACCGAGGTGGGGCCCGGCCGGAGCAAGGAATTCTACGAGAAGAACATCGACCTGTTCACGCGCGACGAACAGGTGCATTTCAGCCAGATCGCCGTGACGCAGGGCGCCGCCGAGTCCGCCGAGGCCGCGGCGCTCCGCGCGGCCGACTGGGCCGAGGCGGCCGCCCACCCCGAGCGCATGCCCGCGCTGCTGGCGAAGCATAAGGTCGCGGTCCCGGCGGGGACGAAGGTCGAGACCTTCGCCGACCTCGCCAAGCTGGTCAGCTCCG
Organism: Sphingomonadaceae bacterium; assembly: GCA_009920915.1. Classification (GTDB taxonomy): domain Bacteria; phylum Pseudomonadota; class Alphaproteobacteria; order Sphingomonadales; family Sphingomonadaceae; genus Aquisediminimonas. The sequence goes on along the minus strand of RFZB01000161.1, from coordinate 2,336 downwards.
ACGACTACGCGGCCCGCGGGGGCGACGCCGGCTGGCTGAGCGTGGCCAACCTGACGGAGCGGATCGTGACGACCTTGCGCGGACTCGCCGACCAACAGGTCTCCACCCCGCTGCGCTTCGACATCCCCGGCGCCAAGCCGGTCTGGTTCATCCTGCGGCGCGAAGGCTGGCGACCGCGCGGCGCCGCGCCGCTGAGCGAGCCGGACGTCCTCGCCGACGTCGAGAACCGCGTGCGCGTCGTGGCGATGAAGGAAGCCGTGGACGAATGGCTGCAGGGCCTCCGCGCCAAGCACCACCTCCAACTCGACCGCTGAGATGACCCCGCGCCCCGCGCCCGACGACGCCCCGGCGCCCCGGGTGGCGCCGGCCGAGTTCCGTTGCCGCGCCTTCCCGCGGCGCACCGCCGGCGTGCTGCTGCACGTGACGGCGCTGCCCGGGACCGGTCCGATCGGCTCCCTGGGCGCCGCCGCCCGGAGTTTCGTCGACGCGCTCGCCGCCGCCGGCTTCGGCTGGTGGCAGGTCTGCCCGCTGGGGCCGACCGGTTACGGCGACTCGCCCTACCAGGCGCTGTCCGTCTTCGCCGGCAACCCCTACCTGCTGGACCTCGCGGACCTGCGGGCCCGCGGCCTGGTGACCGCGGAAGAGCTCGCCGCCGTCCGGCCGGCCGCGGAGGGGCGCGTGGACTTCGGCCGGCTCTGGACCACGCTGCGCCCCTTGCTCGACCGCGTCGGGCAACGGGCGGCCGAGGCCCTGCGGGACGACGCGGCCTTCGCCCGCTTCCGCCGCGCGCAAGCCGGGTGGCTCGAGGACTGGACGCGGTTCGCCGCCTTGCGCGCGGCCAACGGTTTCGCCGCCCCGGCCGGCTGGACGACGGACACCGCCCCGGAGGACGCCCGCGCGGCCGCGGCCGCCCTGCAGTTCCTCTTCGCCGAGCAGTGGGGCGCCCTCCGGACCTACGCGCAGGCCCGCGGGGTCCGGCTCTTCGGGGATGAGCCGATCTACGTCTCCGCGGACGGGTGCGACGCGAAGTTCCGGCCGGAGCTCTTCCAACTCGACGCCGCCGGCCGGCCGACGGCGGTCGCCGGCGTGCCGCCGGATTACTTCGCCGCCGACGGCCAGCTCTGGGGCAATCCGCTCTACGACTGGGCACGCCATGCGGCCGACGGCTTCGCCTGGTGGCGGGCGCGGGTGCACCACGACCTCGGGCTCTTCGACGCGATCCGCATCGACCACTTCCGCGGGATCCATGACTACTGGAGCGTGCCGGCGCAGGCGCCCAACGCCCGGGAGGGCGCTTGGTGCGCGGGCCCGGACCTGGCGTTCACGCGCGCCCTCGGCGACCTGCCGCTCGTGGCCGAGGACCTCGGCCTGCTCTCGCCGGGCGTGGAGACGCTGCGCGTCGCCGCCGGCCTCCCGGGCATGGCGGTGCTGCAGTTCGGCTTCGGCGGCGAGCCGGCCGGCAACCCCCACTACCCTCCGAACATCGCCGCCGACCGGCTGGCCTACACCGGCACCCACGACAACGACACCTTGGTCGGCTGGCTGGCCCAAGCCTCGGCCGAGGAACGGCGCCGGCTGGAGGCACTCCGTGCCCGCGCAGGACCTGCTGGGACTGGGGACGGAGGCGCGCTTCAACACGCCGGGGAACCCCCAGGGCAACTGGGACTGGCGGCTGACGGCCGCGCAGCTGGACGCGCTGGCGGCGCAGGCCCCGGGTCGGCGCGCCGCGTTGGCCCGGACCGGCCGGCTCAGCGCGTAAGCCGGCGATACTTCGGCCGCCGCGGCGTATCGGACTCGAGGCCGAGGCGCTTCCGGCGATCCTCCAGGTAATCGCCGTAGTTGCCCTCGTGCCAGACGATGCGGCCATCGTCCTCGAACGCCATGATGTGCGTGGCCACGCGGTCGAGGAACCAGCGGTCGTGCGTGATGATGACCGCGCAGCCGGCGAACCCTTCGAGGGCGTCCTCGAGCGCGCGGATCGTGTTCACGTCGAGGTCGTTGGTCGGCTCGTCGAGCAGGAGCACGTTGGCGCCGGCCTTGATCAGGCGCGCGAGGTGGATGCGGTTGCGCTCGCCGCCGGACATGATCCCGACCTTGCGCTGCTGCACGTCGCCCGTGAACCCGAAGCGGGCCGCGTAGGCGCGGGCCGGCACGAGGAGCTTGCCGAGGTGCACCATCTCCTGGCTGTCCGAGATCGCCTCCCACAGGGGCTTGTCGGCCGGGAGCGCGTCGCGCGTCTGGTCGACGTAGGCGATCTTGACCGTGTCGCCGAGCGTGAGCGTGCCCTTGTCGGGCTTCTCCTGGCCGGTGATCATGCGGAACAGGGTGGTCTTGCC
>RFZB01000017.1 GCA_009920915.1 Sphingomonadaceae bacterium | reverse complement strand
TTGGTGATCGCGTCATCAACACCCTTGTTGATGCAGGCGTTGGCACAGCGTCAGATGCGGCGGTGGCAATGGAATTGGGGTGTGAAGGTGTTTTGATGAACACCGCCATTGCCGAGGCAAAAGACCCCATCCTGATGGCACAGGCAATGAAGCTGGCGGTGGAAAGTGGCCGCCTTGCCTATCGCGCCGGGCGCATGGGCCGCCGCATGTATGCTGACCCTTCGTCGCCGCTAGCGGGCTTGATCTAGTCAGGCTTAATGCTCTTTGGGCGGGGCTGCCGCGCCCGAATGACAGGCTCCCAAGTGCCAGCGTCCTGCGGGCGGATGGCATCGATATGGCCCGGCGTGTGGGCAGAGCGTGGCTGCGGCCGTGCGGTCACGCAGCCCGGCCTGTCTGCGCACTGGTGCGCGAGGGAGTAGGTTGTGTAGTCAGCGCAGCCGCCAACGAGGAGAGCCAGCCCCGGCAACAGAACCGCAATCATCCTGACGTGTCTCATCTCAATGTCCTTCTATTGCTGATTGGCTCCGCTCTCGACGCGCCTTATCCGCTTCTTCGCGAAGAAACTCCTGCCGCTTGGGCGCCGACATATAAGGACCCCAAAGTCCCAACAGACGGGAGATGGGCCCACGGCCAGTTTTGCCCAGCTTTGCTTGCGCCCGCACCGCAGCCTCAGGATCAATCCCGGCCTGCAACAGCAGTCGCACACTTAGGGCGTCCGCATCCTGCTCCATCTGGCTGCGCTTGGGTTTGAAAGCCCGCCCGGCGGACGGCATGTTTGTGTTGGAAGCGGCAGGTGCAGGCACGTGGCCAAGCAGGACATGGCTCACTTCGTGCGCCATGATCGCTGCAAGCTCGTCATCCTCGCGTAGAGCCTGCTCCAGAGCGCTGTATACGACTATTCTGCCGTCCACGGCCATTGCGTTGACTGCCTTCTTTGGAAGCAGAAAGACAGGAATGGCGCAGGCCCGCTCCCCATTGATCGACGCCGTCACCATATCCTTATTGCGACTGGCCTGTAATGTTATGCGTTCAACCGCAGGGTCAAAGGATTCTGCACGATTCCAAATTTGCGTGAACTCAGGAGACTGCCAATCCACCCCGTTCGCGGTAATCAGCCGATCACCAACGCGCAGGCCGGCCTTGTCCGCCGCGCCACCCGGAGAAATCCGTTGGATGGCAAACCTTTCCGGTTCCTTCTCTTGGGTCTTCGCTTCAACGACACTGGATTGTTTGTCGGGACGAAAGGCCAATAAACCGAATTCCCAGCGATGCTGGATACATCGATCCGCATTAGCAATGAGCAAGCGTCGCGCGATCCGCCATATCCGATCAGAAGGTGTCTCAACAGACTGCGACAGCGCCAAAGGCGGACGGTCTGTTCCGCCCGGCTGCGCCTTCAGCGCAGAGCCCGTCAGTGCCACCCAGATAAGGGTACCAGTAATTGCGATCCGTCGGTATCGCCACGCAGCCAAAACCCTAGCCTCCCAAACGAGTAAAACCTAGGTAGTTATCGGGGTTCTGACAAGACCGAACCTTAGCGAAAAGGCGGAATACCTGCCCTTTTGGCGCACCCACTTCTGGATGTCCTTACCTTTCCGATGACCTGTCATCGCGGGATCATATGCTGACCCTTCGTCTCCGCTAGCGGGCTTGATATAGCGGCTTAGGCTGGGATCATGACACGCGCCAATTCTGGCGGGTGGACCATTTCATGTGCCGCCTCAGGCGTGAAGCGCGCCCACCCCTCTGGTCCCAGCCGCTCGAGCGGCTGAAAGCGCGTTTTATATTCCATGCGGGGCGATCCTGCGATCCAATAGCCCAAATAGACATAAGGCAGCCCATGGTCTGCCGCGCGCAAAATATGGTCCAGAATAATGAAAGTCCCCAGCCCGGGTCGGGCGGCATCATCCGGCTCAAAAAAGCTGTAAATCATGGATAGCCCGTCGCTTTGCCGGTCAGTTAGGCAGGCCCCCACCAGACGCCCCAGCTTTCCATCCACACTTGGCTCGCGATATTCAATGATATTGGTGTCGACAGGTGTCGTTTCCACCATATCTGCATAGTCCATATCATCCATTTGCGACATGCCGCCGCCAGGGTGGCGGGCACTTAAATAGCGCCGTAGCAGATGATATTGCTCGTCCGTGCCCCAAGGCTGGCAGGCGGACACTTCCAGATCGGCATGTTTTTTCAGCAACCGTTTCTGGCTGGCATTGGGTTGAAATGCCTGCGCGATGACACGCACAGAGACACAGGCCGAACACTCTGCACAGCTGGGCCGATAGGCAACAGCTTGGCTGCGCCGAAAGCCAATTTTGCTAAGCGCTTCATTTAACTCTGGGGCGTGCGGGCCCGACAAATCGGTGAAAACTTTGCGCTCCAGCTTGCCCGCCAGATAGGGGCAGGGTGCTGGGCTGGTCACAAAAAAACGCGGGAACCGAAATTGCGCCGTCACCGGGCGTGCACCCTTTCCTGTAAAGCGCGCCACATCACTAGCGGGCTGGGGCACAGCTTATGTCGCCTCATGGCCCGAGTGAAAAGGGAATTTACCGACAAGTTCGGTTAAAGTTCGTCTCAATCCGGTTCAACAAGGCTGGCATCATAGCCGCCTTCGGCAAGCGCAGTCAGCAACGCCTCAAGATGGGCGCTATCGCGCAGTTCACATTCAATATCCGTAATCAGACCCTTAGCCGGCAAATTGGTGAAGACGCGCTGGTGATAGATTTCCAGCACATTGGCATCCAGCTTGGCGAAAATGCCAAAAACACCAAAGAGCGCGCCGGGCCGGTCTTGCAGGCGCAACCGAACGCGCGCCAAACGGCCCGAACGGGCAAGATCGCGCAGCAGCACATTGGCGAGCAGGCGCGTATCAATATTGCCGCCGCACAGAACGATCCCAACATTGCGGCCGCGGAATCGATCTGGATTGGCGAGCAGCGCGGCAAGGCCTGCCGCCCCTGCGCCTTCCACCACAGTTTTTTCAATTTGCAGTAAGAGGCTGACGGCCTGTTCCAAATGCCGTTCACCCACCAACTGAATGTCATCGACTTGGGCGCCAACAAATCGGCGCGTCAAATCACCCGGATATTTAACTGCAATGCCTTCCGCCAGCGTATCACCGCCACAGTCGAGCTGCGTGCCCTTGAAGACATTGTACATGCTGGGGAACAGCTCTGCCTGGACACCAATAATCTGCGCCTCGGGCTTCAGCGCGCGGGCAACTGTGGAAATACCAGAAATCAGGCCGCCGCCGCCAATCGGCACAACAAAGCAATCAATGTCGGGCGCATCGTCCAGCATTTCGATCGCCAACGTGCCTTGGCCAGCAATAATCTCTGGTTCGTCAAAGGGATGGACGAAGGTCAGATGCTCACGCTTTTCCAATTCCCGCGCATGGGCATAGGCTTGGTCATAGGTCTCGCCAAACAGCACGACTCGTGCGTCATGGCTTTGCGTCTGCATAACTTTCACGATGGGGGTCGGCTTGGGCATCACAATCGTGACAGGCACGCCCAACCGCTTACCATGATAGGCAAGGCCTTGCGCGTGATTGCCAGCGGACGCTGCAATCACCCCCGCCTTCAGCGCAGCATCGCCCAATTGCAGCAAGCGGTTTAGCGCCCCGCGTTCCTTATAAGCCGCCGTAAACTGAAGATTTTCAAACTTTAGCCAGACATTGGCCCCCGTCAGTTGCGACAAAGTTTGGCTGCGCAACGTGGGTGTGCGGACAATCGAGTCACGGATGCGGTCATGCGCGGTGCGCACATCTGCCAAAGTGACGGGAAGCATATCTTGGTCTGCCATAATGGCCTGCGCTTAGCCCAGGATGGCGCGAAAAGAAACGCCGGTCCGTTCAAAGGGCTTAATCCGACAGCTGTGATCAGCCGATGGGCTGGCGCCGGACGTTTTCTCTGCGTAAGAAGGGGGTATGGCAAAACTGGCATTTATCGGCCTTGGGGTCATGGGCGGCCCAATGGCGCGGCATCTGGCCCATGCAGGGCATGAATTGACCGTCTATAATCGCACACGCGCCAAGGCTGAGGCCTGGGTGGCGGCGCATGGCGGGCGCGTCGCGGCCTCGCCTGCCGAAGCGGCAGATGGCGTGGAAGCCGTGATTAGCTGTGTCGGCACCGATGAAGATTTGGCCGCTGTCACCATGGGCCGCGATGGCGCCTTTCGGACACTGAAGTCGGGCAGTGTCTTTGTGGATCATACCACCGTCTCGGCCCGCATTGCGCGCCAATTGGCTGTAGAGGCCAAGGGCTCTGGCGTGATGGTGGTTGATGCGCCTGTCACGGGTGGGCAAATTGGCGCTGAACAAGGCACGCTGACGTTGATGTGCGGCGGGCGTGATGACGCCATTGCCGCGGCAACCCCCTTTATGCAGGCCTATTCCAAAAAGATTGTCCATGTCGGCCCTTCGGGTGCGGGCCAGACAACCAAGATGGTCAATCAAATCACCTTTGCCGGCATTATCCAAAGCTTGTCAGAGGCGATGCGTTTTGCGCAGGCCGCCGGGCTAGATCTCGACAAGGTATTTGAGTCGATTTCGGGTGGTGCGGCCTCCAGTTGGCAAATGCTTAATCGTTGGGAAACAATGGCCCGCGATGAATTTGATTTTGGCTTTGCGGTGGATTGGATGCGCAAAGATTTGGGCCTTGCCTTAGAAGAAGCGCGGGCGAATGGCGCGACCTTGCCGCTCGCTGCGCTGATCGACCAATTTTATGCCGAAGTGCAGGACATGGGCGGTGGCCGTCAGGATACCAGCGCGCTGATCCGTCGATTGAAGGCGAAATGAAGCGGCTTTTGGCTGGGGCGCTTGCCGCGCTGATCGCAGCACCGGCTGCAGCAGATACGCTGGTTGAAAATGTCAAAGGCATCACGCTGAATGCCCGGGGCGAGGTGGTTCGCTTTACCGGGCTGGTCATTGGGCGAGATGGCAAAATTGCCCGGTTGATTGCGGGGCCTGAGGCGCAGGCTGACCAGGCACAGCGGAAAAAGCCCAAGAAAAATGCACCGCCTGAAACCTTTGACGCGCGCTTAGATGGGCAGGGTAAGGTTTTGCTGCCGGGCCTTATTGATGCGCATGGCCATGTGATGGAGCTGGGCTTTCAGCAATTGACGCTTGATCTGTCTGACACGCGCAGTCTGGCCGAGGCGCAGGCCAAAATTGACGCCTATGCGCGGGCCAACCCCAATCGAAAATGGATTTTGGGCCGCGGTTGGAACCAGGAAAGCTGGGGGCTTGGTCGCTTTCCGACTGCGGCAGAATTGGACGCCGTGGTTGCGGATCGGCCGGTCTGGCTGGCGCGTGTTGATGGCCATGCAGGCTGGGCGAACAGCGCGGCTATGGCCGCGGCAGGCATTGGCCCGGCCACCAAAAGCCCTGCTGGGGGACAAATTCAGATGGTGGATGGCAAGCCCAGCGGGGTGTTTGTCGATGCCGCTGCCCAGTTGATAGAGGCCCATGTCCCGCCCCCAACGACGAAGGACCGGGATTTGGCATTGGCCAAGGCGCAAGACCGGCTGCTCTCGCTGGGTATTACGGCAATTGCCGATATGGGCACGCGGGTTGAGGATTGGCTTAGCTTTCGGCGGGCGGGCGATGGAGATTGGCTGCGCCTTAGGATTTTCAGCTATTCCGCCAGCATTGAGCCCATGGCCCAAATTACCGCGGGCGAACCAACGCCGTGGCTCTATGACGATAAGCTGCGCATGGCCGGCGTTAAGCTATATGCCGATGGCGCTTTGGGATCACGCGGGGCGTGGTTGAAACAGCCTTATGCCGATAAGCCCGCAGAACGGGGCCTGCAGTTTTTGGACGATGCCAAGCTGCGCAATTTGATGAGCCGGGCCGCGATGGATGGCTTTCAACTGGCCATCCACGCCATTGGTGATGCCGCCAATGCCCAAGTTCTAAATGCCATTGCTGATCTGCAAGAGAGCTATGGCCGTGACCGGCGTTGGCGCATTGAACATGCCCAAATTGTCGATCCCGCAGATATTCCGCGCTTTGCGCAATTGGGGGTGATTGCCTCGATGCAGCCAGTGCATCAAACCAGTGACCGGCTGATGGCGGAGGCCCGGCTTGGGTCCAATCGGCTGACAGGGGCCTATGCTTGGCATTCTATGCAATTGGCGGGGGTGCGATTGGCCTTTGGGTCCGACACGCCCGTTGAAAGCCCTGATCCTTTTGCGGGGCTGGCAACGGCCTTTACGCGCCAAGATGCGCGGGGCGCGCCGCCGGGCGGCTGGCGTCCGGAAGAACGAGTAACGCGCGCGGATGCCTTGGCAGGGTTCACCACACAGGCGGCCTATGCCAGCTTTGCGGAAAACCGCGTAGGTCGGCTTGCGCCGGGCCTATGGGCCGATTTTATTCTGATTGATGTCGATCCGCTGACGGCCACGCCAGAGGCCCTGCGCGCGGCCAAGGTGTCGGAAACTTGGGTGGGGGGTCAACGTGTTTGGGGCCAGCTGCCCCCGCCCGCCAGCCGCTGATTACATTACGCTTTTATTGGCACTCAGGGCAGCTGCCCCGCACTTCGACCACGGGGCGCTTGGGTTCAAAGCCTGCCTTGCGCGCAGCAGCACGCACGCTGGCGGCAATTTGATCGTCATCAATATGGGTTGTGGCCCCGCAATCATCGCAGACCAGAAAAATACAGTCATGCGCGCAATTGGGGTGGGCATTGGCAAGATAGGCGTTGGCGCTTTCCACTCGAGTGGCGACATTGGCCGAAACAAAGAGGTCCAAAATGCGGTATACGCTGTTGGCCGCCACGCGCCGACCCTGCACCTGCGAGACAGCTTCGGCAATATCATAGGCTGAGGCCGGTTTATCAAAGCTGATTAACGCGTCAAACACGCTGGCGCGCATAGCCGTCCATTGTTCGCCTGATCGTGCCATGGCGTTGCGCGCGGCATCAATCAGGTCATCCCCGGCAGGCAAATCATGGTGGTGGCGGTGCTGACCCATGGGGTCAGATTATGTCGACACAGCGCGGATCGCAAGCAGCCGCTGGCGGCGAAGCGATAAATTAGGCGAGCGCGCGTCGATTGAGATAATGGGCCAACGCCAACAGGCTGGCCCCTAAAATGGTGAACAGCGCCTCGCGGCCATCATGCGGCTGGGACAGAGCAAAGCCCATAACGCCAAGCCCGGCAAGGCCCAGCCCAGCAGGCAAACGGGCGCCATGCGTCATCGCACCGCGGCCAAGGCCAATCAGGCCTAAAAGGATGGCCAAGACCAAGCCGACTTCATGAATGAGCGGGTGGAGAAGAACGCCGCCGGCCGATGCCATCAGCGCCAAGACAATGGATGAGACCACACAATGCGCCACGCACAGGCTGGAAAGCCCAATGGCAAGGCGGTCAAGCTGGTCGCGGTCAAGTGGCAAGGCGAATCCTCTGATCACGCCACTGCTATGCCTGATTTTGCGGTAAGATACAATATAACATTCTATGATGATGCTGCTGGGGATGGCGCGTGCTTCCCTCACCCAAGGAGGGGCTTTGCGGCGCAGAGCCATAGGCCTATAGGCGCGCCATGACTCAGCCTCTTGCTCGCCCCAATGCGCTCGCGAACTGGCTTTTGGCCGTGGCCAGCCTGGTTTTTCTGATGGTTATTGTAGGCGGGATTACCCGGCTTACTGAATCCGGCCTGTCGATTACCGAATGGAAGCCGATTACGGGCACCATCCCCCCGCTGACAGAGGCAGATTGGCAAGAGGCCTTTCGCAAATATCAGCAAATCCCTGAATATCAGTTGATCAATCAGGGCATGAGCCTGGCGGATTTTAAGTTCATTTTCTTTTGGGAATGGGTCCACCGCCTGCTGGGCCGCGTGATTGGCTTGGCCTTTGCGCTGCCCTTGCTGTGGTTTGCGGTGAAGCGCGCCATCCCCCAAGGCTATGCGCCCCGGCTCGTCGCGCTGTTGGCTTTGGGCGGGCTGCAGGGCACAATTGGCTGGTGGATGGTGGCCTCTGGCCTCGTCGATCGGACCGATGTCAGCCATTATCGGCTGGCCACGCATTTGTTGACGGCCTTATTCATTTTGGCGGGCCTAGTGTGGACTGCGCTTGATTTAAAGGCGCTGGCGCGCGACCCCAAGGCACAGCCGGCGCGGTTAACCGGCTTTTCGATTGCTGTTGCTATCGTGCTGGCCATCCAGCTCCTTTTTGGGGCCTATACGGCGGGGCTGAATGCGGGCCTGGCGTCAAGTGATTGGCCGTTGATGAATGCGGCAACGGGCACTTTCCTGCCGCAACCCAGCATGGAAGGCAGCGCCTTTCATGTGCTGACCAATGACCCCTTTGTGATCCATTTTGTCCATCGCTGGTGGGCATGGGTGGCGGTGATTGCGCTGGTGCTGCTGGCCCGGCGTGTGAAGGCCGTGGGCGCACGCCCCGCCTCAATTGCCATTCACAGCAGCTTTGGCATCCAGATTCTGTTGGGCATTGCGACTGTTATGACGCACGTCAACATCACGCTGGCCGTGCTGCATCAGGCCGTTGGGGCGCTGGTTGTGGCTGCAACGGTGTGGGGCATGCACATCCTTGGCCGCCGTCCCACAGAGTAACCGGTATTATTTTACCCGTTTCAAGAGGCCCGCGAATCCTTGACTTAAATGTTGCTACCTGCAAAAGGGCCGCCATCGCCGCTGCCCTTTTGGGCGGCGCGTTTTTGTTTTTTCGTCAAGAGGACGCACTTTTATGAAGGCGCTCACCCGCATCACCAAGCCGGCCAAACCGGCAGAGGTCGAAAAGCAGTGGCACATCATCGACGCCGAAGGCCTCGTTGTGGGCCGCGTTGCCACGATCATCGCGAACATCCTGCGCGGCAAGCATAAGCCGAGCTTCACCCCGCATGTGGATTGCGGTGACAATGTCATCGTCATCAATGCGGACAAGGTGCGCTTTACCGGCCGTAAGCTGGGCCAGAAGGTCTATTACAAGCACACCGGCTATCCGGGTGGGATCAAGGGCATCACTGCCGGCAAGGTTCTCGAAGGCCGCTTCCCGGAGCGTGTTCTGGAAAAGGCTGTTGAGCGCATGATCCCGCGTGGTCCGCTGGGCCGCCAGCAGATGCGCAACCTGCGCCTCTATTCGGGCACGGAGCATCCGCACGCCGCCCAGAACCCCAATGTCATCGACGTTGGCTCGCTGAACCGTAAGAACAAGGTGGGTGCATAATGTCCGACACCGATACCCGTCAGTCGCTCGCCGATCTGGGTGAGCTCACCAACACTGCCGCTGCTCCGGCTGCTGCCGCTGCTGCTCCGGTTGCCGAAGCTCCGGTTGCACCGGCTGCTCCTGCTGCGCCGCTGCGCGAGCGTGAAGTTGACGCGCAGGGCCGTTCCTACGCCACGGGCCGTCGTAAAGACGCTGTTGCCCGCGTGTGGGTGAAGCCCGGCACGGGCAAGATCACGATCAATGGCCGTGATCAGGAAATCTATTTCGCACGTCCGACGCTGCGTCTCGTTATCAACCAGCCTTTCGGCATTGCCGAACGCGAAGGTCAGTATGATGTGATTGCCACGGTTAAGGGCGGTGGCCTTTCGGGCCAAGCTGGCGCTGTAAAGCACGGCATCAGCCAGGCCCTGACCAAGCAAGAGCCTGCGCTCCGCTCGATCGTCAAAAAGGCTGGCTTCCTGACCCGCGATAGCCGCGCTGTTGAGCGTAAGAAATATGGCCGTGCCAAGGCACGTCGTAGCTTCCAGTTCTCCAAACGCTAAAACCGAACCTTCGGTTTTTCAGGATCAAGATCAAGGGGTCGTGGGTATCCACGGCCCCTTTTTCGTGTTGTTGCTATGGGCTTTGCCGCGTCGGCCTTGCGTTGCGCCTTAGGGCAGAGGCTTAACTGTCACATATTCATCAATGGATCGACTAAAGCTGGTGAAGTACCGGCGTGTCTTATCTGTTGGGACAACAAATTTGACGCGTTGGTCATGCGGTGCGGTCACCAAATTCACCCAGTCATTCTTTCTGAGCGACGACAGCCGGCGATAGGCATAGGTGCGCGTTTTGAACTCATCCCGGTCCATCACCTGCCCCACTGTAACCTGACGGCCTTCGTGCCAGTCTAGCGCAAGCCAGGCCAAAAGCAGCTCTTCATCGCCATCCAGTGCGGCAATTTGCGTGTTCCCCCTCAGCTTTTTTATTAAGCTGAGAAGAGAAGCGCAGTTATCCGAAAGTAAGGGCAAGTTCGCCCTCTCCTTTTTGCTGGAACGAAGAGAGTAACGGTCTAAGAAACTTTCATTTTCGTGACAAATTTTGTTTTTTGCAACTTTTGCGATTCCGCAAGTTTATACGTCGCCACGCTCCTTTGACTGGCGCGGACGGCAATGGCCTTTTGTCCAAAGGCGCTTGTTAATCGCGGCGCGCTATTGGCGATCTGGCCAAGTATCGGCAAAGTATCGGGCCCCCAATCGGGTCGCCACACTGACCAATAGGATCAGGACAGGCACCTCAACCAAGGGGCCGATGACAGCGGCAAAGGCAATCGGCGAGGCAAGGCCAAAGGCAGCGATGGCAACGGCAATTGCCAACTCAAAGTTATTGGAGGCCGCGGTAAAGGCCAGCGAGACCGTGCGCGGATAATCGACATCAATCAGCTTGCCCATCAAAAAGCTGATGAGAAACATGATCAGGAAATAGAGAGTCAAGGGCACCGCAATGCGCAGCGTGTCGATAGGCAGCGCCACCACGTCGCCGCCCTTTAGACTGAACATGGCGATAATCGTAAACAGCAGCGCGAAAAGCGTAATTGGACTAATTTTCGGAAGAAATTGCGTGGTGAACCAGTCTTCACCGCGCTGCCGGATCAAAAGGGCGCGCGTCAAAAACCCCGCGACAAAGGGAATGCCAAGATACGTTAAAACGGCTTTGGCAATGGTCCAAAAGCTGACATCAACAACATGCGCCTCCAGCCCGAAAAAGGCGGGAAGGAAGCTGAGATAAAACCAGGCGAAAGGCGCAAAAAACAGAATTTGAAACAGCGAGTTAAAGGCGACTAACCCCGCGACATATTGGCTGCTTCCGCCGGCAAGCTGGTTCCATATAAGGACCATCGCAATGCACCGCGCCAACCCAATCAGGATGACACCTGTCATATAGTCTGGGTGATCCCGCAGAAACAGGACTGCCAGCCCGAACATCAAGGCTGGGCCAATACCCCAATTTTGGACCAACGAAAGCGCTAGCACCCGCTTGTCCTGAAACACGTCGCCCAGACGCTCATATCTCACTTTTGCAAGGGGCGGATACATCATCAGGATAAGGCCCACTGCAATTGGCAGATTGGTGCCATCAATCGACAGCGCCTCTAGGGAAAGCGGGATGTTTGGACATGCGGCGCCAAGGCCAATGCCCAGCGCCATCGCCGCGAAAATCCAAAAGGTCAGATATCTATCAAGAAATGACAGGCGAGACGCGGCAAAGCTCATAAATTCTGCTCGGATGGATAGGCGCGGGTGCCAATGTGCGTGAGCTGATTTTTCAGGCTAATGGCGTCCAAGGCACCCAACGGAAGACTGGCAAAAAGGGAAATCCGCGCCCGCATCATGCGGTAGGCAGCTTGGAAGGCGGCATATTGTTCCGCCGCGCTGCCATCGACAGCTGCAGGGTCAGGAATGCCCCAATGCGCCGTCATCGGATGGCCAATCCAGATGGGGCAGGTTTCCTGTGACGCATTGTCGCAAACCGTGAAGACGAAGTCGAGCTTGGGCGCATTGGCGCCTGAAAACTCATCCCAACTTTTCGATCGAAAATAGGATGTGTCGTGACCCAGCTGGGTCAGCACGTCGATAGCAACAGGGTGAACCTGTCCCTTGGGGAAGCTGCCCGCGCTATACCCTTTAAAACGATCACCAAATTCATGATTGAGAATCGATTCAGCGAGGATGGATCGGGCCGAATTGCCCGTGCAGAGGAACAGCACATTATAAATCTGCTCAGCCATGCAATCTCCTCGTTCAGCAACACGCAAGTTCAGCGACGAGGGGCGCACACAGGCTTTCATGCCCCCCGCAACAGTCTTTGGCGAGAAACAACATCAGCTCTTTCAGCGTCGACATTTGCGCGCGATAGATGATTGACCGTCCCTGCCGCGCAGACACCACGAGCTTCGCGTTTTGGAGGACGCTGAGATGCGTCGACACGGTATTTTGGGGGGCGCCCAGCAATTTGGCGATGTCGCCTGCGGGCAGCCCGACAGGTTCATTTTGCACGAGGAGACGAAACGCATCCAATCGGCTCGATTGGGCGAGAGCCGATAATGCAGCAATGGCTGTGTAAGAATCCATATATCCAGATATACCGATATATAATAAAAGCGCAACTCCCAGAAGGAAGCGCAGCGCCAACCGCTTGGCACAGGCTGTTTTGATCCTATCTCAGAGAGCGTGTGGATGGGATTGATATGACACTGATAACCAAACGCCTTCAGTTAAGACTGCCCAAGGCGTCTGATGTTGAGGATATTCATCGCATTTTCTGTGATGACGCCGGGATGACCTATTGGTCGGGCCCAGCGCATCAAGATATTGCCGAAACCGCCGCATGGCTAGCCCCCATTTTGGACGATCCACACGGCAGCCAGTTTGATTATTTCATTGATTATCAAGGCCAGTTGATTGGCAAATTAGGCTGTTGGCGGGTGCCGGAAATTGGCTTTATTCTGGCCAAAGACTATTGGGGTCGCGGCTTTGCTGAAGAGGCCCTGCGCGCCTTTATCGCGCATATGCGGCTGCAGATGGTGTGTGATCATCTTTGGGCGGATGTCGATCCGCGGAACATCCGTTCTAAAGCGCTGCTGGAAAAGTGCGGGTTCCGCTGGACGGGGTCAGAAAAGAACACGATGAAAACGCATATTGGCTGGTGCGATAGCGATTATTATCGCCTGGACCTCTAGCCGCCTAGGCAGAGCGATCGGCGCGCGCATCAAAGGCCGCCAATTCATAGGCAATTGAAGCCTCTACCAAAACTTCCCAAAGTTGTGCGGCAATGTCTTCGGGCCAATTTGCCGCGCGGGCTGCCCGCTGGGCATTGGCAATGACTTGCGCTTTGCGGGCTTCATCGCGCACCAAATGCCGCTCTGCTTTGATACGCGCGGCGGCGCGCATATAGGCAAAGCGTTGGCCCAAAAGCCGCGCCAAGTCTGCGTCGAGGGCATCAACGCCCGCCCGCACGTCTGCCATGCTGGTGCAGGCCTCGGGCGAACAAATGCGAGTATCCATGATGGTGCAGCCCTTATCCTAATATGCAACCGCTATGCTTGGGTTGCGGGCTGATAGCGGGGTCAGGGCCTTAGGGAAAGATGCCGATTAGTCTCCGGCGGCAGGCTCTTTGGTGAGAACACGCACAGTCGTGCGGGCAAATTCATCCATCACGCCGCGCGCCCAAGGTGTCAGGTCATATTTGCGGACGCGCCGATCCGAGCAGCCATGCGCCACTTGCAAAAGGTTGCTCCCCACCAGCCGTTTGAGAACGAGGCTAAAGGCGGCTGACGAGGCCCGAGACGCTGCACGTAAAGCTGCCGATGGCGTCGGCCCCTTTTCATAAAGGTGCATTAAAATTTCAAATTCGGGCGTAATCGCGCGAAGATGAAATTGTTGTTCAACTCGAGTAAGTCCTTCAGTTAACGGCCCCATTGCTTTTCCAACTTCATCCTTTTTGGTTATATCTAAGCGAGGGACTGCCGAAATAAAGTCCACAACTCTATCTATAAGCTATAAACCGTGGACTCTGTTCTACAGCCTGCAAAAAACACTTTGTTTCCATAGCTATCTTCCTTGTCGACGGTCGCGGCCCGACCCAGCCCGATCCTCGCTGCAAGTGGCGCGTGTCTTTGACAAAGGTTCAAGGTGATGGACAAATGCGCTTGGGATTCCTACACTTTGGCCAAATTTAGGGATGGGGATAGACTAATGCGCCGTATTCACACTGTTCTGAGTGCAGCGATGCTCGCCTTGGCCGCGACGGGCTGCGCCCGTAATGAGCCCATTCAAACGGGCCGTACCGCCTTCACATTTGACTCCACCTATCAGCGGGCCAGCTATGCGCAGCCCATTGAAACGACTTTTGATCGCACGGTGAAAGTATTCCGAGAGTCTGGCTATATTCTCGACATTGTTGATCGTGCGACGGGCCAGCTGAGCGGACGCCGCGGGAAGACCGCTGACAAGGGCGGTCGCAACGAAGTAAATCTTCAGTTTTTTGCGTTGGTTATGCCTGCCGCCAATAATGGCAGCCAATTGGCATTGAAGTTTACCCAAGTGGCGCGAGTTGGCATTCCCGTGATTAGCGAGGCCAAGGCCGAAGTCATTCTAAGCCAGCCAGAGCTTTATTCTTATGTCTTTCGGCGCGTTGATGCCGCTGTTCAGACCGCGCCTGTAGCGGCCTCAGCGCCTGCCTCAACCCCGGCTGCAAATGCTGCAGATGCTGATTTAATGCCAAGCGATCCTGCAACACCGCAATCTTAATTGCTTTGGTCTGAGTCAACGGGCCCTGTTTAGGACCTGTTGGGAAGCTCTCCAAAATGTTGCGCAAACGCGTCGCTCAGTTTGGCGCGTAGATCCGGGGCTAAATCATAGTTGCGGATCCGGCGGTCCATCATGCCCTGTTCGACCACCAAAAGCCCGTCTTCGGTCAAGCGTTTCAGTGCCTTTACAAAGGCCGCAAGCGACGCGTTTGTCGCCTGGAGGACTGTCATCGACGGTGATGGGCCATGGAGATAGAGAAAAAATATAATCTCAAAATCGAAGGTGACGAGCCGGGTGCCCGTTTCCTTCTCGCAGCTTCTAAGGAACTCAAATAGGCGCACCATAGCTGCACTCCCCACATATAGGGGCGTTTACGCACAACCCGCGGCCTACGTCATTGCCAAAATATGAGGATGATTCACAAAGGTGTTTCTGCGACTTCATCCGAACAGGCAGGTGCTAAACTGGCCTAGCGAAGCTTTTTACGATGCGTTTCTAGGTCCAGCACCGCACTGTCCGCGCCATCGGGCAACAGCCCCAATCGACGCGCGACTTCCTGATAGGCCTCGACTTCGCCGCCAAGGTCTCGGCGGAACCGATCCTTATCCAGCTTTTCACCCGAGGCCATGTCCCATAACCGGCAGCCATCGGGGCTGATTTCATCGGCCAAAATGATGCGGGCAAAATCATTTTCCCACACACGGCCAAATTCCAGCTTAAAGTCGACAAGGCGGATGCCAATGGCGGCAAATAAGCCCGACATGAAGTCATTAATGCGGATCGCCATATCGGCAATGTCGTGCATCTCTTCTTGGCTGGCCCAGCCAAAACAGGCGATGTGCTCATCAGTAATCAGCGGATCACCCAGCGCATCATCCTTGTAATAATATTCAAGAATGGTCCGGCTTAACTGCGTCCCTTCTTCCACGCCCAGGCGCTTGGACAGCGAGCCAGCGGCCACATTGCGCACCACAACTTCGATGGGCACAATTTCCACCTGCCGCACCAATTGCTCACGCATATTGAGGCGTTTGATGAAGTGGGTTGGGATGCCAATATTGCCCAGCAGCGTAAAGACGTGCTCAGAAATGCGGTTGTTGATCACTCCTTTGCCGTTGATCGTGCCCTTTTTCTGGGCGTTAAAGGCAGTCGCATCATCTTTAAAATATTGGATGAGCGTCCCCGGTTCTGGACCTTCGTACAGAATCTTGGCCTTACCTTCATAAATCTGGCGGCGGCGGTTCATCGGCTGGTCCTGACCTCAGTAAAGAACGCGAAACCCCGGCAGGGCGCAGGCTTTTGGAACCGCAGCACACCGGGGAGGGGCTGTCTTAGCGAAGGAACGGCTTAAGGGCAATGCAGCGCCATCCGCTGTTCATCCAAGCGACAGGTCTTTGACTTTACATAGGATCCAACAGCAGCAAGATTGCCTGCGTTGAGGTGGGAGACGATAGATGAAAAAGGCCCTTTTTTGTGCCGGGGTTGCGCTATGTGCGGCAGTGCCGGCGCTGGCGCAGACGATTGAGCGGCGCGAAGTGCGGATTATGCCGGCCCCAATGAGCCGGGTGGATTTGGAGGCCAAGCTGAAGGCCCAATTTGCCGAACAGGATGCCAATAAGGATGGGTTTGTCACGCGCGAAGAAGTTGCCGCGCAGCGCGAAGCCCGGGTGAAGGCCGCCATGGGCCGTATGTTTGATGCCATGGATGGCAATAAGGATGGCAGCATTAGCCGCGCCGAGTTTGATGCCCATCACGCATCCATGCGGATGGATATGCCCCCTATGCCCGGTGGGCCGGATGCCCCCGCTGTCCTGATGATGCATGGGGGAGATGGCCGGCAGGTGGAAACGATGATGATCCCCCATTTGGGTGCAGAGGCCCCCAAAGCGCCGGCAGCCGGCATGGCGAGTGGCCCCCGCGTCATTGTGCAAACGCGCGTCATGGGCGGCCCGCTGGGCGGCATGATTACCGAGCGGACTTTTGCGACGGCAGATGCCAATACCGATGCGAAATTGACCGAAGCCGAAGTCAGTGCCGCCGCGCTGGCCCAGTTTGATCGTCTCGACACCGATAAAGATGGCGTGTTGAGCGCAGCAGAACGGGGCGCCGAGGCCAAGGCGATGCGGAAAATGTGGCGCAAGGGCAAGGCGCGTTCCTAATCATCGGCTAGGCCTCCTGCCAATTGGGGCAGGGGGCTTTGCCTGTGAGGACCAAATTGCCAAACGGCTCAGCGCCATTTGTCCCTCAAGGGCTTATGCCCTAGGGCAGGCTTATGACGTCTTCCCCTTATGATGCGATTATTCTGGGTGCTGGTGGCGCGGGCCTGATGTGCGCGGCGACGGCTGGGCAATTGGGCCAGCGCGTGCTGGTGATTGATCATGCCAATGAACCGGGGAAAAAGATCCTCATCTCTGGCGGCGGGCGGTGCAATTTCACCAATGTTCAGGCGCAGGCGGATCGCTATCTTTCGGCCAACCCGCATTTCGCGAAATCGGCGCTGGGCCGCTATCGCCCCGCCGATTTTATCGCTTTGGTCGATCGCTATGGCATTGCTTGGCATGAAAAAACGCTGGGCCAGCTTTTCTGTGATGGCTCTGCCAAGCAGATTGTCGCGATGCTGATGGATGAATGTGCTCGCGGCGGCGTCGACTTTGCTTTTTCCACCAGCATTGGCGAGATTACGCATCACGATGGTCTGTTCGGGGTGGCAGGTCATCAGGCGCGCGCCTTGGTGATTGCAACAGGCGGGCCTTCGATTCCGAAAATGGGGGCAACAGGCATTGCCTATGACATTGCCCGCCGCTTTGGCCTGAAGGTGGTGGAGCCGCGCCCGGCGCTGGTGCCGCTGACCTTAGGGGGCAGTGATGTTCTGTTCCGCGATTTATCGGGCGTATCTGCCGATGTGGAGGTGCGCACGGGCAAGACGCGGTTTCGCGAGGCGGCGCTGTTCACGCATAAGGGCCTGTCTGGCCCAGCGATCCTGCAAATCTCGTCTTATTGGCGGCATGGCGAGGCCATAGATATTGACTTTGCACCGCATGCACCGACCGATTGGCTGTGCCAGATCAAACGGGAAAAGCCCAAAGCCACGCTCAAAGGCGCCGTCTCCATGCAATTGCCCGACCGGCTTTCCGCGGCTTTGGTTGAGCGGGTGAGCGGGGATGACACCAATTGGGGCCTTATCCCGCTGGCGGATATGAAAGACGCGCTCTTGCGTCAGGTAGAAGCGCAACTGGGTTGTTGGTCCTTCCATCCCAATGGCACCGAAGGTTATGCCAAGGCCGAAGTCACAGCAGGCGGCATCAGCACGGCTGAGCTGTCGCAGCGCAGCTTGATGGCGAATAAAGTCCCCGGCCTTTACGCCATTGGCGAGGCAGTGGACGTCACCGGGTGGCTGGGGGGCTATAATTTCCAATGGGCTTGGGCCAGCGGGGTTGCCGCTGGCCAAGCGATTGCCGGGCTTTAAGCTGCACCGTTTAGCGCGGCAGCTCGCTGGCCCCCATCAGATGCAGGTCAACAGCGCGGGCGCATTGGCGGCCTTCGCGGATCGCCCAGACAACCAGGCTCTGGCCGCGGCGCATATCGCCACAGCTGAACACGCCGTCGCGGCTGGTCGCATAGCCATTGGTATCCGCAAGCACATTGCCGCGCGCATCCAGCTGCACTTCGGACTGTTCCACCAGACCGGGCTTGCGCGGACCGACAAAGCCCATGGCGAGCAGGATCAGGTCGGCCTTCAGCGTGAATTCGCTGCCGGGCATTTCAACCATCTTGCCATCGACCCAATCGACACGGACGCATTCCAAGCCTTCGACCACGCCATTGGAGCCAACGACGCGCTTGGTCAGCACGGCCCAATCGCGGTCACAGCCTTCTTCATGGCTGGAGGAGGTGCGCAGCTTCAGCGGCCAATTGGGCCAGCTTAATGACTTTTCTTCCTTCACCGGCGGCTTGGGCATGATTTCAATCTGCGTAACCGATGCAGCACCCTGGCGGTTGGAGGTGCCAACACAGTCAGACCCCGTATCGCCGCCGCCAATGACGATGACATGCTTGCCCGTTGCGGTCAGCGTGCCACGCGGCGCGGCGCGCAGGCGCACGCCCGCCATTTCGGCACCCGGAATATCCAGACGACGCGGCTCTTCCGAGCCACCCGCCATCACAACCGCATCGTAATTTTGCTGCAAGCTTTCAAACGACACTTGCACGCCGACTTCCATTGAGGTGCGGAACTCCACACCTTCAGCTTCCATCTGCACCAAACGGCGGTTGATCAGATGCTTTTCCATCTTGAAGTCAGGAATGCCGTAGCGCAGCAGACCGCCCACGCGATCATTTTTTTCAAACACAGTGACGCTATGGCCCGCGCGCG
Organism: Sphingomonadaceae bacterium; assembly: GCA_009920915.1. Classification (GTDB taxonomy): domain Bacteria; phylum Pseudomonadota; class Alphaproteobacteria; order Sphingomonadales; family Sphingomonadaceae; genus Aquisediminimonas. The sequence goes on along the minus strand of RFZB01000017.1, from coordinate 11,239 downwards.
CCAATTGTTGCGCACAGGCGAGGCCCGCCGGGCCAGAGCCAACCACAGCAACTGACTTGCCCGTTTTGCGGGCGGCAGGCAGCGGGGTGATCCAGCCTTCGGCCCAGCCGCGATCAACAATCTGGCATTCAATTGATTTGATGGTGACGGGCGCATCATCAATGTTGAGCGTGCAGCTTGCTTCGCACGGGGCGGGGCAAATGCGGCCAGTAAATTCCGGGAAATTGTTCGTCGAATGCAGCACTTCCAGCGCGTTGCGCCAGTCATTCTCAAAGACCAGATGGTTCCAGTCCGGGATGATGTTGTTCACCGGACAGCCATTATGGCAATAGGGAATGCCGCAATTCATGCAGCGCGAGGCTTGGCCGCGGATCTGCTCTTCCGACATCGGAATCACAAATTCACGGTAATGCGTCAGCCGCTCTTTCGGGTCGGCGTAGCTCCGGTCAGAGCGGTCAAGTTCGAGGAAGCCTGTGGCCTTGCCCACGGTCGTTCTCCAAAAATCAGTTATTCAGCAGCGACGTTCGCAGCGGCGAGGCGTTCTGCCTCCAGCTGCTTGAGGGCCCGGCGGTAATCCCGCGGCATGACCTTCACGAAGCGCTTCAATGTCGTATCCCAATCATCAAGCAGCGCGCGCGCACGTTTGCTGCCTGTGTAGAGATGGTGGCGTTCGAGCAGCACCCGCAGACGATCCTGCGAGTGGTAGAGCATATCGCCCATGCCGAAATCATGCACATTGAGCGCACGTTGCTGCGGCGTGCCCGTCGAATGATCAGCCTCCGGCCCATCGGCCTCAATGGCTTCAATATCGACCATCGCTTGGTTGCAGCGTTCGCGGAACAGGCCGTCCTCGTCATAGACATAGGCAACCCCGCCTGACATCCCGGCGGCGAAGTTGCGGCCGGTTTTGCCGAGCACAACGACAACGCCGCCTGTCATATATTCGCAGCCATGGTCACCCGTGCCTTCAACCACGCAGAGCGCGCCTGAGTTGCGGACCGCAAAGCGTTCGCCCGCCACGCCATTGAAATAGGCTTCACCGGCAATTGCGCCATAGAGCACGGTGTTGCCGACAATGATATTCTCAGTCGGCTCGCGCTTCACATGGGTTGGTTGGCGCACAATGATGCGCCCGCCCGACAGGCCCTTGCCCACATAGTCATTGGCATCGCCGGTCAATTCCATCGTCACGCCATGCGCCAAGAATGCGCCAAAGCTCTGGCCCGCAACGCCCGTAAAGGCGATCTGGATGGTATTGGCGGGCAGGCCCTCATGACCATAGCGGCGTGCCACTTCGCCCGAGAGCATCGCGCCCGCGGTGCGGTTGACGTTCTTAATCTCGCGCTCAATGCGCACCGCCTCGCCCTTTTCCAAGGCGGGGGCGGCGGCTGCGATCAGGTCACGATCCAAGGCCTTTTCAAGCCCATGATTTTGCGTTTCCACCCAGCGCAGGGGCGCGCCTTCGGGCAGGTCCACCTTGTGGAGCAGGCGGCTGAGATCAACGCCATGCGCCTTCCAGTGATCGAGCGCCTTCTTCATATCAAGACGATCAACGCGGCCGACCATGTCTTCGACCGTGCGGAAGCCCATCTCTGCCATGATCTGGCGGAGCTCTTCGGCCACGAAGAAGAAATAGTTGATCACGTGTTCAGGCTGGCCCGTGAAGCGCGCGCGCAAAACGGGGTCTTGCGTTGCCACACCCACCGGACAGGTGTTCAAATGGCATTTGCGCATCATGATGCAGCCCGCCGCAATCAGCGGCGCTGTTGCAAAGCCAAATTCATCCGCGCCCAACAATGCGCCAATGGCAACGTCCCGACCGGTGCGCAGGCCGCCATCCACTTGCACTGCAATGCGCGAGCGCAAGCCATTGAGCAGCAAGGTCTGCTGCGTTTCGGCCAAGCCGATTTCCCACGGGCTCCCTGCGTGCGTCAGCGAGGTGAGCGGGGATGCGCCCGTGCCGCCTTCATAGCCGGCAATTGTCACATGGTCCGCGCGGGCCTTGGCAACGCCCGCAGCAACTGTGCCAACGCCCACTTCAGACACGAGCTTCACCGAGATGCGCGCACCCGTGTTCACATTTTTCAGATCGTGGATCAGCTGAGCCAAATCCTCAATCGAGTAAATGTCGTGGTGCGGCGGCGGTGAAATCAGGCCGACACCCGGCGTCGAGTGACGGACGCGGGCAATGTTCTTATCCACCTTGTCACCGGGCAGCTGGCCACCTTCACCGGGCTTTGCACCCTGTGCCATCTTGATCTGAATATCATCGGCATTGACGAGATATTCCGCGGTCACGCCAAAGCGGCCCGAGGCGACCTGCTTAATGGCAGAGCGCATCGAATCCCCATTGGGCAGCGGCTTGAACCGGTCGGCCTCTTCGCCGCCTTCGCCCGTGTTGGATTTGCCGCCAATGCGGTTCATCGCAACAGCCAGCGTGGTGTGCGCTTCGCGGCTGATCGAGCCAAAGCTCATCGCGCCCGTCGCAAAGCGCTTTACGATTTCGCTTGCCGGTTCCACTTCGCTGATATCCAGCGGCTTGTCCGCCTTTTTCAGCTCCATCAGGCCACGAATGGTCAGCAGGCGCTCGCTCTGCTCATTGATCGACTTTGCAAATTCGGCGTAGCGGTCTTGGCTTTTGCCCCGCACCGCGTGCTGCAAATTGGTAACATTGGTCGGCGTCCAGGCATGGTCTTCGCCGCGGACGCGATAGCCGTAAATGCCCCCGACATCGAGCATGTTGCGATAAATCGGATTGTCCGAATAGGCAGCGGCATGGCGGCGGACAGTTTCTTCTGCAATTTCAGCAAGGCCCACGCCTTCGATGGTCGTCGCCGTGCCCGTGAAATAGGTGTTCACAAAGGCAGATGACAAACCAACCGCATCAAAAATCTGCGCGCCGCAATAGGACTGATAGGTCGAGATGCCCATTTTGGACATGACCTTCAAAATGCCTTTGCCAACGGCCTTGATGTAATTTTTCTGAACCTGCTCGGTGGTGAGGTCGAGGCCCTGACGAACCCGGATTTCTTCCAGCGTTTCAAACGCCAGATAGGGGTTCACGGCTTCGGCACCATAGCCTGCAAGGACGCAGAAGTGATGCACTTCACGCGCTTCGCCAGTTTCCACGACCAGCCCGGTCTGCATCCGCAGGCCCTGACGGACAAGGTGATGATGGACGGCCGCTGTCGCCAGCAGCGAGGGCATGGCAATCCGGTCTGGCCCTTGAGCACGATCGGACAGGATCAGGATGTTCTTATCGGCCAGCACGGCTTCCGTTGCCGTCCAGCACATTTCCTTCAGTGCCTGTTCAAGGCCCGCTGCGCCTGACTTGGCATCCCAAGTCATATCAATCGTTTCGGTGCGGAACGCGCCATCCAGCGCCTCTTCGACCGAGCGGATCTTGGCGAGATCAGCATTGGTCAGCACGGGCTGGTCAACTTCCAACCGCTTGTGCGTGCCCGCAACTCGGCCCAGCAGATTGGGCCGCGGCCCAATCATCGACACAAGGCTCATCACCAATTCTTCGCGGATCGGGTCGATCGGCGGGTTGGTCACCTGCGCAAAGTTCTGCTTGAAATAATCATAGAGCAGACGGGGCTTGGCGGAGAGCACGGCAATTGGCGTGTCAGTGCCCATCGATCCAATGGGGTCATCGCCATTGCACGCCATTGGTTCGAGGAACTTTGCCGTATCTTCCTGCGTAAAGCCAAAGGCTTGCTGCTGATCGAGCAGGACTGACGGATCATTGGCGAGCACGGGCTCAGCCACGTCCACCTCATCCAAATCCTTCAGCTTATATTGGGCGGCATCCAGCCATTCCTCATAAGGCTGCGAGGCGGCAAGCTGCGCTTTGATTTCCTCATCCTCAATGATCCGGCCTTCTTCCAGATCGATGAGAAGCATCTTGCCTGGCTGCAGCCGCCATTTGCGGACGATATTGTCTTCTTTAACCGGCAACACGCCCGATTCCGACGCCATGATGACATGATCATCATCGGTGACGAGGAAGCGCGCGGGGCGCAGGCCGTTGCGGTCGAGCGTTGCGCCAATTTGGCGGCCATCGGTAAAGGCAATCGCAGCGGGGCCATCCCATGGTTCCATCAAAGCTGCGTGATATTCATAGAATGCCCGGCGCTTGGCATCCATCATTGGGTTGCCAGCCCAAGCTTCGGGCACAAGCATCATGACAGCATGGGCCAGCGAATAGCCACCCGCCAAAAGCAGTTCGAGCGCGTTATCAAGGCAGGCGGTGTCTGACTGACCATGCGGGATCAGCGGCCACATCTTATCAAGGTCTGCGCCCAGCAGATCCGATTCCATCGTGCGGCGGCGCGCGTTCATCCAGTTCACATTGCCGCGCACCGTGTTGATTTCGCCATTATGCGCAATGAAGCGATACGGGTGGGCGAGCTTCCAGCTGGGGAAGGTGTTGGTCGAAAAGCGCTGGTGGACCAGCGCCAGCGCCGAGGTGACGATGGGATTGCGCAGATCCTTGTAGAAGCTGCCCACCTGATCACACAGCAACAGGCCCTTATAGACAATCGTCCGCGTCGACAGCGACGGCATGTAAAAGCGCGGCAGATCGGGCAGATTATGCTTTTCGGCCAATGCAACGAGCGGGTTCTGCGCCTGCTTGCGGATGGCGAGCAGCTTGCGCTCAAACGCGTCCTGATCGGCGCAGTTATCGCCACGGCCAATGATCAACTGGCGGATGACGGGCATCTGCTCAATCACGGCCTTGCCAAGCCCGGTCGGGTCGGTGGGCACATCGCGCCAGCCGATAATCGTCTGGCCTTCCTTGATGCAGAAGCTTTCAAAATTTTTGACGCCAAAGTCGCGGGCGCGGTCATCCTGCGGCAGGAAGCACATGGCGACAGCATAGTCGCCCGGCTGAGGAAGTGTGACGCCCTCGGTCTTGGCCCAATCGCGGAATAAGGCATCCGGAATCTGAATCAAAATGCCTGCGCCATCGCCCAGCAGGGGGTCAGCACCCACTGCACCGCGATGATCAATATTCACCAGAATTTCGAGGCCGCGTTTAATGGTTTCGTGCGATTTCACGCCTTTAATATTGGCAACAAAGCCAACGCCGCACGCATCATGTTCGTTGCGCGCGTCATAAAGACCCTGATTCGACGGAAACCCTAGCTCGCCCAAAAAAACCTCCAAGACATAGCAATCGCAAATGTAACGATTCGCACGGTCGCTATAGGGGTGAAGGGCCGAGTGTGAAGCCTTGAAATCGTATGTCGGGGCCAAGCTTAACTTTTTTCGCCCAAATTGCGGAATTCGTGAAATATTATTTCACCTTCGCGCATGCAATATAATTGCCAATCACCGAATGGCGCAGGCCGCAGCGAATCGGATCGTTACGGGAAACTCATCAATTGTCGCTTTCGCCCACAAACCGAACTAGGCTGGCGATATGTTGCTGATCGTCGGAACCATAAGTCTCCCGCCAGAGAACGTAAGACTCGCAGAGCCCGCCATGCGGGCGATGATTGAGGCCAGCCGCGCAGAGCCGGGTTGTCTTGCCTATTCCTATGCGATGGATGTGGTACAGCCCGGTCTCATCCATGTTCTAGAGCGCTGGGCGGATCAGGCCGCGCTCGAGCAGCATTTTGCGTCGCCGCATATTCGCACCTGGCGAGAAGCGTGGCCCCAGCTTGGTATTACAAACCGCAACCTTGTTCTTTACGAAGTTGGACACGGCCGTCCGACTTGAGCCAGGCTTTGGGCGTTTTGACGGCTCAAGGCCTTATGTGCAGTGCCATATGGATGGCGATCTGCCCCAAAAGAAAAAGGCCCCCCAGTTCTGCAACGGGAGGGCCTAAATTCTGATTTGCCTGAAAAAGCTTAGGCTTTCTTCTTGGCCGGGGCCTTCTTCGCAGGCTTGGCGTCGTCTGCCTTGGCGGCCTTGGCAGGCTTTTCCGCCTTTTCGGCCTTAGGGGCCGCAGCCTTTTTGGCGGCCGGCTTTTTAGCAGGCTTTGCATCGCCATGATCATGGCCACAACCCGGGCCATGGACATGGCCTTCATCGGCATCAGCTTCAATTGCCGCTTCCAGCTCTTCGCGCGTTACCGAGCGATCGGTAATTTCGGCCTTTGAGAACAGGAAGTCGACCACCTTGTCTTCATAGAGCGGCGCACGGATTTGCGCAGCAGCCATCGGATCTTGCTGCACATATTGGATGAAGCGCTCACGGTCACCGGGGCCGTACTGCATGGCGGCCTGGGTGATCAGGCGGTTCATTTCCTGACTGCTGATCTGGACGTTGTTCGCCTGGCCGATTTCCGACAGAAGCAGGCCCAGACGCACGCGGCGGATGGCGATGGCGCGATATTCGTCGCGATCCTTTTCCATTTCCGCACGCGCGGCTTCCGGATCGGCTTCATGCCCAGCTTCATGCTCCAGCTGTGCCCAAATCTGGTTGAATTCCGCATCGACCATGCCCGGCGGCACGTCAAAATCATGCGATGCGGCCAGCTGGTCAAGCAAGCGGCGCTTCATGTGGGTGCGGGTGAGCTGGTTAAATTCCTGCTCCAACTGGCCCTTCATCAGCTCACGCAGCTGATCAATGCCTTCGAGGCCCAGCGATTTCGCAAAGGCATCATCTGCCTTGGCATCGCCCGGAACGCGCACATCCTTGATCACCAGATCAAAAGTCGCTTCTTTGCCTTTCAGCGTTTCGACATTGTAATCGGCCGGGAAGGTCACGGTGATGGTCTTTTCATCGCCCGACTTCACGCCGACCAACTGGTCTTCAAAGCCCGGGATCAGACGACCAGAGCCGATTTCGACGGACATGCCTTCGCCCGTGCCGCCATCAAAGGGCGTGCCATCGACCTTGCCAACAAAATCCATAACGACCAGATCGCCGGTCTTGGCCTTGTGGCCCTTGGGCGCGTCGTCATAGCCCTTTTGCTGCTGGGCAATGCGCAGAACCGCTTCGTCAACGGCTTCGGCGCTGGCTTCCACCGTCAGGCGCTCTAGCTTCAGGCCGTCAATGCTTGGGGTCGGAATTTCTGGCAGAACTTCCAGCGCGATTTTCAGCTCGGCATCCTTGCCATGCTCATAGCCTTCATTCAGCTCAACTGAAGGCGACATGGCGGGACGCAGCTTTTTATCTGCGATCAGCGCCTGCACAGCTTCTTGTACGCTGTTGTTCAGCGCATCTGCTTGCAGCGACTCACCATGCATTTTCTTGATGAGGTTGGCGGGCACCTTGCCGGGGCGGAAGCCGGGCATGCGGACTTGCGGTGCGAGTCGCGCCACTTCCTGCTCGACGCGGGCGGCAATATCCTTGGCCGCGATCGTGAGCGTGTAGGCGCGCTTCAGGCCTTCATTCAACGTTTCGACAGTCTGCATTTTGTCACTCTACCTTTAAGGAATTCCGCTAGGCCCCCGCCCCTAGGGGGACAGGCAGTGGCAATACTGGTGCGGGCGAAGGGACTCGAACCCCCACATCTTTCGATACCAGAACCTAAATCTGGCGCGTCTACCAGTTTCGCCACGCCCGCAAAGGCCGGTTGGGGCGGCGCTATAGCACGGCTTTGCCGAAGGGCAAGCCATGCAGAAGGCCGCCCGCCCCCCACGCCCTGCCAGACGCGGTGGGCTGGGCCCGTTTTACGATAGTGCCTTTTTCAGCAATTCATTCACGACTTGTGGATTGGCCTTGCCGCCCATGGCCTTCATTGTCTGACCCACAAAGAAGCCAAACAGGGCGTCCTTGCCACTGCGATATTGCTCTAATTGGCCGGGGTTCTTGGCCAGAACATCGGCAATCACAGCTTCAATTGCGCCTGTGTCGCTGGTCTGCTTCAGGCCCTCGCGCTCAACAATTACGCCCGCGCCATCGCCTGTTTCCAGCATCTTTTCAAAGACCTGCTTGGCAAGGCTGCCCGACAGCGTGCCATCTGACACCAGCTTCAACAATTCAGCGGCTTGGGGCGGGCTGACCGGGCAATCTTCAATGGATTTGCCAAGACGGTTCAGCGCGCCGAACAGTTCCGACATGACCCAGTTTGACGCCTGTTTTGCTTCGGCACCTTCGGCCAGCAGCGCTTCAAACCAGCGCGCAGTTTCCACCTCAGCGGTCAGCACATCGGCATTATAGGCGCTGATGCCCAAAGTTTCGACATAGCGATTGCGCTTGGCGTCGGGCAGCTCGGGTAAGGAGGCGCGGCAGTCTTCAACAAAAGCCTCGGTCAGTTCCAGCGGCAGCAGATCGGGATCGGGGAAGTAGCGATAATCATGCGCATCTTCCTTGGATCGCATCGATCGTGTCGTGCCGGTATCCGGATTGAACAGCCGGGTTTCCTGCACCACTTTGCCGCCCGCTTCGATCACATCGACTTGGCGTTGGGCTTCATGCTCAATCGCCTGCATGACAAAGCGGACCGAGTTGACGTTTTTGGTTTCGGTGCGCGTGCCGAATTCATCGCCCGGACGGCGGACTGAGACGTTGACGTCCGCCCGCATTGATCCTTCTTCCATATTGCCATCGCAGGAGCCGACATAGCGGAGGATCGACCGCAGCTTGCGCAAATAGGCGCCGGCTTCGGCAGGCGAGTTCATATCGGGGCGCGAGACGATTTCCATCAGTGCCACACCCGACCGATTAAGATCGACATAAGAGCGTGTCGGGTGCTGATCATGCATCAGCTTGCCGGCATCTTGCTCGACATGGATGCGCTCAATGCCAATGCGCTTGGCTTCGGCAATGCCCGCCTTCTCATCGGCATCAATGTCCAGATATCCTTCGCCCACCAGCGGGTGGTATAGCTGCGAAATCTGATAACCTTGGGGCAAATCCGCATAGAAATAATTCTTGCGGTCAAACCGGCTCCAGCGGTTGATCTCAGCGTTGATGGCAAGGCCGGTACGCACCGCTTGGCGGATGCATTCCTTATTGGGCACGGGCAACATCCCCGGCATGGCTGCGTCCACCAGCGAGACTTGCGTGTTGGGCTCTGCGCCGAAGGCAGTTGCCGCGCCGGAAAACAGCTTGGCCTGTGAGACGACCTGCGCATGGACTTCCAGCCCAATCACCACTTCCCATTCGCCCGTGGCGCCCTGAAAACGATAGTTGCTCATCTTACCACCACTTGTCCGGACGCGCGGTAAAGCCGGCGCGTTCTTCCAGCGCGAGGCTGGCATTGAGGACAGATTGTTCATCCAGCGCCTTGCCAATGACCTGAAGGCCCAAAGGCAAGCCCAAAGCATCCAACCCACCGGGCACCGACATGGCCGGCAGGCCCGCCAGCGATGTCGGCACAGTGAACACGTCGTTCAGATACATGGCGAGCGGATCGGCGCTCTTTTCGCCCAAGCCAAAAGCGGCACTGGGCGCTGTTGGCGTCAGGAGAAGATCACAGCTTTCCCAAGCCTTATCAAAATCCTGCGCAATCAGCGTGCGGACCTTTTGGGCCTGCGTATAATAGGCATCGTAAAAGCCTGCTGACAGCACATAAGTGCCAATCATAATCCGGCGCTTTACTTCATCGCCAAAGCCAGCGGCGCGGGTGGCGGCGTACATGTCTTGCAAGTTCGCGCCATCGGGCAGGTCCCGCAGACCATAGCGGACGCCATCATAGCGCGCGAGGTTGGAGGAGGCTTCTGCCGGGGCAATGATGTAATAAGCGGGCAGCGCATATTTGGTGTGCGGCAGAGAGACCGAGACAATCTCTGCCCCTGCATCCTTCAGCCACGCAATGCCCTGTTCCCACAAAGCTTCAATTTCAGCGGGCATCCCATCGACGCGATATTCCTTGGGGATCCCAACGCGCTTGCCCTTTAAGTCGGACGAGAGGGCGGCTTCCCAATTGGGCACGGGCAGATCCAGCGAAGTGGAATCCTTCGCATCAAAGCCTGCCATATTTTCCAGAAGGATCGCGCAATCGCGCACATCGCGCGCCATTGGCCCCGCCTGATCAAGCGAGGAGGCGAACGCTACGACCCCCCAGCGCGAGCAGCGACCATATGTCGGCTTAATGCCCGAAATGCCTGTAAAGGCGGCAGGCTGACGGATGGAGCCGCCCGTGTCAGTGCCTGTCGCCCCTGGGACAATGCGGGCGGCAATGGCAGCAGACGATCCGCCTGACGAACCACCCGGCGCGAGTGCGGCCGTATCGCCGTTATTGCGGCGCCATGGCGAAATCACATTGCCGAAATAGCTTGTCTCGTTGGACGAGCCCATGGCGAATTGATCGAGGTTGAGCTTGCCAAGCATGCCCGCGCCCGCGCGCCAGAGATTGCTCGACACTGTCGATTCATATTCGGGCTTAAAGCCTTCAAGCATATGGCTGGCGGCCGTTGTCTGCACGCCTTTGGTGGCGAACAAATCCTTCATGCCAATGGGCACGCCCGATAGCGGCTTCAGATTGCCCGAGGCGCGGTCTGCATCGGCCGCATCGGCGGCAGCGAGCGCATGGTCGGGCGTTTCAACAATGAAGGCGTTGAGTGGCTTGGCAGAAGCCACCGCGTCATTAAACGCAATTGCGACGTCACGTGCCGAGAAATCTCCCGCCCGAAAGCCATCGCGCAGGGCCGCAATGCCCAGATCAGTCAGCTTGGTCATGCTGCTCCCCCGTCATGCTGAACTTGGTTCAGCATCCATGAACACGATGATGAAGATCCTGCACCGGCAGGGCGAATGGATCCCGAAATAAATTCGGGATGAATGAATGCTGCGTCCCGCATCATTCAATCACCTTCGGCACGGCGAAAAAGCCATGTTCGGCCTGTGGCGCGTTTTTGAGAACTGCATCGCGGACATCGCCATCGGTCACGGCATCGTCGCGCAGGCGCAGCGTGTTGGGGATGACGGCTGTCATCGGCGCAACGGAGGAGGTATCCACCTCACCCAGCTGCTCAATCCAGCCAAGAATATTGTTCAGTTCCGGCACCATTGCTTCCACTTGGGCATCGCTCACGGCAATGCGCGCCAAAGAGGCAATTTTGCGGACAGTTGCAGAGTCAACGGACATGGAATTCCCTAAAGCTCATGGCAATGTGGGGTGTATCGACAAACGATCCGCCCCGGCGCCTAGCAGGGGGGCTTGCCTGCTGCAAGCCAAGTAGCAGGCAATCGCGGCTTCACCCAAAGCGAGAGAGCCTCTATCGGGGGGCTATGGCGCGCGTTCGCATCCTACATACCAACCCGGCTTTGGGGCCGCTCGATTATCGGGTGCCGCACGGCATGGCGGCAGAGCCGGGCAGTGTCGTTCGGGTGCCC
>RFZB01000160.1 GCA_009920915.1 Sphingomonadaceae bacterium | reverse complement strand
CTGAAGTTTTTGGTATCGGGGGGCGAGAAGGGAAGTGTATCTCTAATTGATAATCGCTTAACCTATCAGACATTTACCACTGCATCGGGCAACGATCGGGTAAGTGTCAGGGTCGAGGATGGGCGCGGTGGAATCGCAAGCCAAATCCTAGACATTGAGATCCAAGCCCCCCAACTTTCCGCACCTGCCTTCAGATTGGTGGCTCCCAGCGGCTGGGCCGGGGCAGTTGGCGGCACCGGGCTCATTGCCGGCAGTGCCGGATATCAAAATATCACGGTGTTGGCTGGCGCATTGAGTTTTGATGCCTCCTTTAACCGCGGCGGCGACGTCGTTAATTTCCAAGCGGCCGCCAATCAGTTTAGGGCCGAGCGGCAAGGCTCGGCACTTCGCCTGGTTGGAAGTGATGGGCTATCGGCGACGCTTCCCGTTGGTGCTTCGCCGAGCTTTCTCAATTTTGAAGATGGCGTGCGCGGGCTTAAATTTTCAGGGGGCGCCATTCGCCTTGGAGCCCAGATAGTCGCAACGGGCTCAGCGTCCGTCTCGGCGAGCCCAGATATGTCTTTGCCGTCCACATTATCCGACCCCAATGCGGTTGCACGCGTCTCACTTCTGGGCGGCAGCCTTGCGCAAGGCGCTGCCCACATCACCCTGTCTGGACGCGCGCTTCTCTATGGGACGCCAGGCGCAGATGTGGTCGCACTTGCCAAAGACCGGCCCGCAGATCTCGTCTTTGACGCGTCATTTAATCGGGGTGGCGACACCATCATTTTAAGTGGGGAAGCGCAAAGCTATGACGCGCAGCGCGCCGGCTCATCTGTCAAGCTTACAAAGGGTGACCAGAGCTTGACCATTCCGGTTGGGACAGCCGGGCTTACCTTGCGCTTTGCCGATGGAGATCGAAGCCTCGCCTTTGACGGCAATGCCTTTAAAATTGGGGGACAAAGCATTGAGGCCACCAAGGCCTCACTCTTGCCCTATGCAACGCAAGTCTCGCTCGATGTGGGGACGACAGAGCAAAGCGTGGCGCTGAGCGGGGCAGGCGGCTCTGTCCTCTTTGAAGACGATGCCAGCCGCGACAGCTTTGTTGTCATCACCAATTTCGCGCGCGGCGATCTCATCCGCGTCACAGGCGCAAAGGCCGATCAATACAGCTTTAGTTCGCGCGACTTGGATAGAGATGGCGTCGCTGATGACTTGGCCATATCCTATGCCGACCCCATCAGCGGGGCCGTAAACGACATTGAAATCCTCAATATCCTGAGCCCGACAAGTTTCGTCCAAGACTATTCGTCAGCTATAACTGCCGTTGGCTTTAACTTTATGAGCTTTGGATAGGGGAGTAAGTGCTATAGCCGGGCTAACTGGGCGCTGCAAAAGAGGTTTGGGTGTAAAAGCTATTTCGGGCGCTTCAGACCTAAACCCTGCGCGTTCAAGGGCAGAAGGCAATATTTCATCGCGCCTCTGCTTTGACCCCTGTTCTATCACTCTCAACGTGATAACCTGTCTAAACGATGGCAGAATATCGCGGCACGTCCGGCAGTGACCTTATTGACAATCGGGACCTAAATCTTGGTCCGGCCGATAACATTTATGGCGAGGCCGGCGATGATCGTCTCATAAGTACGAGCCTTACCAATTTGGTGGGTGGCCTCGGCAATGACACGCTTGAAGGCGGCGGCGTCGCCATGGCGGTTTACTGGACGGCGTTTAATCCAGTGACGGTGGACCTAGAGGCGGGCTATGCCATTGATGGGGAAGGTGGCCGCGATATCTTAATCGGTATCAAGGGGGTCCACGGTTCGGGTCAAGATGATCGGCTCCTTGGCGACGCCAAAAACAACACCTTCTGGCCAAATGGGGGGATAAATTATGTCGATGGCCGGGGTGGAGAAGATTTGGTCATTTTAACGAGCGACCCCGAGCAAACCAAGCTGACCAAAACTGCACAAGGCTATTGGACCTATTCGAGCCCTACGGGCAGTGGCGAGCTCCACAATATCGAGCTCCTCCAATATTATCATGCCAATGTCTTTAGCCCCGTTTATTCACTGGCAGGCACGACAGCCGAAGTCTCTCAGCCCATCGTCGTTAAGGCCGGAGACCCGCAAAAAATTGGTTCCTCCTATGGCGAGATTGCAACCGACTATTTCAAAGTCACCCAATTTGGCTTTGGGTCCTATGTGATTAACGAGGCGCATCCTGCCTTTTACTATCCAAAGGTTACCGACACGCATCCCGCGGGCTCCTTCTCGCTCGACGCGCATAACATGGTGACGGGCGACTTTAATGGCGACGGCCTTGAAGATTTAGCGGTCATCTGGGTTGCCTTTCCCCACACTGTCTTCCGAGAGACGCCTGTTTACCCGCAAATCTTCCTCAATCGTGGTGATGGGAGCTTTGGGCCGGCCAATGAAATAATTTCAGGCCCCGTACCCGATCGGCACATGAATTACCGGGCCTACGCGGCAGATTTTAATGGCGATGGCCGCGATGACTTGATCATTGCCTCCATGTCGCAAGGGGCACAAAATAATCCCACACCCAATGCCGACCTGCGTGAACCCATTACGCTCCTGCTCTCCACGCCTAGCGGCAAGCTCGTGGATGCGACCAAGAACATCCAAGGCCAAGAGCAAGGCGGCGTGCCCGAAGGCTACAGCTTTGGCCACGACATGAGCATTGGCGACGTCAATGGTGACGGCCATATCGATTTCTACACCAACAAAGTTCTGATGCTGAATGACGGCAAGGGCCAGTTCAAGCTTGCCAGCGCAAAAATGCCGGAAGAGGCGCGCAGTTTCTCGTATGTCATGTCGTCGGGCATGGGGGATTTGGATGGCGATGGCATTGACGATTTGGTGGTCGCCTATGCTGAAGGCTATGGCCGCTTTGCGTTCCTGTCCGATGGCAAGGGCATCGAAGGCGCCCGCGTCATCCGCCTGCCCGAGGGCCCCTATGGCCTTGCAAATACCAAGAGCAATTATTTAAGTGTTGGAGACCTAACCGGCGATGGTCGACCCGATATTCTTATCGCCTGCACACGCGCTGACCCTTATTATCAGGGCCAATATCTCCAACTCTTTGTAAACAAGGGCAATGGCGTCTTTGT
>RFZB01000159.1 GCA_009920915.1 Sphingomonadaceae bacterium | reverse complement strand
GCGGTAATCCGCGTCCGGGCCATCGCGATAAATCGTCGCGGTGTAGCTGCGGCCTGCATCCAGAAAATCAAGCTTGGCGGCAATATCGCGCGGGTCGGCATCATTGACGCCGCCAACATACCAATCCGCGCTGTTGCGATCCTTACGGGCAAAGACGGCGTAATCGCCCACCTCTCCTGCGATTAAATGGCTTTCAGACCAGTCAGCAGGGACCTTGGTGATAAAGTCCAGCTCACGCGGATATTTCGCCAGTTCTTCCGGGTAATCCGCTGCCATTTGAATAGGCGAATAGAGAGTGAGATAGAGGCCCAGCTGCTTAGCCAAAGTCGAGGCCATTTTTACCCCATTTGCGCCAGTGAGCGAGAGCACGCCCGGCGTAAAGTCCATCGGCCCAGCGAGCATACGGGTGTAGACTAAGGTCGGCTCATGATCCGGGCTGTTCGCATATTGGCCCCAGGCATTATATTCCATGCCGCGTGCCCCTTCCCGCCCAATCCAGTTGGGGTAAGTCCGGCGCAGGCCACTATCCTTCACTGGCTCATGCGCGTTAATCGCGATTTTATATTTGGCTGCCGTTTCCACAACCTTTTGATGATGGACTGTCGAACGTTGGCCATCATGCCATTCCATTACCATGTCTCCGGGCTTGCCCCCCGGTGCAATCAGGCCACCAGCATCAGCGACATAGCCTGTCTTTACCGCATTGACGCCGACACTGGCATATAGCTTCATCGCATCATCGAGCTGCGCCTCATAATTCGCAATATTGCCGCCAGTTTCATGATGGCCAATCAGCCGCACACCCTTTTTACGAGCATAATCTGTGACGGCCTTTAAATCGAAATCGGGATAGCTTTCGGTGAAGCTGTAATAGCCATGGCCGAACCAATTGCCGTCCCAGCCCTTATTCCAGCCTTCAATCAGGACGCTCTTGAAACCATATTTAGCTGCGAAATCTATATATTGCTTGGCGCGTTCGGTGGTGGCGCCGTGGTTGGGACCAGACGACCATGTCCATTTGCCTGTGATCATACCCCACCAAATGCCAATATACTTATGTGGCTTAAACCAGCTGACATCGCCGATTTTATTGGGTTCATTCAGATTGAGCTCAAGATCATTCTCCACCAAGCCAGCGGCGCTGTCAGCAATCCGGATCGTCCGCCAGGGTGTCGAGAAGGGCGTGTCGCGGATGACCTTGGCCTCCCGACCTGAAGGCGCGAGCATGGTGCGGAAAAGCTGCCCATCCTGACGCTTCAACCAATAGCCTGAATAGTCGACAATTGCGGCTTCGTGGAACGACAAATGCGTTCCATCGTTCAACCGCATGGTGATGGGTGAATAGGCCGTCGAAACTGCATCAATTGCCGTCTTTTGATAAATCTGTTCTTCGCGGTTCCATTCCCCGCCATTGATCCACCAAGCCGTGCCGGGCTGGGCAATAGCAAATTCGGTCAACTCTTCGGCAATTTTCATTACCTTCAAATTGGGTTGCTCCGGAATTTCATAGCGGAAGCCAAGGCCATCATTGAACACGCGGACGCGGACATTCATCTGCCGCTTAAAATCCTCAGTCTGCTGAAAGCGAACGAGAAGTTCGTTATACTGTGCGCGAATGAAGCGCCGTTCGCCCCAAGGCTGTTCCCAATTTTCTTCGCCCGAGCGGGCATCTTGGCTCACAAAGCGAAAGCCACGCACCATGGCAAAGCTATCTTGCAGCAGGAAACCCATTTTGGACGCGGTGATCAGCGGCTGGCCCTTGCGCGTGACGCTGTAATTCACCCGGCCATCATTATCGATCTCGAAAGAAACCGTCAGACTATTGTCGGGGGAAGAGACGCTGGCCAGAGGTGCGGCAAATGCAGGCAGGGCGAGGCACAACGCCAAAACTGCCATAAACCGGCCAAAAAGCTGCTTCATCCCAATCATCCTTTTATCCAATGCGCGACGCAATGAGAGCGCCAAAGGGCGGCAAACTGCCAAGGCTGGCGCCATTCACCTCTGCCAAAATTGTCCAATTGCCTGTTTCGGGCTGCCATGCCCGCTCAACCGCGCCCATGTTGAAGGCGCACAACACGCGATCTGCCCCTTCGCCGCGCGTGAAGACAAGCACATCATCGCTGGCGACAAGCACCTGCAATCCGCCGGTCTTCAACGCTGGATGCGCTTGGCGCAGGGTGATCAGCCGCCGGGTAAGATGAAGGAGCGATTGGGGATCAGCCTCTTGCACATCCACCGCCAAGGCGGCGTGGTCCGGGCCGAGCGGAAGCCACGGCTTCGCATCAGAAAAGCCACAATAAGGCGGGTCCGCCACCCAAGGCAGCGGTGTGCGTGCGCCATCGCGGCTTAGGGTGAGTGGCCAATTGGCAATGGCTTCGGGGTCTTGCAAATCTTCAAAGGCAATATCGACTTGCGTCATGCCCAGCTCTTCCCCCTGCCAGACAATGATATTGCCACGCAGAGCAACCAGAAGCGCCATAACCATGCGGGCGTAGGCTGCCTCATGCCCCTTGGGCGCCCAGCGGCTGATCCAGCGGGGGGCGTCATGGTTTGAAAAGGCCCAGCTGGGCCAACCAACGCCTGCCGCCTCGGGCCATTCTTCTAATGCCTCGCGCACTACGGCGGGCGTCAGATGATCGGCATAGAGGAAGTTAAAACCATAAGCACTATTAAGATGCTGATCATCTGCAAATACCTTGATAGCTGTCCGTCAGAGCGCGGAGCCTTTTTAGAAAATCGGGGATGTCGGGGTGTGATTGATTATGGACATGCAGCTGGAAATCAAAGGGCCGCGTGCGCACACCGTTGCCTGCCGGGGCGGGCGGATTATCCTTTAAGGCCGGATCGTGCATCGCAAAGTTAATGGCATCGACCCGGAAGCCATCTACGCCCCGGTCTAGCCAGAAACGCGCAATACCCAACAGCGCGTCTTGAACAGCCGGGTTGTGGCAGTTGAGCTGCGGCTGAGTGGAGAGGAAATTGTGCATATAATATTGGCCGCGCCGCGCATCCCAGGTCCATGCCGGGCCGCCAAAGACGGACTGCCAATTATTGGGTGGAGATCCATCGGGTTTGGCATCCGCCCAGACATACCAATCTGCCTTGGCATTGGCCCGGCTGGCGCG
>RFZB01000158.1 GCA_009920915.1 Sphingomonadaceae bacterium | reverse complement strand
GACGATATCGACCTGTGGGAAATCAACGAAGCTTTTGCCGTTGTTGCGGAAAAGTTCATGCGCGATTTGAACTTGGATCGCAGCAAGGTGAATGTGAATGGCGGCGCGTGTGCGTTGGGCCATCCCATTGGCGCAACAGGCTCTATTCTGATCGGCACGGTGCTGGATGAACTGGAGCGTCGCAATCTGAAGCGCGGTCTTGTCACGATGTGCGCCGCTGGTGGCATGGCGCCGGCGATCATCATCGAGCGCGTCTGATCATGGGCTACCGGGCCGTTCTCTGCACGCGGCTGGACGGCCCGGATGCTCTGGAAATCCAAATTCAAGAGCCAGCGCCCCTCGGGCCGAATGAGGTGCGGCTGCGCGTGCGCGCCGCGGGCCTCAATTTCCCTGATTTGCTGATGACACGGGGCGGATATCAGTTCCGCCCGGATTTGCCCTTTGTCCCCGGTATGGAAAGCGCGGGCGACGTTATCGAAATTGGCTCTGGCGTGACGTCTGTGGCCGTGGGTGATCGTGTGATTGCACCGGTGCGGCTGGGCGCTTTTGCCGAGCAGGCTGTGGCGCAAGAAGCCGCGGTCATCCCCCTGCCCGATCAATTTGACTATGCCGAAGGCGCGGCTTGGTATGTCTCGGCCACCACCGCTTGGCACGCCCTGAATGACAAGGCCGACATTCAGCCCGGTGAAACATTGCTCGTGCTGGGTGCGGGCGGTGGCGTGGGCATGGCAGCCGTGCAATTGGGAAAACATAAAGGGGCCAACGTCATTGGACTTGCCTCCACCGCAGAAAAGGCCGCCGCCATTCGTTCCGTCGGCGCAGATGCCTGCTTTTTGAATGACCAGCCTGACCTGATTGATGCCATCAAGGCAGCAACGGGCGGTAAAGGTGTGGATGTGGTCTATGATCCCGTTGGCGGACCCTTGGCGATCACAGCCACGCGCACCTTGGGCTGGGGCGGCCGGTATCTGATTGTTGGCTTTGCCAGCGGAGAAATCCCCAGCTTTCCAGCCAATCATGCGCTTATCAAAGGCTATAGCATGATGGGCCTGCGGGCAGGTGAAGCCACGCGGCGTGACCCGGCCTTGGCAGTGCGTACGGCACAGGCCTTACGGGATCTGGCCGCCCAAGGCGTGATGCGCCCGCATATCTCGCACCGCTTCGCGCTTGATGAGGCCGCAAAAGCCTTAAACGCGATGGACCAGCGCCAGATTATTGGCCGCGCCGTGATCCTGCCGTGACGGACCACCCGACGCGCGCCTTTAAAATTCTAACGGCAGCCCAATGGGCGCAATTTGAAGCGGACGGCGTGTTCCACGGCGCGCCCATTGATCTTGCCGATGGCTATATTCACCTGTCCACAGCCGATCAGGTGGCGGGAACCCTTGCCAAGCATTTTGCTGATCAATCAGGCCTCGTTATCGCGGAAATTGATCTAACAACTGTGGCAGAGTTTGTCCGTTGGGAAGAAACGCGCGGCGGCGCGTTATTCCCCCATGTCTATGGCGTCTTGCCCATCAGTGCCGTCTGCAGCGTCCGGCAGAACCCATCAGGGTAATCGCGCCCTGACGACGCCTGTCGCAATCAACGCTTGGCCCCCGAAATAGAGCGGCCAAATCAATAGATGGGGGAGCATTGAGCCCGCCAATGGCCCCATCCGCGCAAAAATCAACAAATCTGAGACTGCAAATAACACGCCCCCCAGCCCAACCCAATGCCGCGGAAAGCGGCTGGCCCAAGCTGTCGCAGCCATGGCCCCCAGCACGACTGCATAGCCCAAAACGGGCAACTGCCCCGAAAGCGCCCATGACAGCCCCGGCACAGCAAGGAACAAGGTAAGTGCTGCTATGCGATGCAGACCCGTGCCGTTCTGATCCCGATTGCGCCAATAGAGGTGGATCGCCACCAAATGCCCCAGCGCGAACAAGGCTGCGCCCGCCGTGAATGCAATGTCCAGCACAACATCGCCCGCCGCGCCGAACGCCATCACCAGCGCAATCTGCCGCACGTCCCGATCCGCACCTGAGCAGGCCGCATAGAGCGCCAGCAGGCCGACACCCAGCCCCTTCCACAAGATGATGGCAGGCCCCTTCCAGAGCGCCAGCACGGGGACCATATAGCTGATCCCCGCTATCAGTGCGGCCATCAGCGCGCGCCGCGCCCAAATCGATTGTGTCATCACCCTCTCCCTTGCGGACAAGACTGCCGTGACTAGGCACCACTGTCCAGCAAAAGCCGTGCTTGCCCCTCGCCAATTGGCTTTGCTTTGCCTAAAGGCAGCGGCATGGATCACCAGATACACATTATTGGCGGCGGGCTCGCCGGATCAGAAGCAGCTTGGCAATTGGCAGAAGCAGGCATCAAGGTGCGGCTGTCAGAAATGCGCGGATCGGGCGAGCGGACGGCAGCGCACCAAAGCGATGATCTGGCCGAGCTCGTCTGTTCCAACAGCTTTCGATCCGACGATGCAGATCGCAACGCCGTTGGCCTGATTCATCAGGAATTACGGCGCTTAGGCTCGCTGATTATGCGGAGCGCCGATGCACACCGCGTGCCTGCGGGTTCTGCGCTGGCGGTGGACCGCGATGGCTATATGGCCGCTGTCACCGCGGCACTTGCGAACCACCCCAATGTGACCTTGGTGCGCGAGCGGATCGATCATCTGCCCGATGGCCCAGCAATTATCGCAACAGGGCCGTTGACGGGCAGCGCCCTTGCCGTAGCCATCGCAGCCGAAACCGGCGAAGAGGCACTCGCCTTTTTCGACGCGCTGGCGCCAATTGTGCATCATGAAACCATCGATATGGACGTCGCGTGGATGGCCTCGCGCTGGGACAAGGGCGATACCAAGGATTATATCAATTGCCCGATGGATAAGGACCAATATCTGGCCTTTCACGCCGCCCTGTTGTCGGGCGAAAAGACTGAATTCAAGGAATGGGAAGCCAACACCCCCTATTTCGACGGGTGTATGCCGATTGAAGTGATGGCCGAACGCGGCGTCGATACGCTGCGCCATGGCCCCATGAAACCTGTTGGGTTGGACAATCCCAAAACTGGCCGCTGGCCCTATGCCGTCGTGCAATTGCGGCAAGATAACGCGCTGGGCACATTATGGAATATGGTTGGCTTTCAGACCAAGCT